>JAJFUE010000021.1 GCA_021372575.1 bacterium | reverse complement strand
CGCTTCAGCGCGCTTCTCGGCCTTTGGCTTCAGCCCTTTCCCCCGTCTTTGAAATTTCTCTGCGTCTCTGTTTCTCTGCTTCTCTGTGAGCAAGAATTTGTTCACATTCTGCATTCAATTTCACGCCTTACGGCGTAATCGAAAACCGCACAACCGGCTGTCCCTTCCTCCCGCGCCGGCTATCGCCCTCCCACGATTCACGATCCACGATCCACGATCTTTCCCTTGAATGCTTGGGGGGCTTTGGCTTGTAATGAATATGGCTCGAAACGCCGTGCGCTGGATCGATTACGATTACGAGCACGAGCACGAGCACGATGAGTACGGGACGATACTGGTGAGCAACTTCAGTCGCAACGATCTTTCATATATGCAGATGGCGCTGACGCTGGCGGCGCGCGGACGGGGGCATACCTCGCCCAACCCGATGGTCGGGGCCGTCGTGGTCAAGGACGGCACGGTCGTCGGCCGGGGGTTCCATGCGCGCGCGGGCGACCATCACGCCGAAGTCGTCGCGCTGCGCGAGGCCGGCGAGCTGGCCGCGGGCTCGACGCTCTACGTGACGCTCGAGCCGTGCGTGCATCACGGCAAGACGCCGCCGTGCCACCGGGCCGTCATCGAGGCCGGCGTCAAGCGCGTTGTCGCCGCGATGGCCGACCCCAACCCGCTCGTGGGCGGCAAGGGGATCGAGGCGCTCAAGCAGGCGGGGATCCACGTCGAGGTCGGCTGCCTCGGCGACCAGGCGCGGCGGCTGAACGAATTTTTCGTCACATACCATGAGCTCGGGCGGCCGTTCATGTCGCTCAAGTGGGCGATGTCGCTGTGCGGGCGCACGGCGCACGACAGCGGCCAGTCGCGCTGGATCTCGTGCGCCGAGTCGCGCGACCACGGCCACCGGCTGCGCGCGCTGCACGACGCCGTGATGGTCGGCATCGGCACCGTGCTGATGGACGACCCGATGCTGAACGTGCGGCTGCCGGGCTACGACGGGCAGCAGCCCAAGCGCATCGTGATCGACGGCGACCTCTCGATGCCGACGCGGGCGCGCCTGCTGCGCGAGCGGCGCAAGGGCGAAGTGATCCTGTTCACGACGCCGTTCGCCAAGCCGGCGCAGATCGACTTTTTCGAAAACGAAGGCTGCCGCGTGATCGTGATCCCAAGCAAGCGGCGCATCATCGACCTGCAGCTCGTCGTGCAGGAGCTGCACCGGCTCGGCGTCATGTCGGTCCTTGTCGAGGGCGGCCGCCAGATCCACACGGCGCTGATCCAGAAGGGCCTCGCCGACAAGGTCCACGTGTTCCTTGCGCCGAAGCTCATCGGCGGCTGCCAGCTGCGCAACCCCGTCGAGGACCTCGGCATCGGCGACATGGACCACGCGCTGATGCTCAACGACATGACGATCCAGAATATCGGCACCGATATCTGCATTGAGGGCTACCTGCGCAAAATCTGAGCGAGGCCACGATGCCCCTCGGCCAGCACACCTGCCTGCCCAAGCCGCTCGCGGTAAACCCGTTTTACCCGCTGATGGTGCGTTTCGCGCGCAGCAAGGCGGGGTCGTTCGAGCGGCTGTTCACGATCGAGGAATGGCTGCTGCGCTACAGCTGGCTCGGACTGCTGATCCTGTGCGTGCTGGTGCTGCTGCCGCTCGAAGAGGTCGATTACGTCTCGACGGCCGTGCGCATGCTGACGCTGGTCTATCCGTTCTTTTTCATCTGGTCGCTGACGCGCATCTCGGGCGTGGAACTCATGCAGCTGTTGCTCGAGGCGCACTGGACCGCCGAGGTGCTCGCCTCGCCCGTGACCGACCGCGACCTGAAGAACGGTTTTGTGCTGCCGGCATGGATCGTCGTGCGCCAGTACTTCCTGCTCGCGTTTTTCTCGCTCGTGCTGTACGCCCTCGAACAGCACGTGATCGTGTATGACGCGGCCGACAAGACCTGGCTGTACGAGGATTCCCTGCGCCATGCGCTGTTCTATGAGGCGCTGTTCTTCAGCACGATCGCGTGGCTCGCGCTGCTCTACGTCAGCCGGTTGTGGATCGAGGTCCGGCTGAGGAGCGGGCTGCTCAAGGGGCTCTCGACGCTGGCGCTGCTCCTGATCGGCTCGGTGTTGTTCATCGCGTATTCGCTGATGTTCTTCAAATGGTCGGGCAGCCTGACATCGACCACGACGCTCGTTGTCCTGACCGGGCTGATTGTTTTGTTCTCGGCGGCCGCCGTGTGGTTCAACGTGAAGCTCGCGCGGGATTTCCGGGCGTGCCTGCTCGGCCAGCTCGACATCGACCCGCTGGTGTACGATCAGATCGATCCGCGGGCGACGGCATGGAGCCACGCGGAATAAAGTTCTCAGGAGCGCTCGCATGAAACTCAAGATCGCCATCGCGACGCTGATTGCGCTCGCGTGCATCGTGTTCATGATTCAGCAGGCCAACCATGGCCCTGACAGGACCGCGAAACCAGGCGGACGCGCCGAAAGGGCGAAGCGCAACGACCTCACGATCACGCGTTCGGACGCGGACACGACCAGAACCGTGGCCCGGAAAAGAACGCCGCGGCCGGCCCAGACGTTCGCGCAGGCCGCGACGCCCGGCGCCGGCGAGGAGTGGCGCGAGGCCGAACAGCAGGCGCGGCGCGCGCTGCCGCAGGTCGGGACAGATGAGGATGCGACGCGCACGTGGCTCGCGGCGATCAACAATCGCAACATCCCCGCAATCACCCGCGCCGAACTGATCGCAAGGCTGACTGAGGACGGCTTCTCGAGCGAACAGGATTATACCGAGGAAGACCTGCCGCTCATCCAGGCCAGGTTGCAATTGATCGAACGACTGGAACCCGAAGCGATCGATCAGGCCAACGCGGCGGCGTTCAGCGCGGCCCAGCAGACACTGACGAATCTCGAAGATCAACTGGGCGGCGACGACAACAATAACGATCAGTAGCGCCCGGCGACACGGATGGCATAGGTCCTATAGGCCGTTGCCGGGCAAGAGTTCGGTGTGCCCAGAAAAAAACGCCGGCTTGCGCCGGCTATGTATTTAGAGCGCTTGCCGATAGTTGTCCGTTCGTGCTCGTAATCGTAATCGAACCAATCATCGAATCGCCAAACTTGGAACCATCTCGATTGGCGCATTGCCGGAAAACTTTTGTCAATCACTCTAACGTGTTTGGGGTTGTGAGTTTCACCCTGAAAGGGTGATGTAGTTTAAAGCCCAGGGTGGAGCGAGGCTGTTGCGAGCGCAACCCTGGGTCAAGAGTGGCATATATTTTGATCGGAGCCCTGTAGGGGCGACATAGTTTCTTTAAACATGAATTCCCACGATGTCGCCCTTCAGGGTCAAATTCAAATTCCACTTCTGGATTGCGCCAAACACATACGGCGCCGGCAATTCTCTGCGTCTCTGCCTGGCTCTGCATCTCTGCGACAAAAATCACACGGCCGCCATCGAGGCCTGCTTGCGCTCGGCCTTTTTGCGGGCTTCGGCGTCGAGGATCGCCTTGCGCAGGCGAATCGACTTGGGCGTGACCTCGACGAGCTCGTCCGGGCCGATCCACTCGAGCGCCTGGTCCAGGTTGAGGCTGCGCGCGACGTTGAGCGTCACGGTGGCGTCCTTCGTGCTCGAACGGTGGTTCGTCATCTGCTTGGCCTTGGTCGGGTTGCACGGCATGTCGGTATCGCGGCTGTTTTCGCCGACGATCATGCCGGCATAGATGCGGTCGCCCGGCTCGACGAACATGACGGCGCGGGCCTGGAGCGATTGGATCTGGTAACCGGTCGCCATGCCGGTTTCCATCGCGACGAGGGCCCCGCGGCCGCGCGCGCCGATGTCGCCGCGCCACGGGCCGTAGCCGGTGAAGCGGCTCGTCATCACGCCGAGGCCGCGCGTGTCGGTGAGGAATTCGTTGCGGTAACCGATCAGGCCACGCGTGGGGATTTCGAATTCGAGGCGCATGAGGCCGGTGCCGCTGGCCATGACGCCTTTCATCTCGCCCTTGCGCTTGGCGAGCTTCTCGATCACGACGCCCTGGTAGGACTCCGGGACGTCGATGACGAGCTGCTCGATCGGCTCGAGGGGGCTGCCGTCGTCGTCCTGGTGGACGATGACTTCCGGGCGCGAGACGCACAGCTCGAGACCCTCGCGGCGCATCTCCTCGATGAGGATCGCGAGGTGCAGCTCGCCGCGGCCGCTGACCTTGAGGCCGTCGGCCCGCCCCAAATCCTCAACACGCAAGGCCACATTGGTCCGCAGCTCGCGGTCGAGGCGCTCGCGGATCTGGCGCAGCGTCACGGCGCGGCCTTCCTCGCCGGCGAACGGGCCGCTGTTGACGAGGAAGAACATCGACACGGTCGGCTCTTCGATATCGAGCGGCGCCATCGCGGGCTCGACATAGGTTGGGTCGGAAAGGGTGTCGCCGATGCCGATTTCCTCGGGGCCGGCAATCCAGACAATGTCGCCGGCGCCGGCTTCTTCGACTTCTTCGCGCTCCAGGCCGCGGATCACCCACAGGTGAACGGCGCGCTCGGCCTTGGTCGAATCGACTTCCCAGCCATCCTCGGGGTGGCCCGGGCGGCGCAGCCGCACCGTCGTGCGCTGGATCGCGTCGCCGCGGCGAATGGTTCCCGACAGCACGCGGCCGCAACCGATCCGGCCGACGTAGTCGGACCACGCCAGCGACGAAACCTGCATGCGGAACGGGGCGCCTTCCTCGACCTTGGGCGCCGGGACGTGTTCGATGATCGTCTCGAACAGCGCCTGCATGCCTTCGTGCTTGTCTTTCTCGAGGTCGCGCACGAGCCAGCCGTCCAGCCCCGAGCCGTACAGGACGGGAAAATCGGCCTGGTGGTCGTCGGCGCCGAGCTCGATCGAGAGGTCGAACGTGTGGCTGAGCGCGAGGTCGGCCTGCGCGCCCTTGCGATCGACCTTGTTGATGATGACGATCGGGCGCAGGCCGAGCTTCAGCGCGCGCATCATCACGTAACGCGTCTGCGGCATCGGGCCCTCGTTGGCATCGACAAGGAGCAGTACGGAATCGACCATCGACAGCACGCGCTCGACCTCGCCGGAGAAATCGGCGTGGCCGGGGGTGTCGATGATGTTGATGAGGTGGCCGCCCCACTCGACCGTGCAGTGCTTGGCGGTGATCGTGATGCCGCGTTCGCGCTCGAGGTCCTGGCTGTCCATGACGCGCTCGGCGATCTGCTGGTTGTCGCGC
>JAJFUE010000010.1 GCA_021372575.1 bacterium | reverse complement strand
AAAAGCGCGCGCTGAAAGCGCAACAAGAATATAGCCTGGGGCAAAGCGAAGCGACGCCCCAGGTCAGAATCGCATCACGTTAGGAAGCTCTGAAAGAGCGGAAGAAACCCGTGGTCCATTTCTTTCGCGCCTTCAGCGCTCCGATCATGACGACTGATGACCTGGGGCTGCGCTGCGCTCCGCCCCAGGCTGTATTCTTTCGCGCCGTTGGCGCTCGGTTGCCAACGCCATTCGATGAAAATCGGCTTGCGCTCGCTCAACACATACGACGTGGTTCCAAAATCCCCAATTTTCTCTGTGGTCTCTGTCTCTCTGTTTCTCTGTGAGAAAGAATTTGTATGCATTCTGTATTCAATTTCACGCATTACCGAGTAATCGAATCGGCACCGAACTTCAAAACCGAGCCCCGTCTCGATTACGGCGATTACCGCAAGACTTTTGTCTGGAAAGTCACTCGCACTAAAGCTGTTCCGCCGGACGGATCGTTTAATTGACCACAATATTTATTATTAATAGTTATTGCAGACATCCACTCCACGCGAACGGCAGAATCGGTCGGTCTGGGAACGAGTGAGATAAGCCTTTCGGCAATCGCCCTATTCTTCCGGCTCGGGGCCGCCCATGCCGGCCCGGGCGTAACTGGCGGCCCAGACTTCGCGCGCGCCGGCCGACATCAGCGTGCGCGCGCATTCGTCGATCGTGGCGCCGCTCGTGACGACATCGTCGATGAGCAACACGCCGAGCCCGTCGAGGCCGGCGCGACTGCCGAGGCCGAACGCGCCGCGGATGTTATCGCCGCGCTGCTCGCGGGGCAGCAGCGCCTGACGGCGCGTGTAACGGACGCGGCGCAGGAGTCTTGGATTCATCGGCAAGCCCAATGCGGAGGCCAGGGGCCGCGCCAGCAGGGTGCTCTGGTTGAAGCCGCGGCCCATGCGGCGCGCCCAGTGCAGCGGAACCGGCGCGATGACGTCGATGCGGCCGGCCAGGGCGCCGATCGGCCCGGCCAGTCGTTCGCAGATGAGGCGCGCCATGACGCGGCCCAGTTCGATCCGGCGCTGATACTTGAACATGTGGACGCAACGCGCCGGAAGCGTTCCGTATCCGACGACGCTGAACACGCCGCGCCAGGCCGCTCCCGCCGGCGGGCACAGCCGGCACGGCCGGCCCGGGCGCGGCTCGCCGCCGATCCCGGCGCCGCCGCAAATCTGGCAGCGCCATTGCGGCCGAAGGTCCAGGCGCGTCCGGCACGCATCGCAAACGGTATGCTCCGCCGCGGAGAGTCGGTTGCGGCAGATCATGCAGAGCGGTGGATAGACAAAATCCAGGACGGCCGCGCCCCAGCCGCGGATGGCTGCCAGAGGGCGCGGCCGGATCGGGTTCATTTCTGCGGGGTCGGCGGGACGATGGGCAGGATCTCGGCCTTGTCCACCACCTGGCCCTTGCGGTTGATCGCCCGCAGCCGGATCGATTTGTCGGTGATGTCGAGCATCACGAAGCCGGCGTGCTCGGCGGAGGACGCCTGCAGGAACGGCTGCCGGGCGAATCCGGTCGAATCGGCCCCGCCGCTCCAGCCGCCGTTGATATAGACGGGGCCGTTCGGCTTCTGGCGCAGCCGCTCGTACCAGGCGTTGTTGCCCCACGCCACGAGGTTGACGCCGTGGCGCTCGAAGATCGGGATCAGCGTCGCGGCCATGGCGGCCGAGGTCTTGCCCTTGCCGGCGGCCGTCAGGAGCGCCTGGTGGAAGCAGACGATCTTCCAGCGCGCGCGCGACTCCGACAGGGCCTTCTCGAGCCAGCGCACCTGCTCCATGTCCTGGAGGGTCTTGCCGAGCATCGGCTCGCTGTCGAGCATGAAGCAGTCGGCCAGGCCGCCCCGCGCCGAGAACGCGTAATAACGATGGCCGTCCATGCGGAACGGCGGGTAATACGTCTGGATCCACGCATAGGACTGGTCCTCGTGGCCAAGGGTCGCGTGGAAGAGAACGCCGTGCCGCAACAGCCGGCCGAACGGATGTTCGAAGCTCATCGTGAAATCGAGGTGGTCGGTGAGGCCCGGGCCCCAGACGTTGTTGCCGAGCGTCAGCACGTGATCGATCGGGGCGATGTTGTTTTCGGAGTTCATCCTGCGGCCGACGTCGATCGCGCCGGTGTGGCGCGAGCCGCTGTTGCCGATCAGCGCGATGCGAAGCGGCATCGTGGTCGTGTCGGTTCCCGCCGGCAGCGCCAGATACATCGCGTCATAGGGGCGTTCCATGTCGCCGCCGGAGTTGAACGTGAGCGGGACGAAACCGGGCTTGCCGGCGAGTTCCTGGTAGCGATCGCGCGCGAACAGGACCTGGTTCTGGCGCGATCCGGCGCGCATGGCGGCCGGGTCGCTCACGAGGCGCGGCGCGTCCTTGCCCCTGAGGTAATACATGTAAAGCCCGGGCAGCTTGCGGCCGAGGAACGCCGAGGTGCATTCCAGGGATTCCAGGCGGTCGCGCACGCGGCTGAAGTAGCCGGTCGTGGAGTGGAAGAATTGTTCGCGCGGCACCCAGTCGGCAAGGAAGGCGGCCTCGCACGCGACCAGCATCATCATGGCGATGGTCGTGAGGCGCACGGTCGTCTGCCACTGGCTGTACATGATGCGGTGGCGCTGCGCACGAATCGTCCAGACCAGCCACGAAAGCGCCAATACCGCCAGCAGGGACTGACCCAGGCCCGATTCGGTGACGAACGCGATGAAGTATCCGATGAGCAGCCCCAGCGCGATCGTGACGCGCAGGACGCCGCGGAGCACCACCGCGCCGGCATGCTCGAAATTCCAGCGGAACAGCGCGTCGGCCGACAGGAGCGCCACGATCGGCACGAGCGGCAGCATCAGGCCGCCCGTCCACGGCGCCGCGACGAGCAGCACGATCGCCGCCCCGACCAGCGTGTTCATCCAGAAGACCAGCGTCGGCGAGCGGTCCTTGCGCAGCTTGACGCGGACGGCCATCACGAGCGCCAGAAGAAGCCACGGCAAATGGGCGAGAACGAACAGGCCGCCCTGCGTGGCGAGGCTCACCGGCGGCTGGCCGGCAAACGGCAGCGTCAGCCACAGGCGCCAGATTTCAGCCGCGCGGGCGGGCCACTCGATCGATGCCCACGCCGGCCACAAGCCGCCGATCAGAAGCGCAAGCAACAGGCCCCAGAAATGCACGATCGTCGGGCGGCTCAGGTGGTAGGAGCGCGCGGCGAGCACGTAGGGAACCCACAGAAGCAGCAGCATGAATGGGCCATAGATGAGCATCCCCAGGCCGGCCAGCAGGTAGCCCCAGATCACCCACACGCGCCACGGCCGCCCGGCATAAAACGAACGGCGCGCCTCGAGCGATTCGCCCCAGCAGAACGCGGCCGCGAGCCAGATCAGCGTGAACATCGCGGCCGGCGAACCGGACCGGCCGGCGAATATGAGGAACGGACTCGACGCGGTGATCAGGCCCGCGAGCAGGCCGAATCCTTCCGGGGGCACCTCGGCCATGTCCTCGCGGCCGTAACGGACGGCGTGGCTGAAGAACCACCACGCCACGAGCACCGACAGGAGGAGCGCGCATAACGCGCCCGGGGCGCGGACGTTCAAGGCCTTCACGTTCGGGCGCAAGCGCGAGGCGATCTTGACCGCCCACAGGTGCATCGGTGAGGCGTCGAATTGCGGCTGGCCATCGACGGCCGGCGCGAGCCAGGCGCCGTCGGCGTTCATCAAGGCGGCATACGCGCCGGAGCGCGCCGGCGCGTCCCGGTAAAACTCGGGCCGCGAGAGGTGATAAAACTGAAGCAAGACGCCCGCGGCGATCAACAACGCCGCGGCCATGATTGCGATCAACGATTCCCTGGAACGTTCCACCATTGGGCTGCTTTCCTTCGGTTCAACAACTACACTCGCTCAAGCAAACAGTATGACGCCCGAGTGGGTTATCGTCAAGTTGATGGGGTGGAGCAGTGGGCGATAAGAGTGATGGGACCCATGAGACCTATGAGACATATAGCGATTATGAAACGCAGCCTACAGCGGGGGACATCCGATTTTGAGGAAATCTTGATACGCCGAAGCGACCTGCCGACAAAAACGGGGTGGACCGTCGCCGATCCACCCCGCGTCTCATCATTCATCATTCATCATTCATCATTGATTCGTCGTCCCGGTGGTTTCGGCGGCCTCGGGGCTGAGGCCGGACATCGCGATGATCGTCTTGCGCGGGATTTGCAGGACGTAATAGGCCTTGCCCTGCTGGTGATAACCGGCGATGAGGACGGCCGGGGCGCTCGCGGGCAGGCGCACCTTTTCCATGCCCGGGATCGTGCTTTGCACCGCGCGCAGGTAGCTGACCAAATCGTAATCGAAGGTGAACACCGCGCCGGAGGGGAAGGTCAGCACCGAGCGCGCCGGCGAGCGGCCCTCCGGCGACAGCACGCGGTCGATCGTGCCGTCGGCGGGCTGGCTCATGGTGGCGACCGTGTAAGGGCCGACCTGCGCGATTTCGCATGGGACCTCGCCGGGGAACATCGCGGCCATCATCTGGCGGTCGATCTTGCGGGCGTTCGGGCCGGGCGCCATGCGGAAGAGATACTTCTCGATCGTGTAGCCCTTGTACTGGCGCGTGAGCGGCTGGGTCGTGATGTGCACGTCCATGTCGAGCCCGACGTAGAATTCATGGAGCGGACCGCTGTTGATGGCGGCAATTTTTTCGTGCACGAGCTTCATGAGTTCGTCGGGATGATCCGCGACCATCACGTATTCGAGGCGCATCGCGGCGTTCGGCGACATCGACATGCCAAAGGCCGTGTGCATGGCGCCGATCTTCTCGATGCCGGCAAACTGGCGGCGCAGCTCGTCGATGGCACCGGGTTGATCCTGCACCATGTTGGCCATGTAGCCGAACATGATCTCCATCATCTTGCCCATGTCGCGAACGGTGGACTGGCCGACTATCTGGTTGCGCGAGACGAACCTGGTCAGCTCGGGCGCGGCCACCGGTTCGGCGCTGAGAAATTTACTCAGCGTGGTGCCGCCGTCGGGCGTCTTGATCGCCGATACGACGGCCGACAGCTCGAGCGCGTCCTTGTCGAGCTTCACGCGGAAGGTCGCGTCGCGGACCTGGTTGAGGAAGTCCATGACGGCCGCGGCCTCGGTCATGAGAACGGCCTTCATGTTAGGGGGCATCGGCGAAGCCTGGTCGCCCATCTGCTGGCCGGCCATGATGCCGTTGATGAAGCTGGGCGCCGCCAAGCGCGCCAGCGGGCCAAAGACCGGCCACAAGAGCTGAACGTCGGCCCCGAGCTCGAAGTCGGAGTCGATCGGGGCTTTCTCGATTTTGACGAGGTCCTCGCGCGCGGTTTGCGCCTGCTTCATGCCCTGGCCGGCCGTGTCCATCCCGAACAGGAGGCCGCCGCCGGGGATCATTTCGGTCTGGACGCCGAAACGCGAGAGGTCCGCGGGCTCGTTCAGCGGCAGGATGCCGCCGAACTGGGCGCTGCCCATCTGCGGCCACACCGCGACGAGCATGTTGCCGCCCGGCGTGAAGCGGCTGATCGGGATGCCCATCATTTCGATCTGTTGCGCCATGGTCGAAGCGGTCATCATCGGCATCGTCGATGAGGTCCATTCGCTGACGCGCTCGAGCGTCTTGAGCGGCTCGCGGATTTTCAGATAGACGGGAACCTTGCCGTCGCCGGGGATGGTGGTCACGGGAATCGGGACCGGAGTGGCCTTGACGATCTCGGGCGCGGGCAGCTTCGGCCCGGTGCTGGTTTTCGGCGCGGTGGCTTGCTCGCACGCGGCGGCCAGCAGGATCAGGCCGGCCAACATGGTCAGCAACATGAAACGGCGCATGGTTATTCCTTTCAGCCGATGTTCACTTCGGAATGATCATGATAGGTTGTGTTGACCCGGAAAGAAAACAAAAAGAGGGCTCCCGTGGCGGACGGGAGCCCTTGAGCGGAAGGGGTAGCAGTGTGTTACTTCTTCGCCTTCTTGGCGTTGGGAGCCTTCAGATCACCCAGGGTGCTGACGTCTTCCATGTTGTAATCGGGGATGTTCCAGTTGGTGTCGATCTTGTTGTAGAACTTCTGTTCCTTCTCGGTCAGCTTGTGATTGTCGCGGATGATCGTGGGGGTCATCATGAGGATCAACTCGGTCTTGGTCTGGTTGTATCTCTTGTCCTTGAACAGCCAGCCAAGCAGCGGGACGCGGTGCAGGAACGGCACGCCCGAGATGGATTCGTTCTTGTTCTGCTGGCGCAGGCCGCCGAGGACGGCGGTCTCGCCGGTCCTGACGATGACGTTGGTCTTGGCCTTGCGCTCGTCGATTTGCGGCGCGTTGTAGAGGTCGTCGTTGCTGGAGCCGACGCGCTTGCGGAAGATTTTCTGGTCGAGTTCGATCTCCATGCGCACGTAGTCGTTGGGGGTGATGATCGGCCGGCACAGGATCTTGATGCCGGCGGGCCGGAACTCGACGGTGTTGGTCTGGACGCCGTTGTTGACCTGGGCGGCCGAGATGTAGGGGATTTCCTCAACGATGTCGATGTTGGCCGGGACGTTGTTGAGCGTGGTGACGCGCGGGTTGGCCAGGATCTCGACGATGTCGCGGTTCTCCAGGGCGGTGAACACGGCGTTGACCGCGTAGTCCTGCCCGAAGATGCCGATCGTGTCGCCCAGGGCCAGCGTCCCCATGCCGCTCTTGACGGAGGCGCCCTCGATCAGGTTGTTGACGACGCCGAGCGCGTCCAGGCCGTACTGGTTCAAGTCGCTGTAACCGGGCGCGCCGGCCTGGCGATCGCGGACCTCGTTCGTCTTGCTGACCGAGATATTGGAGCTGAGGTTGCGCAGGGCGCCGATGTTGACATCGACGAGGCGGGCCTCGATGCCGACCTGGCGCTCGGGGATGTCGATCTTCTCGATCAGCTTGCGAATGACTTCGATTTGCGGCGGAACGTCGGTGATGATCACCGTGTTGGATTCCATGTTCGGCACGAGGCGGCCTTCCTTGTCCGAGGACAGGAACGGCTTCATCGTGGTGGCGACGTCCTCGGCGCGGATCCAGTTGAGCTGGATGACCTCGGTGCGGGTCTCGATGACGCTGCGGTTGATCTGCTCCTGCGGGACGATGCGGAAGATGCCGCTCGGATCGACGATGATCGCGAGCTTGCGGGTCTTGAGGATCGAGTCGAGGGCGTCGCGCAGGCGGACGTTGCGCAGGCGCAGGGTGATGTTGCCGCCGATGTCGCCGGCGTCAAAGATGAAGTTGATGTTGAGCCGCTCGCCGATGATGCGGATCACGTTCTTGAGGTCGGCGTTGGAGAACTCGAGCGACTCGATGGGGGCATCGAGCTTCTCGACGGCCGCCCGCGTGAGCAGGTCCTTCTCCGACTCGCCGAACGTCAGTTGAATGCGCTCGGACCCCTTGGCGTCATTGGGCGCCGCCACGATGTTTACCGGCGGGGCTTCGACCTTGAGGGCCGGCCCGGCCGCCAGTTCCTTCCCATCCATGGCGCCGTCCTGGCCCCAGACGGGGCAGGTCGCCAGCAGCAGCACGGCCAGAACGCCGAATTGCCATCCGTTGCTTTTCCTCGTAAACATCCCTGACTCCTTCCGCACTTGCACCGGTCCATCTGTGCTTGACGGTTCGATTCGCCGCGCGGGGTGTGGCCCGGCGCCGGCTGTGCACTTCATTGGGTTACTTGATCATTTCCAACTTGAAATTCTGGTTGCGGTAGCGCAGCTGGGCCGAAGTGCCGTTGACCGCCGTCACCTTGACGGGCGGGGTGTTGGTCATCGGCTCGCTGTTGAGCTGCACGTTGAATTCACGGTCGCGAACACGGTAGGTGACCGACTTCTCTCCGATGGCGGCCACCGTGACCTCCGGGTAATTCGGGAGCGCCTCGCCGACATGCAGCATGTATTCGCCGACAAGGCACAGATTGTTCCCGCGGCCCCGGTCCTTCTCGAACAGGACGCCGGTGGTGTTTTCCTGGACCCACGTCGGAAGCTCGACCGTCTCGACCACGCCGGAGGCCGCCTGGGCGTTGGCCAGCTTGGCCGCATCGACCTGCTTGAGCTTGGCGAGCTCGGAGAGCTTCAGCTGCACGGCGGCGACGAAACGCTGGTCGCGCATGTCGAGGACTTTCTTGTAGGTGGCGAGGGCGTCGTCAAGCTTGCCGTCGATGATCTGCTGGTCGGCGCGGGCCATCAGTTCCTTGAAGATCGCGGCGCGGCGCACCCACGGCACGACCATCGGGTCGCTCTTGCCCGCGGTGTCGTAAATGAAACGGGGATTGTCGCCGAGGAGTTTGCGGATTTCGGGATTGTTGAACAGGTTGACGGCAAGGGTCGAGGTGCCTTCCTCGAGCTCGCTGCCGAAGTCGGCCGCGTTCTTGCCGCCGAAGGTCGGCAGCTTCTCGGCGATGGAATTGAACGCGCTGCGCGCCTGCGCGGCGGCCACTTCGGCGTTGGGCGTGACGCCCCGGTAGCCGTGGCTGACGCCGAGCGAAGGATCGCTCGCAAGGGCCGCCGACTTGTTGGGGGTTGGGGTCGGCTGCGCCGCAGGCTGCTTGCCGCCCGAGAAGGCGCGCGCAATCGCCCGCAGGGGCGACTGGGCGTGCGCCGTCCCGGCCGCGCAAACGGCCAGCGCCGCCAGAACCAGGATGTGCCGAATGTGTTGCGTTGAGGACATCGTCCCGCTCCTTTAAGCCTCGATCACTGATTGAACATGAACGTCGTCACATCCATCTTGATGGGATGGATCGACGGCCGGTCCGCGTCGTTGACGATCTGGAGGTTCTTGACGCGCATGAAACGCTCGGGGTTCTGCTCGATGAGCGTGAGGAACTGGCCGATGGCGTGGTAGCGGCCGTGCGCCTGGATCGCGTAGGGGATCTCGGTGTAGAGCGCGCGCGCCTCGGTCGAGGACGGCTTGACTTCCTCCTGGACGATCCCGGTGGTGGAAAGCGTCGTGAACAGCGCGTTGAGGAAGCCGGGCGCGTCCTGGCTCGACGGCAGCCGCTGGGTGACCTTCTTGATCATCTCGGACTGGCGCTCGAGTTCCTTCTGCTGGTTGACCAGGTCGTTGATCTGCTTGAGATCGGCCTCGGCGGAGACCAGCTTCTTCTCGACGTCGGCCCGCATCCGCTCGTTCTGCGCGACCCACTTGAGGCCGAACATGAAGTGGAAGAAGCCGATCATGATCATGCAGACCACGCCGACGAAGACGGTCATCATGAGTTTGGATTTCTGGATATCGTTCAGGCTCATCTGTGTGTCTCCCGCCTTGCAGGATTGGTTTCAGTGTTATTTCGCGGCGCTGGCGACGCGCTTCTCGGGTGCGGGGGCCGGCTTGGCCTTTTCCTCGCCGAACGGAACCGTCGTCAGCTTGAACACGAACTTGTTGACCGCCACGCCCTCATAAACCTCGCCCTTGATGACCTCGAACTGCATCTCCTGCTGGAAGCCGTCCATGAAGCGGTGCGCGTGGCCGACGGCGTCGGTCGTCTGGTACTCGTTGAGCGCGCGCTGGAAGGCCATGACGTTGTTGTTCTGGGCGTCGTGGTCCTCGCCCATGGCCAGGCCCGACAGCGTGAGGTGGTAACGCAGGACGGGCCGGAAGACCTGCTTGGGCTGGGCGCCCTTCTTCTGGTCGTTGGATTTCTTCCAGGTCTCGATCGCCTTCCTGGACGCCTCGGTCTCGACCATCTGGACGTCCTCGTTGATGCGGACTTCGTCGATGAACACGTCGGACGGAATCAGGCTGGCCAGCATGTTGATCTTCTGGCTCCACAGGATGCGGTCGGGCGGGTCGAGCGTGCGCAGGACGTCCATCTGGTTGCTGACGACCTCGCGGAACTTGCGCACCTCGTCGGCCGTCTTCATCTTGGAATCGATCTGGCCCTGCACCTTCTTGTATTTGGCGGCGACGGCCTCGTACTTGTTGCTCGAATCGGAAATGGCGCTCCAGCAGGTCCAGCCGACCGCGCCGTTGAGGGCGATCATGAGGATGACGGCGGCAATCACGACGAACGAGACGCCGCCGGCGGGCATGGGCTTATCGACCACGGCGCGCTTGTGGTTCTTCGATTGCGCGGAGTCGAGCAGGTTAATTTGAATCATCGCACGTTCCTTTCACACGTCCAGGAGTGGCCGAATCAGGCCGCGGCTCCGCGAATGCCAAGGCCGATGCTGACGCCCAACAGATGGCGGATACGATCGAGCTGGTCGGCGCCCGGAATGCGCGGGGCGACGCGCACGCGCTTGAGCGGGTCGATGATCTCGACCGGCAGCCGCAGTTCGCTCTCGAAGTAGTCGGTGAGGTTGCGCAGGCGGGCGGTTCCGCCGCCAAGCACGACGCGGCCGACGTTCTGGCCGCGGTACTGGCTCTCGAAGAACTCGACCGAACGGCGCGCCTCAGAGATCAGGTTGTTCAGGATGTTGCCGATCGCGAGCGTCGCGGTGGCTTCCTTGGAGTCGCCGCCGGCGGCCCCGCTGAGGTCCTCGACGGTGCCGCGGATCGTGTCGAACAGGCTGCCGGCCTGGGGGGCGTCGCCGGCGCCGGATTTCTCCGACACCGGGGCGCCGATTTCAAGCTTGAGCCGCTCGGCCTCGGTCCACGAGCAGTTCAGGCGCGAGCGGATCGCGGTCGTGATCGTGTCGCCGCCGATCGGGATGTCGCGCGAGAAGCGCGTGCGGCCGTTGCCGTAAATATTGATGCTCGTCATCGAGCTGCCGATGTTGATGAGGGCCAGGCACTCATCGACGCCGGGGTTGTAATTGGTTTCGAAGCAGTTGAGGAAGGCGAACGAATCCACATCGACGACGCGCGGCTCGAGGCCGGCGTCGCGGATGATGCCGACGTGCTCCTCGATCAGGTCCTTCTTGGCCGAGACAAGCAGCACGTCCATCTTCGCGTGCTCGGCGTCATCGACCTCGCCAAGGATCATCGAGTCGATGTTGACCTCGTTCAGGCGGAACGGGATGTATTCCTCGGCCTCCCACTGCAGGGCCTTCCTGAGCTCGTCCTCGGGCATGCGCGGCAGCTGGAGGTAACGCACGATAATCGACTCGCCGCACAGGGCCGAGACGGCGTGGCGGGCCTTGATCTGGCCCTCCTCGAGGGCGCGCTTGAGCGCCGCGGTCTTGGCCGAGCGCTGGGCGGCCGGATCCTCCGGAACGTTGCCGTCGGGCCAGATTTCGCACTGCGCGACGGACTCCAGTTCGTAACCGTCGCTCACGCGGCGCATCTGGACCACTTTGACCGAATGCGTCCCGATATCGACGCCGATCGGGTGTTTGGCTTTCCTCATTTGGCACCACCGCCTTGAGCAGATCGTCAGGCCACGCGAATAGGCCTTCCCAGGTTTTCAAAGTCATGTATCGACGTCTGGGCCGTAAAACTTGCGCAAAAAAAACAGACGATGCGAAAAGTGGACACCTGATCGTGATTCGTGGATCGTGAATCGGTCGTGCTCGTAATCCTAACCTGGCATAGCCAGAACCAAATGAATTCGAACCCATGCCCGCTTTAGCGGGCTGAACGGGTTGCCACCGGCTTCAGCCGGTGGTCAACGATCCCTTGGTTTTCTTATCAGCGCGCTTCAGCGCGCTTCTCGGCCTTTGGCTTCAGCCCTTTCCCCCGTCTTTGAAATTTCTCTGCG
>JAJFUE010000206.1 GCA_021372575.1 bacterium | reverse complement strand
TCGTTCGACGCGGTGCCGGTGCCGGAGCCTCCCAAAGAGCCGATCGAGATCAGGGATCGACTCATCGGCGTCACCGGCGACATCAGCGCGGCCGGTTGGGTGAGGAAGTTTGACTGCTCGGTCGAGGAATTTCTGCGCCGGTCACATCTGGGCGAAGCGCCGCCGACCTATTGGGTGCGGCGGTTTTACTTCGAGTTCTATTGCCAGCAGGGCCGCGTCGTGATCGAGCTTGCCGATCCCGTTGTTGAATACAATGCGGGCGACGGAGACCACGAGGATTGGCGGCCGCTGCCGCACACGACGCCCATGCCCGGGCCGCCGGACGCGAAGCCAAAGCCCGATAGCATTCCGGAAATTGTCATCGTGCAAGACGACGGGCACGTCGAACGGGTCGATCCGCGCGATTACCTTGACGAGCATGGCGTGCCGCGCGAAACCGATACGCTTCAATGGGAACTGGACAAACAAGCACGCGCAGTCGATCGCGCGATTCAGGGTGAGGATCAGGAAGACGAAGAAGACGACGACCGGTTCATGGCCGAAATGGAGTTGATGGATCACCTGATCGATCACGAAAACGGCGAGCCTGTTGCGAACGCGCTTTACACGGCGCGCAACCTGCCGTCGCCGGACGAAATTCCGGAAGATGAAATCGAGCCGCTCGTCAAAGGGATTGTTGGCGAGATGGCGATGTATGGCGTGGCGCTGGACGCGTGCGAGCATTGCACGCTGCGCGACATCTACCGCATCATTTACGAGAACATTCACACCGAATGGCGATTCCACCCGGAGCTTGCCGGGACAGGTTGGGTGCAGCATTATTCGACGAGCGATTATTGCAGGAAGTGCGCCGAAGAATTCGAGAAGGAGTTCGAGGCCGAGGAGAAGGCGCGGAAAGAATCCGAAAAGAAGCAAGGCGCGGACGAATAACATCGCATGATGGAGATTTTACGCAGTAGCCCGAGCGTAAGCGAGGGACAACCAATTTGATAACAAATAGCATTTTGCGTGACAGGATAGTCGGATAGGGCTTTTTGTGCCGCCTGAAGGCGGGACTACGAACGAAGCAGCTCGTGTGCCTGCTCGAACACCTTGTCCGGATCGATGAGCGTGACTTCGTGGTTGAGGGGGAGGCCGCGTTTTTCTTCGGGGGTGAGGTCGGGCATGCAGGCGCGGATCGTTTTGTGAATCGGGCGGGCCCAGCGGTCGCGCCAGCGGCGCTCGTCCATCGGGCCGTATAATGTGAGGCTCGGGATGTCGAGCGCGTGCGCGAGGTGCTGCGGGCCGGCATCGACCGTGATCAGCATCGCACAGCGCGCAAGCCACGCGACCAGCGAATCGATCGGCTCCTGCCTCAGCGCGGTCATCCTTTCGGGATTTTGTTCGATCAAATCGTCGAGCGGGCTCGCGCCACGGCTCGCGTTGATGACCATGCGCCAGTCGGTTTCGTTCAGAATGCGTCCGGCAAGCCGTTGCCACGCCTCGGGCGTCCATTCCTTGTAAGGCGTGCCCGCTTCGGGGTTGAGCATCACGACCGGTTTTTCAGAATCGGACGCGAGCCAGTTGTTGCCGGCGACCTGCGCCGCGGCCGATGCGCCGGGCTTGAGCGTCGCGGGAACGGGCTCGCACGCAAGCCCCGCGACTTCGAACAGCCGGCACAAGTTCTCGCCCTCGTGCAGTTCGAGGTTTTTGTGCACGCGCACGGAGAGGCGCTTGAGCCGCCACATTCGGCGCAGCCCCTGGTCGTTGTCGAACGCGACGATCGGGCGTGGCGGCTCCTGGATCGACGTGACCGTGCGGCCCCACGGCTCGTGCAGGTACGGGGCGACGATCGCGTCGGGATCGACCTGTTCGAGCCACTTCATGAGCCAGGCGCGCGCGGGCCGCGAATCGGGTTTCAAGTCCGCCAGGATGCTCACGTTGAGCCGCGGGATCCCCGAAAGCGCGATGCGCCCCGACGGCGGCGCGAGGACGTAAATGTCGATGCGAGGGTTTTCCTTCATCAGGCCGCGCAGGACCGATTGCAGGATCACGAGGTCGCCGAGGTAGCCCATTGCGAGCACCGCGACGCGATCGACGCGGCGGGCTTGAGGGTGCTTGGGGCGCGATTCGATTTGCGGCCCGAGGAGTTCGCGGAACGTCCCCTTGAACCAGTCGAAATCGCGCTTCAATGCCGCGATCGCCATATAGGGCTGAAGCACGAGCCACGGCGCGAGCTTGCCGCCGAAGATGAAGCGCCCGGCGAGCGTGCGCAGCGCGCGGCCGTGCCGGCGGCGCGTGAGCTGGTGATAATGCCAATGCGGCCGGCGCGCGCCGCGTTCGGCCCACGGCGCGGCGAACGCCGACGCCAGGTGATGATACCATTGATACGCGAGCGGCATGATGTCCTCGCGGCGGCCCTGGCGCAGCGCCCACGCCTGGCCGTCGAGCGCCGCGCGCTGGCGCATGTAGCGCAGGTCAAGCCTCGACGGCTCGATCGCGTGATGCACAAGCAGCTTCGGGTCGAAGTGCGTCGCGTAGCCGCCGATGCGCAGCGCGTGCCACCACTGCGCGTCCTCGCGGCCGGTCAGGTAACGGCCGCTTTCGTTTTCGCCGAGGCTGCCGCCGATCTCCTGGAACGGCACGGCGCGGCAGGCCTCGGCGCGCGCCCACAGGTTCGCGGTGAACGGGTAATGATAGCGGCCGGCATCGGGTCCGAGCTGGCCGGGGACGCTCAGGCCGACCATCCAGCCCATGTCGGGATGCCACCAGTGCGGCCAGTATTCGATGCCGTGCGGCTGCACGAGGCCGCCGACCGCGTCGAAGTTCTCGAGCGCCTCGCGCCCGCGCGCGATCCAGTCGTCGTCCGCGATGCAGTCGTCGTCGAGGAACGCAATCGCGTCGCCGGTGGCGAGGCCGACGCCGAAATTGCGCATCTCGGCCCAGCTGCCGTGGCCGTGCCAGGCTTCGAAGCGCAGCTGCGGGTGCGACCATGTGTGGAAATAGTTGAGCGTGCCGTCGGCGGAACCCGTGTCGATGAGGATGACTTCGTCGCCGGCTTCGAGCTGCGGCATGAGCTTCTCGAGACCGCGCAGCAGCCGGCCCAACCGGTTACAGGTGAGAATGACGACCGACACCTTCATCACGCCAAACGAGACTCCGCATGCGGAAAGATGGTTTGTCGAATCATCATGTCGCTACACGCGCGCGTTGGCAAGCGCCTTGAGCGTCAGGCCCCCCGCGATCGCGATCACGACGATCCACGCGATGTTCGGGATGTCGGTCGCGTTTTGCAGCGTCGAGGGATTGTGATGCGCGATGCGCTCGAGCGGCGCCGCGACCGACGAATACATCACGATATAAAGCAGCCCGCCGGCGAGCATGCCCATGACCGCGACGATGGCGTCGATGCGGCCGGCGCCCGCGCAGGCAATCCCCGTCGCGGGGCAATAGCCGCCGATGCCGATGCCCGCGCCGAGAATCGCACCGCCGACGAGGACCGCGACGACGTCGTTGGGCGGCAGGCCCGGATGCGTCGAATGGAACATCGAAACGATCCATGTGCCGATGATCACCGCGAGGACGGCAAGGAGCGTCACGCGGATCGCATGGAGGTCCTTGAGCCGCAGCGCGCCGATGATTTTGTCCGGATCCGCAAGCCCGGACAGAAAGAGCGCGGCGCCGAAGAGCAATCCGATGATGAGACCAAAGATTTCCATGGCGGACTCCTTTCAGCGTTCGATCGGCGGCGCTTCGGGATGGAACAGCCGCGCCACGATCATCGCGCACACGATCATCGAAAACGTGAACGGAAAGGCGGCGGCCGATAGCTGCGCCCACCCGCTGAGCAAATGGCCGCTCGTGCAGCCGTGCGCGAGCCTCGCGCCGATCATGACGAGCGCCCCGCCGACAAAAACGAATGCGTATCGCTTGAGTTTCGAGCCGCCATGATTTGACGACCACCATGCCGATGTGTGCCTCACACGCCAGCGGCCGGTCGCCACCGCGGCGCCGGCCGCGCCCGCGAACGTCCCGAGAATGAACCACGCGCCGAATCCGAGTTGCCGCGCGTTGGCGTTCTTGATCAATGGATGGTTGTTGACGTAAGTGGGCGAGACCTTATCAAGGCCGCTCGCGCCGGCCGCGACAAATTCGGCCGAGAGTTCGATCGGCCCATGCGCGCATTCGGCGACCAGCACGACGGCCGCGATGAGCAGGCCCCCGATCGCCCAATGCAGCGGCGCCTTGCGCACAAACCCGACACCATAGCTTGCACCCTGCCGCGCCATCACCAAGCCTCCTGAAGTAATGATGAATGATGAATGATGAATGCCGAAAAATCAATCCACGGGTGAATATCCGGGAGATGGGGGGTGAGAGATGATTGGGAGGATGGTATGATATTGGGGCTTTGGAACGGATTTTGTCGCGAGGTGCCGGCATGAATCAGTTTCGTTACATTGTGTTCGATCTGGGTGGCGTGGTTGTCGATTGGGACGGCATCGATACGTTGTTGGAACTGACGGGCGACCGGATGACAGCCGAAGGGGCGCGGCGGTTCTGGCTCGAGTCCGGGTCGGTTCGCGCGTTCGAGGCCGGCAAATGCGGCCCGGACGAATATGCGCGCGGCGTCGTGAAAGAACTCGATCTGCAAATCGCGCCCGATGAATTTCTCGCGAAATTCGAATCGTGGGACCGCGGGCCGCTTCCCGGCGCGCTCGAATTGCTTCATGCGCTCTCGAAAAAATACCCGCTCGCGTGCCTGTCCAACAACAACCCGATTCACTGGGCGGCCCACCGCCGGCTCGGCGTGCTGGAACCGTTTCAGCGCCTGTTCCCGTCGTTCGAGACGGGCTTTGTGAAGCCCGATCGCGACGCCTTTCTGAACGTGATTCAAAAATTGCAGGTCCCGCCCGGGTCCCTCCTGTTCTTCGACGACAACCCGGAGTGCATCGAGGCGGCGTCGAAAACCGGAATGACCGCGCGGCTGGCGAAGGGCGTCGATGCGGTGCGGCAGGGCCTTTCCGGGTTGAAAATCGCCTTTTAGAGCCGTTTCTCCGATTAACTTTGAAAAAAAACGAAATTTCCCGCATACTGCGGGACTGAGTGTCGTCAGATGATGCTCAACTCCTTTCTTGGATTTGCATGTCATGGCCAGTTCCATTCGTCCCGAAACGCTCGCGATTCACACCGGCGTCTATAAAGACACTGCGTTTAATTCCGTCACCACGCCGATTTACCCGTGCTCGACGTTCTATTTTGACAAGCTCGGCGAAAGCAAGGGCTACGAATACGGCCGGTTCGGCAACCCGACGCGGCGCGCGCTCGAGGAGAATCTCGCGGCGCTGGAAGGGGGCGCCGACGCCCTCGCCACCGCCACCGGCATGGCCGCGCTCTCGACGGCGATGCTGCTCATGAAGGCCGGCGACCACATCATCGCCGCCAAGGACATTTACGGCGGCACGTGGCGCCTGCTCGACATCTGCCTGCCGCGGCTGGGCGTCACCGCGTCGTTCATCGACATGGAAGACCCCGCCGAGATCCGCGCCGCGATCCAGCCCAACACCAAGGCGATCATGATCGAGACGCCGTCCAACCCGCTGCTCAAGCTCGTCGATCTCAAAATGGTGTCGGCGATCGCGCACGAACACAATCTCCTGACGATCATCGACAACACGTTCATGACGCCGCTCGGGAAGCGCCCGTTCGACTTCGTCATCGACATCGTCGTGCACTCGACGACCAAGTATATCACCGGCCACAGCGACGTGATCGGCGGCGCGGTGATCTGCCGCGACCCCGAGCGCGCCCGCGAAGTCGCCCAGCTCGGCATCTGCTTCGGCATGGTTTCGGCGCCGTTCGACTCGTGGCTCGTGCTGCGCGGCATCAAGTCGTTCCCGCAGCGCATGAAGGCCCACTGGCGCGGCGCCGCCGCCGTCGCGAACTTCCTCGAAGGCCACCCGCTCGT
>JAJFUE010000205.1 GCA_021372575.1 bacterium | reverse complement strand
ACCACGACGGCGACATGGACGCCATGCTGGAGAATTTCGGCGGCTACTGGTGGTGGGCGCGCGACGACGGCGACGACAACCTGCTGTGGTACGACCGCAACTACTTCTACGACCAGAATACATGCCAGGACCACTGCCACTTCGGCGGTGACGAGACGTTCTCGGCCGTCGAATTCAACAGCACGACGCGCACGTTCGCGCCGCGCTGGGAGGCGCCGTTCTTCTTTTACGACAACAGCGGCGACAAGAAGACCGACGAAGTCTTCCGCGTCACGGTCACGTCGGCCTCGCAGCCGAGCAACGTGGTGACGCTGCGCTGGAGCTTCGACGTGAACGCCGACGGCAGCGACGACGACCCGCGCAACTACGACTGCTCGATCTCGGCCTACCCGGTGAGCGGCACGACGACCACCGCCGCCGCGACGAGCGCGCAGATTTACGGCTGCACGCTCACGCCGATCCTGTCGCGCGACGGGGCGCGCCCGTGGGCGCGCCAGATGACGTGGCTCAAGGGCCTGTTCACGTGGGTCGAGAACGACAACAACGTCGGCTGGGCCACGGGCGGCAATTACGCCATCACCAGCGAGCGCTGGGAAGGGGTGATCGCCAACGGGTGCACGAACTTCACCGCGATCGGCGGGCCGACATGCGGGCCTTACAACAACCGTTACGAGCTCAACCTGGCGCCGGGCGGCGCGTTCGCCTACTACTACAATCCCGCCGACAAGCGCATCCATTTGAGGGGCGCGACGCAGACGTGGCTCGAGACCGACTGGGACAGCAACTACGCCGGCGACATGAAATACACGTGGACCGACACCAACGCCGACGGCATCGTCGATCACATCGCATTCGACATCGACGACAACGGCACGGCCGACGACCAGTGGGACATCGCGACCAGCCAGGTCCAGAACCGGTCCTTCGAGTGGCAATCGTTCCACAACGCCTATGCGCCGGTGTTGCAGAATCACCCGTCGCAGCTTTACGATCTCGACCGCTCGCTGGCGGCGGCGCTCGAGGCGGTTCAGGCCGGCTCATCGACCGATGCGGTGTGGTCGCTCGTCGAGAACAAGTGGGTCAACGCCACGCTGCCCGAGTGGAAGCGCATCAAGTTCCTGGCCAGCGACATCACGCTGATCTATTACCTCGAGCTGGTGCGCGACCGGCGGATTCAGAAACTCAAGACGCTCGCGACCGGCGCGGGCTACACGTCGTTCTGGACGTCGTTCAACGCGGCGCGCACGGCGGGCGACACCGCCACGCTGGCCTCGGCGCTGCGGGCGCAGTTCGGCCCCGCGACGCCGAACTGGACGCCGTTCGCGGCGTGGATCGGCGCCATCCGCACGCCGACGACGCAGCGGACGGACTCGAGCACCGTATGGTTGCCGAACGGGATTGCATGGGAGACCGAAAAGGCCGCGTGGCGCATCCGCAACGGCCAGTTCGATTTCCTCGGCAAGCGCGAAAAAAGGCTCGTCCTGGACGAAGTCGGCGCATCGACCGATCTTTCGACCGACGGCGGCGGCTGGGGCATGGACGCGCTCAATGAAGGCGCCGGCCCGGGCTCGGGCGGCCTGACGCTGTTCGTCAACGGCACGGCCTACCCGCTCTACGGCACGGCGCTGACCTCCGCCACGTATCGCGTCGTCGAGCAGGCGAACGACCGCGTCACGGTCGAGATGATGATCCACAACGCGGGTCCCTCGGCGGCGCCACGCACGGTTCGCGTGCGCGCGACGGCGCTCGCCGGCCGCGACGACACGCAGCTGCAGGCGCTCGTCCAGGGCGGCCCGGTGACCGACACGATCGAGCTCGGGATTGGTTTGGTTCGCCCGGGCGATGCCTACTATGAAAACCGCCCGGCCACGGGCATCGTCGGCATCTGGGGAGTCCAGTCCCCGGCGATCGACTGGGCCGGCATGGGGATCATCTACCCGCCGAGCACCTACTCGCGGATCATCGCATCCTCGAGCGAAGTCGATCTCGTGCTGCAGGCCCAGCCGGGGCGGCTCGTCAACTGGACGCTGAAAAACGACTGGCGTCGCGGCCGGCGCTTTACCAACTTCCCGTCGGGGCCGGACTGGCTGACGCTGCTGACGAACAGCCTTTCGACCATCACGTTCCCCGAGTCCTCGCCGCTCGTGTGGGTCGATTTCAATTACGACGGCTACGAAATGGGGACCGAGGCGCAGCCGTACCAGGCTCTGGACCGCGGCGCGTTCGCCGTGACGCCCGGCGGCACGGTCATCGCCAGGGCGGGCGTCAGCCCCGAAACGGTGCGCATCACCAAGCAGATGCGGATCGAGGCCTCCGGCGGCACGGCGACGATCGGGCGGCCGGGCGCGGGATTCGCCCCCGCGCCGCTGATGGAAAACATGGGCCGCAACGCCTCCGATGCATGGATTTTGTATCGTTAATCATCCAAGATGTAACACCACCGATGTGACATATCTTTCTTGCGGGATGGTGTTATGAAAAAGTTCGTCTTTCGCGCGTTGATCCTGGCGTTCATCCTTGCGCCGGCGTCGATCTGTCATGCCCAGAGCATGTCCGCGGTCCTCGGCACCGCGGCTGTGACGCTGGACTCGGCCAAGGTCGCGCAGGTCAAGGCCGGCGTGGCCGGCACGCGCTTTTACTACGACACCAACAGCGACGGGAAGATGGACGAATGCTGGTTCATCGACATCGACCCGATCCACTCATCGACCTACAAGCCGATGCTTGTGAAGGTCATCGACAAAAGCGGCAAACTTGCGGTGGGGAAAGAGCCGTCGCACGCCGACGCCGTCTGGCTTGCCGACTACAGCGCCACCGGCGGCGTAGCCGACAAGGCGATCATCTACGAGGATTACGACGACGATGGCGACATGGACTCGATGCTGATGTTTTTCAACTCGTACTGGTGGTGGGCGCGCGATGACGGCGACGACAACGCGCTCTGGTGGGACCGCAATTACAGCTATGACCAGAACGCGTGCCAGGATCACTGCGGATTCGGCGCCGACGAGAGTTTTTTCGCGGTTCAATTCTTCACCACCACGCAATCATTCGCTCCGCGCTACGAGGCGCCGTTCCTGTTCTGGGACAACAACCACGACGGGCGCGCGGACGACGTGATGCGCATCGCCATCGCCGAAGCGACGCAGCCGACGTCAGTCGTTTCGCTGCGCTGGGGCCTCAACCCCACCGGCTACGGCACATCCGAGGACCCGCGTCATTACATCTGCTCGATCTCGGCGCACCCGGTCAGCGGGATGACGATCGGCAGCCCCTGGCTGACTTCCCAGACGATATACGGTTTCCCGGTGACGCCGATCACGGATCGCGACAAGGCGCGCCAGTGGGCGGCTTCGTCAACCTGGAAGGACGGCATGTTCACGTGGGTCGAGAACGGCAACAACGTCGGCTGGGCTTCGGGCGACAGCTACGGCGTCAAGAGCGAGCGCTGGGAAGGGGTCATCGCCAACGGCTCGACCACCCCGCCGTTCACCGCCATCGGCGGCCCGACCGTCGGCCCGTTCAATAACCGCTACGAATACCTCGGGAGCCCCACCGCGCCCTTTGCGTTCTACTACAATCCCGCCGACCATCGCATCCACATGAAGAAGGCAACCTATACCTGGATCGAAACCGATTGGGACAGCAACGCCACCGGCGACATGAAATACACGTGGACCGACGCCAACAGCGACGGCATCGTCGATCACATCAACTTCGACATCGACAACAACGGCACGACCGACGACCAGTGGGACATCGCGACCAACCAGATTCAGAATGTCAGTTTCGACTGGCAGCAGTTCCACGACATTTACACGCCGCTCGAGAACAGTTTCCCCGCCCAGCTTTACGACCTGGACCGTTCGCTGGCGGCGGCGCTGGAAACCGTGCAGGCCGGGTCCTCGACCGACGCTGTCTGGACGTTCGTCGAGAACAAATACAGCAATTCATCGATCCCCGAATGGAAGCGGCTCAAGTTCCTCCCGCAAAACAACACACTCATGTATTACCTGGAGCTCGTGCGCGACCGGCGGATCTACAAGCTCAAGACGCTGGCGACCGGCTCGGGCTACACGGCGTTCTGGACGTCGTTCAACGCCGCGCGCACGACGGGCGACACGAGCACGATGGCCTCGCTCCTTCGCTCGCGTTTCGGCACAACGCCCAACTGGACCGCCTTTTCGACGTGGATCGCCAACATCCGCAAGCCCACGACGAAGCGCGTCGATTCGAGCACCGCGTGGGGATCGAGCTCGATTGCGTGGGAGACCGAGAAGGCGGCGTGGCGCATCATGAGCGGCCGCTTCGATTTCCTCGGCAAGCGCGAAAAGCGGCTCGTCCTGAGCGGCCTCACCTCTTCGACCGACCTCTCGACCGACACCGGCGGCTGGGGCATGGACTCGTTCAACGAAGGAACCGGCCCCGGCGCCGGCGGGCTGACGCTTTACATCAACGGCGCCGCATACCCGCTTTACGGATCGGCGTCGGCGACCTATCGCGTCGTGAGCCAGACGAACGATGCCGTCACGGTCGAGATGTTGGTGAGCAACGTCGGGCCGGCGTCCGCGAAGCGCACGGTGCAGGTTCGCGCAACGGCACAGGCCGACCGTCCCGACGCGCAGTTCAGCGCGGTCGTCACTGGCGGGCCGGCAACCGACAAGCTCGAGCTCGGGATCGGCCTGGCGCGCCCGGCCGAGAATTATTTCGAGCACCGCGCCGAGTCGGGCATCCTCGGGCTTTGGGGCTTCCAGACGCCGCAGATCGACTGGGTCGGCCTGGGCATGATTTACCCGCGCGGCGTTTACTCGCGCACGCTTCAGTCGAGCGGCGAGATCGACGTGATCCTCAACGCGACGCTCGGGCAGCCGGTCGATTGGACGATCCAGAACGACTGGCGGCGCGGCCACCGCTTCAGCAACTTCCCGGTCCTGGCGAACTGGATGAACGACCTGACCCAGACGGCGGCGCTGGTCGGATACCCCAGCGGCAGAAACGCCGCGCGCGACAATTGGACCGTGCTGCGGTAACGTGTAATTCAAGCCACACGCGGATGACACGGATTGAACTGGTTCACACGGATCAGTCCAATCCGTGTTCATTCGTTCAATCCGTTTGATCAGTGTGTTTAAATCCCCCTCATTTCGTGATTCATCATTACCGTTCATGCGTGTAGTATTGCGGCTCGGTTTCAGTTTGGGCGCGAGCGCGCTTGATGTTCCAATTGGGTCGTTCGAGGTAGCCTGATGAAATTCACACGGTTCGCAATGATTCAGGGCGCATTGTTGTTGGTCTTCATGGCCATGCCTTCGGTCGCGGCCGACTGGTCCGCGTGGAAGCAGCGCATGCCGATCCGCCTCGGCCGCATCGACGCGGAATCGTTCGGCGCGCTCCCGATCGAAGCGACGATCTCGCTCAAGGCCGCCGACATGAGCGACCCGAAAAATCCGGCGCGCGAATTGCGGCTCGTTTATTTCAAGGACAACAAAGGGCGTGAGGTTCCGTTCCAGATTTCGCGCACGTCGGCGTGGGAGCGCGACACCTCGCCGAGCGTGGCGACGTTCAACGCGCAGATCACGTTCTTCCCGGTGAGCGGCGACCAGTCCGGCACCTACACGCTGCTCTACCATAACGAAAAGGCCAGGGAACCGGATTTCAAGACCGACCTCAAGGTCAGCGGCGAGGGCCCGCACTGGACGATCGAGAATTCGCTCATGACCGTGCAGCTGCGCGAGGGCGACAAAGTCAAGCGGCGCGTCATCGACGACTGGTTCGGCGACTCGGGCCAGCTCGGCGTCGTGACGCTCAAGTCGCGCCCCAAGTCGCCGATCACGAACGGCAACCGCATCCTGCACTGGAACCCCGGCGTCTATATCCCGAAACGCGGCTGGGTGCATCCGTACGTGTGGGACCCGCCGGCCGAATATGAAATCGAACAGGGCCCGGTCTTCGTCGAGGTGCGGCGGCGCGGCCCGCTGCCGACCGTGCCCGAGGTCGAGGTGGCGATCACGTACCGCATCTATAAGGAACGCACCTACGTGCAGGTCGGCACGCGGCTCGAGGCCAGGAAGGACATCGGCGTCGCCGCCGTGCGCAACAACGAGGTTATCTTCAGCGAGAAGCTGTTCACGCGCATGGCGTGGGAGCAGTTCGGCGACGTGCATGACGAGGCGATCTCCAAATACAAGCCGGCCGGCCCGCGCCGCGGCGACATCATCCGACTCAAGCCGGACACGCCGTGGTTCGCGTTCTACGAGCCGGGGACGAAGATCGGCGCGGCGTATGTGTTTGTGAGCGAGGACAACGTCGGGCCGTGGGGCAACCGTCCGCCCGAGTTCAACCACGCGCTGTTCATCACGCACGATCTTGCCGACCGCCAGGTGTTCTGGGTGCGTTCGCAGGATTACTTTTCCAAGGACTGGGACCGCAAGCAGCTGATCACGATCCCGCAGGGCTCGGTCTATGCCGAGCAGAATTATTATTACTTCTATGACGTGGAGCAATCAGGGGCCTTCGAAAGCGTGCGGCAGCTGTCGCGCGCGGTCAACAATCCGCCCGACGTGAGGGTCGGCCCCTATGGATTCCCGCCGCCGCAGTGAGGATCGTGAATCATGGATTCGGAATGAGAAAATATTTTCAACCATATCGAGGGAGAACATGAGAGCCGTCAAGATCGCCAGTTTGTTCGTGTTACTTTCCGTCGCGGCCTTCGCCGCCGATTGGTCGGCGTGGAAAAAGCAGATGCCGATCCGGCTGGGCCGCATCGATCCCGAAACGATCGGCCTGCTGCCGATCGACGCGACGGTTTCGCTGAAAGCCGCCGACATGAGCAATCCCAAAAACCCCGGCCGCGAATTGAAGCTCGTCTATATGGGCGAGAAGAAGACCGAGGAGGTTCCGTTCCAGATTTCGCGCGCCGGCGTGTGGGACCGCGACAGCTCGCCGAGCGTGAAGACGTTCAACGCGCGGATCACGTTCTTCCCCGTCGCCGGCGATCAGTCGGGAACCTACACGCTCCTTTACTGCAACGCCAATTCGCAACAGACGACCTACACGACCGACCTCAAGGTCAGCGGCAAGGGTCCGCACTGGACGATCGAGAACTCGCTGATCAAGGTCCAGCTGCGCGAGGCGGACAAGGAAAAATCGAAGAATATTCACAACCGGTTCGGCAACTCGGGGCAGATCGCGTCCGTGCGGATCAACTCGCGCCCCAACGCGCCCGTCACGAACCCGTATCGCTCGATCCACTGGAACCCGGGCGTGCTGATCCCCAAGCGAGGCTGGGTGCATGCTTATGCGTGGGATCCGCCGAAGGAATTCGAGATCGAGCAGGGGCCGATCTTCGTGGAGGTGCGCCGGCGCGGGCCGCTGCCGCTCATCCCGGAAGTGGAAGTCGGGATCACCTACCGGTTCTTCAAGGAGCGCAGCTTCATCCAGGTCGGCACGCGGACCGAAGTGACGAAGAATGTCGGCACCGCCTCGCTGCGCAACAACTGCTGCGTGTTCGGCGAAAAAGTTTTCTCGCACATGGCGTGGGAACAGTTCGGCGAGGTGCACAAGGAAGAGATCGCCAAATACAAGCCGGTCAACCGGCACGGCGACCTCGTGCGGCTCAAGCCGGACACGCCGTGGTTCGCGGTCTGGCACCCCGAGACGAAGATCGGCGCGGCGACCGTGTTCGTCAGCGAGGACAACGTCGGGCCGTCGGGCAGCGAAGTCACGCAGTTCGACCACGCGTTCTATTTCACGCACAACAGCAACGACAAGCTGATCTACTGGTTCCGGCCGCAGGTTTATTTCCTGATCGATTGGGACCGCAAGCAGCTCGTCAACGTGCCGAAGTCGTCGGTCTATGCCGAGCAGAATTATTACTACTTCTACGACGTCGAGAAGGACGGCCAGGTCGAGGGTGTGCGGCGGTTGTCGCGCGCGGCGCTCAACCCGCCCGACATCAAGGTCGGCCCGTACATCTTCGCGCCGCCGCAGTAAGCGAACGAATGATGAATGAGGAATGATGAATGATGAAAAGAGAATGATGAACGTCGTTTATAATGGAGCGAGTGAATCGTTGAGGTGAGTACACGGATGCGCGCTTCATTCATCATTTTGTTCCTCATCTCGTGCTCGTTCGCCTACCCGCAATCGATGCCGCTCGAGATTCGGGAGCGGCTTTGGGAGAAGCCGGGGCCGGTGCAGTCGCAGCCTGGCGCGCCGCGCGTTTTGCTCGTCGCGCCCGAGCGCGGCATGTCGCCCTACGGCGGGCGCGAGCTGCGCTACGGCGGCCGCGTCGAGCCGGAGAACGCGCGGATCACACTCAACGGCAGATCGATCAAGGTCTGGCCGGGCGGCGTGTTCACCGGCGTCGAGCGGATCAGCGGGTCGGGCTCGGCGCGATGGGTGTTCCGCGCAACGGCAGGCGGGCTTTCGACCACGGTCGAGCGGACGATCCCGATCGCGCGGCCGGCGCCGGCGCCCAAGCCGTGGCCGCTTTCGTTTTATTCCGTGCCGGTCAGCCCCGGTGGGCAGTACTGGCTGCCGCCGGGCGAGAAACTTCCGGTCACCGTGTATGGGAGCCCCGGCCAGCGCGCGCAGGCGCGGATCGGCGAGAACGGCGAGTGGCTCGAGATGCAGCCGGACGGCGAGGACGCGCGGCGCGGCGGCGTCTATACGATCGACCTCGAGCCGCCGCCGGTGCGGCCGAGCCAGCTCGCGCAGGTGTACGTCCGGCTGGTCGGGCAAGGCGGCGAAACGCTCGAAATCACGGCGCCGCTGCGCGTCGGCAGCCGGCCGCAGGAGCAGTTCTTCGTCGCGCGGGTGGAGGCCGATTTCGGCTCCTACCTGCTTGAGCCGACCGGCTGGACGAGGTGGGGCAACCAGGTGCGCGACACGCTCGCGCCGTTTTTCGAGGTGCGCGGCGACAGGATTTTCGTCGATTTCGACCACGGCCGGCGCGGGTGGCTCGAGCTGAGCGCCGTGCGGATGCCGGCGGAGCCGCGCAAATTCCTGCTGCCGGACCTTGCGGGGCGGCTCGATTTCGAACCGGATCGGCAGGCGCTGCGGCTCACGCTGCCGGCGCAAAAACAGCCGCTGGCGTTCGTGTTCGAGCAGGAGGCGACCAATCACGCGCGGCTGAACCTGATCGGCGCGAGCTCGCTGGTCCTGAGCAAGAAGCCCGGCGACCTGGGGCCTTTCTCGATCGACAGCTGGACGTCAGGCTCGATGGGCGAGACGCCGGCGTTCGATTTTGCGATCGGGCGGCCGGTGTGGGGCTATGGGATCGAGACCGAGCCCGACGGCGCCATTTCGTATTTCGTGCGCGCGGCGCCGGCGCTGCCGAACGCCACGGCGGCCAGGCCGCTCGCGGGGCTGCGCATCATGCTCGACGCCGGCCATGGCGGGCGGGACTCGGGGGCGCTGGGGCCATCGGGCCTCGCCGAGTCCGACGTAAATCTCGTCGAGGCCGCGTGGCTCGAACGTTACTTGAACGACATGGGCGCGGAGGTGTTGCAGATCCGGCGCGGCGACGATTACGTGGCGCTCGACCAGCGCGTGGTCGATACGCTCGACTACGATCCGGACCTGTTCATCAGCCTGCATCACAACTCGATTTCCGAAAACGCCGACCCGACCGATGAGCGTGGACCGATCGCGTTTTATCACTACGAACACAGCCGGCCGCTGGCCGACGCGATCGAGACACAGTTGGTGGAACTGCTCGGGCCGGGAATGCAGCACAAAACGCAACCTCAAAACTTCCGGGTGAACAGGAACATCAGCCCGTGCCCGTCGGTGCTGATCGAGACGGCATACCTGTCGAATCCTCAGGACGAGCTGCGGCTCAGGCAGACGGAATGGATTCGCAAGGACGCCGAAGCGATCGCGCGGGGCGTGGCGAATTACATCGGGTCGATCCGGTAGGGTGGTGATGGGCATGGCGAAGCGCGCGCCCGGAGGGGAATGGCGGGCGCGTGGAGGGAGGAGGAAATGGGTCTTGTGGGACTCATGGGAATGATGGGACCTATGGGACTTATGGGACCTATGGGAGTTGTGGGAGTTGTGGGCGAGGGTTGATCGGTTGATGGTTGATTGGCGAGCTTTTGGGCGAGGGCGGACATGTGGAGCAGGGATTTGTGGATCGCCGTCATGCGGGCCAGGTCGTCGATCATGTAG
>JAJFUE010000188.1 GCA_021372575.1 bacterium | reverse complement strand
ATCCGTTTTGGCTCGCGAACGCGTTATTCCCACAATCGCCATGCGCGGAGGCCCTGGGCGAGGCTGTTGTAACCCGGGGTCTTGGAGGCCTGGGCGGTGTTGCCGTAGGCGCCGATGTTGATGCGGCCGCCGTTGGGCATGGGCTCGTTGGCGTAAGTCGATTGCGGATAGCCTGCGTCGATGCACGGGCTCGTGACGGAATCCTTGACCCACTGCAGGAGCGAGGAGCTCCAGTGGCCGCCCTGCGAGAGGAGATGGTAGTCGCGGCCGGAGCGGTTCACGAACCGCGGATCGACGTTGAGCAGTTCGTTGGCGGTGGTTACGTTCGAACCGCTGAAATTCGTCGTATTCTGGAAGTAGCAATTAAAAGCAGAATCAACCGAATGCGCGGCGCTAAGCCTGTTGTAAATTCCATAGCTGTTGTTGCAGATGATGTTGTTACGCACGGTTGCATTGTAAAGAGTGCCGGTGGGGATCGGAGGCGGCGCAGGGAACGAACTGCTCACGTAGATGTAGATGCCGGAGACACAATTGTCGATCACATTGTTCTCAATGAACGTGTCATAGAAACCTGTCGCCTGAACGCCGCCGTTACAATTATAAAAAATATTGTTATGAATTCGAACATTGCGCGCCTTGTCGCGCGTGTAGGATGTCGAGGCCTCGCCAAAAAGCCAAACGGCTGCCCCTGCCGTGCCGTTCACGATATTGTCGTAAATCTCGATGTCGTCCATCGTGTTCGACGAGTCGCGTTGAATTTCAAATCCGGCGCCGCCACTCACTGCCTTGGAAATATTATTAAGATATGCCTTGCAATGATTACTTTCCGAAAATCGAATTCCGCTGTTCGTCCGGATCGTAATGGTATTGTTGTAGGCGGTCACGTAAGAACTGCTGTATGCGTAAAGACCATCGTGGCCGTGACGAATAATTCGGTTGTCGTGGTAGTTCACATAGCTGCAACTCTTTACCAGCATGGCATCATTCATATTGTCATGCAGATACATGTTATAAACATTCAGCCGGGTCACACCTCTGAAATAGAGAATATTGTACCAACTATGGCCTCTGTATCGCAAATCACCATTGGAATTATACGCGTCGTAATTATTCACGTCGTTGCCGTCGATTTCGAAGTCGTGAACCGTGATGTCGTGCATCCCCGATGTGCCCGTGGCCGTGACCAGCGGCACATCCGTCGCCCAGTTGGCGTGATCCTTGAGCTTGATCACTGCGCCGGAATTGCCGGTGAGCGTGGTGTTGTTGCCGATCTTGACCGAGTTGGCGATGACGTAGGTGTGCGGGCCCTTGAGATAGACGGTTGTGAAGCCGGAATGCGAGACGACGTAGGCCAGTGCCTGGTTGATCTCGACCTCGTCGGCGGTGCCGTCGCAGTTGTAGTCGCCGCTGCCGTCCCAGGAGACATAGACGGTCGGCGCGACGGGGGCGGCCGAGGCTTGCGCAGCCAGGCAACTCAGGCAAATCAGGAGGCAACCGATCTGTCGCATGCGTAAGCTCCTCACCGGATGATCAACCAACACAAACAAGGCGGCAACGCCGCCGGACTGCGCAAATGAGACGCGCCAATGATTGAGTTAACCCCGCTGAAATCCCCCCAGCATCCTTTTAATATCAATCGGTTTCGGATTGAAACAAAAAATTACATTTTTGTATCAAATTCCGGCGCCAAGGACGCCGAACAGCTTCTTCTTCATCGGCGGGTAGCCATAGGCCCCGATGTCGATCCTGGCGCCGTCGATCCGGCCGGCGCCGACGCACGGGCTCGTCGCGTCGTCCCGGACCCACTTGGCGCCGTCCCAGCGGCCCTCTTTGCTCTTCAATTGATAGATGCGGTCGGCGCGGCTGACGTAGAGCGGATCGACCTCGATGAGGTCGTGTTTGGAGATCACGCCGCGCATGTCGCTGAAGTTGCCGCCCTCGTTCTTGAAGAAGCAGTTGCGCTCGGACTTGAACATGTAGGTGCCGCTGGGGTCGCAGCGCATCGCGACGCCCGGCGAGCGCTTCGCGCGGGTGTTGCTGATGATGTTGTTGCGCACGATCGTCACGAACTGGGCCGTGCCGCTCGTTTTGGCGTTGCGCACGGCCGGGTGCGCGATGGCGGAGTCGCAGTTGCCGTCGAAGACGTTGTTCTCGATGACGGTGTCGTGGAAGCCGGAGATGGAGACGCCGCCGCCGCCGTAGTTGGGGCCTTTCAGGTAGCCGGTGTCGTAAATGATGTTGTGATGGATATGCAGGTCGCGCGCGTTCTTGTCGTTGCCCGCGCCGCCGCGGACGGTCGTGTTCACCGCCGAGCCGTTCGTCTCGTAGAAGACGGTGTTGTAGATCTCGATGTCGTCCATGGGATTGGCGTTGCTCTTTTGGATCTGCACGCCGCCGGAGCCGCTCAGCGAGGTCACGATGTTGCCCCAGATCTTGAGGTGGTTGACGGAGTCTGGCCGGATCGCCGAGCTGGTGCGGTTCGTGATGTTGTTGCGGAACACCTCGACGTTCTGGCAATTGACCGCGTAAATGCCGGCGTGGCCGGTCTTATAGACGATGTTGTCGTGATACTTGACGTTCTGGCAACGCGTGACCTTGAACATGTCGTTCATGTTGTTGTGCAGGAACATGTGGTGGACATTGATGTTGCCGGCGCCGGTGAACTCGAGGCCGGTGTAGTAATACTGGCCGAGGTTGCGGACGCGGCCGGTGCGCGGGTCGAGGTCGCTGTTGTTTTCGTCGTTGCCGTCGATCTCGAAGCCGAAGATCTCGACGTCGTGCGTGCCGGTGGTTTCGATCGTGCCGACGATCGGTTCGTTGCGGGCCCAGTTGGCGTGGTCGATGACGCGCAGGCAGACGTGGCCGTCACCGGTCAGGATCGTGTTGCTGCCGATGCGGACGGGGGCGGAGAGCCAATAGACCAGCCGGCCCTGCAGCCGGACCGTGGTGTAGCCCTCGTTGTGATGCTCGGCGATGAACTTGAGGGCCGCGTTGATCTCGACCTGGTCGTCCTTGCCGTCGATGTTGAAATCGCCGCTGCCGTCGGCGGCAACATAGACGACCGGCGGCGCCATCGGGCGCCGATCGACCGCGCCGGAGGTCGTGGTGACATAGACGTCCGAGGCCGGCAGGCGCTGCGCCATCGCCGAGCTCATGCACAACGCAAAGATTGCGCATCCAAGCCATTTCCCGAGCATCTTCATCGGAATCCTCCCCTGTTGGTGGCGTCTGCCAACCGACCGTTTGGATAGGTTCTTGTCACGATTCACGATTCACGATCCACGCTTGACGACTTCGGCGGCTTCATGCCTTTGGGCATATTCCCGTACGCGCCGAGATCGACTTTCTTGCCGTCGGCCTCTCCCGCGCCGATGCACGGGCTGCCGGGCTGGAGTCGAAAATCGCGCGCCGACGGATTCACGAACTTCGGATCGACGTTGCTCAGCGCGCGCGACGATTCGATTCCGGAGCCGCTCGTGTCGCCGCCGGGGTTGTTGAAGAAGCAGTTGAAGCTCGCGATGACGTTGCCCTTCGTGTCGCCGGCGGAAATGCCGACGCCCGACGGGCCGGCCTCGCGCCGCGCGCGGGTGCCGGTGGTCGGCGCGGAGGCGCGCGAGGCCACGATGATGTTGTTCTTGACGATGGCGTTCGCGCCGGCGGCGCCGGGCTGAGGCGCGGCGGTCACCGAGATGCCGCTGCCGCCGCACTCGACGAACGTGTTGTTCTCGACGCGGCAATCGTAGAAGTTCGAGAGCCCGACGCCGGAACCGCTCGTGCGGTAGAAGATGTTGTTGTGGATATGGACGTTTGACGCCTGCTGCCTGGAAGCGGGAACCGGGCCGTAGGCGCGCACGCCGTTGGCGCGGTGGCCGTGGAAGTAGTTGCCGTAAATCTCGATGTCGTTCATGACGCCGCTGCCGCCGCGCTGGATCTGGAAGCCGTTGCTGCCGCCGGCGTCGATCGTGATGTCGTTGTTGTAGCCCTTGCAGTGGTTCGAGTCGTTGAAGCGCACGGCGCAATTGATGCGGTTGCGGAAGCTGTTGTCGTGCACGCTCACGTTTTCGCAATGCACGCAATACCAGCCGTCATGGCCCGGCATGTACGTCGTGCAGTGATCGAACTCCACGTTCCTGCACCAGTATGTCTTGAGAATGTCGTTCATGTTGTTGTGCAGTTTCATGTGGTGAACGCGCAGGTTCTCGACGTTGTAGAACGTAAAGATCCCATACCAGTATGAGCCGCCGTAGCGCGCCACATGGCTCTTGCGATTGAGGCGGGGGTAATCACGGTCATCGAGGTCCGCGTTGTTCTTGTCGTTGCCGTCGATCTCGAAGCCGCAGATTTCGATGTTGCGGTCGAGGCAGGCTTCGGCCCTGCGCCCCGATTCGGTGTCCGCGGTATGCCGGCTCTTGACCATCGGCTTGAACCGCGGCCAGTCGGCGTGATCGACAAGGCGCAGCACGGCGGTGGCGTCGCCGCTCAGCTTCATGTTGCTGTCGATCACGATCGTGTCGTTGACGTGATAGACGTGCGGGCCCTTGAGGTGGACGCCCTTGAAACCGGGGTGCGTCGCCGCATAGATGAGGGCCGCGTTGATCACGGCGGAGTCGGACGTGCCGGTGCAATTGAAGTCGCCCGAGCCGTCGCCGGCGACATAGACCGTGGGGGCCTTGCCTTGCCCGGCGCCGGCGGTCTGGCAACCGCTGGCGATCAGCGAAACGAGCGCCGCCAACATCCAGATTTCGAAAAAGCGCATGGCGATGTCCTTTCAGTGCGAGAGCTTGGCGCGGGTTGCCGCGTTCTATCGGTTCTGAGAATGCGCGCCGATATCGGCCTTGCGGGGTCCGGCGTTGATGCACGGGCTGCCGGGCTTGAGGCGATAATCGTGCGCGGCGGCGTCGATAAACATCGGATCCTTGTCGAGGATGTCGTTCCTGGACTCGATCCCCTGGCCGCGATAATTGCCGCCGGCGTTGTTGAACAGGCAGTTGTTGGCCGAGACGACGGCGGCGCCGGCGGCCGCCGAGCTCGCGATCCCCGCTCCGCGGTGGTTGCAGATGATGTTATTGCGAATAATGGTCTCGCTGCCGGTCCCGGATTGCTTCGGCGGGGCGACCTGAATCCCCGCGCCACCGCCGCTCGCGTCAAAGACGTTGTTCTCGATCACGGTTCCATGAAAGCCCGTCAGGTTGATCCCGGCACCGCCGGTCGAATACAACACGTTGTCGTGAACGCGCACGCCGGTGGCCTGCTCTTTCATGTAAGGCGACCGGTCGTTGCAGAAAATCCAGATGCCCGCATGGTTGGTCTCGTGAATCGTGTTGTTATAGACCTCGACATCATTCATGACCGTGCCCCTGTTGCTGCGCTGGATCTGAATGCCGGCCCCGCCTCCGTCGGCCTTTTGGATGACGTTGTCGTAAGCCTTGGCGTGGTTGGTCTCGGCGAAGCGGATCGAGCAATTGATGCGGTTATTGAACGTGTTGCCGTAGGCCAGGACGTTCTCGCAGATGTAGCAGTAGAGGCCGTCGTGGCCCGGCTTGTCGATGATGTTGTGGTGATAGACGACGTTCTTGCAGCGCTTGGCCAGCATCGCGTCGTTCAGGTTGTTGTGCAGGTACATGTGATGGACCGAAAGGTTCGTCACGGTGTCGAACGACAGCAGGTCATACCAGTCGTGGCCGCCGTAGCGCACCTTTCCCTCTTTCTCGTCCATGTCGCGGTTGTTGCCGTCGTTGCCGTCGATCTCGAACCCACAGACGGTGATGTTTTGCAGGCCCTTGGCCTTGCCCTTGACGAGCGGCCGATACGTCGGCCAGTTGGCGTGATCGACGAGCTTGATCGCGGCGGTGGAGTCGCCGGTCAGCGTGGTGTTGCCGTCGATGACGACCGTGTCATTGATCATGTATTTGCGCGGACCCTTGAGATAAACGGTCGTGAACCCCGGGTGCGTGGCGACATAGACGAGGGCTTCGTTGATCTGCAACTGGTCGGACGTGCCGGCGCAGTTGAAGTCGCCCGTGCCGTCGCCGGAGACATAGACCGTGGGGGCCTTCGGGGCGGCCAAGGCCGAGGTAGTAACCGCAACCAGAATCGTCAGGATACAAAGGCAACGTCGCATCATCATCCCCTTTGGATAGGATTCCGTTCATGAACCGCGTCGGCGGTCTCAGGACTTGCTATTTTCTGGCCTTGCCGAATGCGCCCATGTTCCTGCCGCGGCACGGGCTCGATTGCTTCAGATGATAATCGTGGTTGGCCGCATCGGCGTATTGCGGATCGACATCGACGAGGTCGTTTTTCTTTTCGATCGACTCGCCGACATACGGGCCGCCGGCATTCCTGAAGAAGCAGTTGTTCTCGGACACATACGCATGGCCGGGCATGTCGTTCCAGATCCCCGCGGCCGCCGACCATGTCTTGTGCGGCTTTGAATTCGTAATGATGTTGTTGCGGACGATCGTCGTGAACCCCGACGCGCCTTCGGGCGGCGCGAGGTCCGCGCGCGGGACGCCGTTCTCGCTGATCACGCGCTTGGAAAGAACGCCGCCGCCGAAGCAGCCGTCGATCGTGTTGTTCTCGATGAGCGTGTTGTTGAAGCCGACGACGAGGATGCCGCCGGGGAAATACCCGCTGCCGGCGCGGCCGCAATCGTAAAGGACGTTGTTGTGAATCCACACGTTGGAGGCACGCTCCTTGGGCACGTTGCGCGCGTTGTACACGAAAATGCCGGCGTTGCTCGTCCTGTAGATCGTGTTGCCAAACAGCTCGACGTCGTCCATCGTGCCGTCGGTGCTGTGCTGGATCTGGATGCCCGCGCCGCCGGACTCGGCCGTGATGTCGTTGTTGTAGGCTTTCGAATGGTTACAGTCGGCGAACCGGATCGCGACGTTGATGCGGTCGATGAACTTGTTGTTATAGACATTGATGTAGTCGCCGTTGCGCGCCTGGATGCCGTCGTGGCCGTGGCGGTGGACGACGTTGTCGTGATACTCGACGCGGCTGACGCGGCTGGCGCTGACGGCGTCGCCAAGGTTGTCGTGCAGGTACATGTGATGGATATTGACATTCCTGGTGAAAGCTTCGCGCGAGCCGCTGATGTTGATCATCGTGTAATAGCCCGCGCCGCCGTGGCGGCCGTCATCCATGTTGTTCTTGTCGTTGCCGTCGATCTCAAAGCCGCAGATGGTGATGTCGTGCGCGCCCGGGCCCTTGACGCGCATCATCGGCTTACCGCTGCGCCAGCGCGCGTGATCGATGAGCTTGATGACGGCCGTCTTGTCGCCGGTCAGCGTGGTGTTGCTGCCGATCAGGATGGTGTCATTGATCCAGTAGGTGTGCGGGCCCTTGAGATGAACCGTGTTTTTTTCGGGATGGGCGGCGGCGTAGGCCAGCGCCTCGTTGATCTGAAGCTGGTCGGAAGTGCCGGAGCAGTTGTAATCGCCGGCGCCATTGCCGGAGACGTAGATCGTGCGGGGATCCCGTTTTGAGAAGGTTTTGCACCCCACAAGGCACACGGCGCAAACGAATACGAATATGATCGGAGTGAAAGTCTTGCCGCGCATGTCTGGTCTCCTTGGTTTTATTCGATTCGCAAGTTTCCGCATGAGATGGCCAGGAAATCAAATGAGGCGTTGACCACCGGTGCGGGCCCACTATGTCGCCCCTTCAGGGCTCTGATGCGTTTTTCGCGATTGGTCCCAGGGTTGCGTTCCTTACTCCGCATTCACTTCACGGTTTCATGCCGACGGGGACGTCGAGCGTCGTTCCGCCGGTGCGACCGGTTGTTGGGTCGGTGCGCGTGACCTTGACGAAGTAATGGCCCGGCTTGGCGAAGTGGTGGACCGTGAAGGCGTATCCGTTTTCGGCGTGCTCGGCCATGTCGATGTTCGAGCGCACCGTCGTCGTCGTGCCGTCGTCGAAGTCGTAATGGTCGAAGCCGTCGCCGCCGTTGCCGCGCGAACTGAAGACGACCGGGTCGCCGGGCTTAACGTCGAGCGACGGGTAGAAGAACGCCTGCACACCGGCGCCGCGGCGTCGCGTGGCCCGCGTGGCCGATGTCTGCGCGTCACGGGACCGTGGGCTTATCCGCGCCTGGCCCGGCGCCGAAACGTTGAAGCCGCTGAAGTCGTAATCGTAGTTGCCGTCGATGTCGGTGACCTTCAGGCGGACCTGGTGCGAACCGGGCTCGCCATAGGTCAGCGGAACCTTGATCCCTTCGGCAATCGTCTCGCCGTCGATCAGCCACTCGTAGCTCCTGACCGGCTTCTCCGACCACGAACGCGAGGCGTCGAGCTCGAACTCCTCGCCGACGTTTGCGATCGTCCGCGGCTGCGCGACCGCCATGATCGGCGGGCGGTACTGCTCGCGGTAGCCCTGATGGAAATACGCGTAGGCGTCCTGCGTGCCGTAGAGCTTGCCGTCGGGCGTCGGCGTCTTGATTTCGAAATGCAGGTGCGTCCAGCCGCCCGACTCGCCTTCCTTGCCAAGGTAGCCGAGGCGGCGGCCCATCTTGACGCGCTCGCCGAGCTTGAGGCTCGGGTCAATGAACGAGAGATGGCTGTAACGGTAATACCAGCCGCGGTCGTCGCGCAGGTAGATCACGTCGTAACGCGGCAGGATCGGCGGGTGGTCCGCCTGGCTGAGGTGCCCGGTGCCGAGCTGCACGACGAGGCCGTCGGTGGCCGCGACGACGGGCGTGATTTTCTCGACGCCGCCGGTGTCCATGCCGGCATGGTAATAAAACTTCCCATTGGGGCGCGGCGCAGCCGGGACGTTGCTGTAGCCGACGTTGGCCGCCAGCCATCGGGAGTTGGCGACGGGATACATGAACGTGCCGGGTTCGATCCACGGCGAGCCCTTCGGCCAGAGGCGGAAGCGCGCGTCCTTGTGGATTTCCCAGTAATTTTCGAACGAGGTATCGACGTAATTTTTGGTGGCGATGCAGTCGATCTGGCAGTTGCCGACGGTTTTGGGCAGGTTGAACGTCGTCATGATGACGTCGGCCTTCTCGCCGTCAATATCGACGACCGCGGTCGAGCGCCAGACGTGATTGTCGGTATCGCGGCGCGTCTTGACGTCGAGCAACTTGACGCGCACGGTTTTGCCGTTGCTCAGCGTGACGACCTGGGACTCGCCGATGTTCAAATCGACGAACCGCACGATCGGCGTGAAATCGCGATGCGAATCGCGCCGTATGATCCCGGCGCACCCGCACACCACCGCGATCGCCAGGCAGCAAACAAGAGTTTTCGCGCGCATGATCATCGTCCTTCCCATGATGGGTCTTCTGGGTCTTGTGGGTCTTGTGGGTCTTGTGGGTCGCATCAATTACCATCTACGAACCACGATTCACGATCCACGAATCACGGCTTGATCCCCACGGGCACGACCATCATGTGGTATCCGCGGCGGCCGGTCTCGGCGTCGGTGCGCGACACCTTGACGAAGTAATAGCCGGGCTTCTTGAAATGATGGACGGTCATGGCGTAGCCGTTTTCGGCGTGGCCGGCCGTGTCGATGTTCGACCGCACGCGGACGGTCGAGGTGCCGTCGTCGAAATCATAGACGTCGTAGCCGTCGGCGCCGTTGCCGCGCGAGCTGAAATAGACCGGGTCGCCCGGCTTGATGCCCAGCGTCGGCCAGTAAAACGCCATCACGCTCGGCTGGCGGGGACGCTGGCGAGAAGCCTGAGCGGGCGCGGCCGGTTGCGCATCGACAACCAGCACGCTCATGATGTCGTAGGCGAAATTGCCGTCGATGTCGGTCACCTTGAGGATTTCGCGGTGGCTGCCCGGGACGGAATAGGCGTGCGGGAGGCATGCCCCTTGGGCCTTCGTGCCGTCGTCGAGCGTCCATTCGTATTTTGCGATTTGCTTCTTCGCCCACGACCGCGAGCCGTCGAGGACCACGCCCTCGCCGACCCTGACCGAACGCCGCGGCTGCGCGACCGCAATCACCGCGGGATGGTATTGATCGACGTAGCTTTCGAGCCAGTAGGCGTAGCCGTTCTGCGTGCCGTAGCCGCCGTCGGGGGTCGGCGCCTTGATCTCGAAGTGCAGGTGCGTCCAGCCGCCGCTGGCGCCTTCCTTGCCGAGGTAACCGATGCGCCGGCCCATCCTGACGCGTTTGCCGAGCTTGAGGCCCGGGTCAATCGAAGACAGGTGGCTGTAACGGTAATACCAGCCGCGGTCGTCGCGGATATAAATGACGTCGTAGCGCGGTTCGATCGGGGGGTGGTCCTTCTTGTCCAGGTGGGCGTCGCCGAGCTGCACGACGAGGCCGTCGGTCGCGGCCACGACCGGGCAGAGCTTCTCGACGCCGCCCGTGTCCATGCCCGAGTGATAGTAAAACTTCCCCTTGCCCTGCGCGCTCATCAGGATGTTGTCGTACCACGTCGTCCCGGCGAGGATGCGCTCCTGAAGCGGCGGGGTGAACGTGCCCTTCTCGATCAGGCGCGAACCCTTCGGCCACAGGCGCAAGCGCGCGTCCTTTTTCAGCTCCCAGTGATCCTCGTGGGACTCGGGGGCCATGTCGCCGGTCGCGGTGCAGTCGATCTGTACGCCGCCGACGAGCTGCGGCAGATTATAGTTGCCGTTGAGAAGCCGGGCTTTTTCGCCGTTGACCTCGACCGTGACGGTCGAGCGCCAGATGCCGTGGAGGACCGAATCGCGTTCGCTCTTGAGGTCGAGCAGCTTGACGGTGGCGGTTTTGCCGTTGGCCAGCTTGACCTGCGCCGTCTCGCCGATCTTGAGATCGACGAAACGCACGATGGGCGTGAAGTCCTTCGGTTTTGATTGGATGCCGGTCAGCTGCGCCATGTGGCTGCACGCGCACAGGCCAAGCATCCACACGAACACAAGCAAGCGTTCAGCGCGCATTGTTGCATCTCCCCAAGAGACTTTGATGGTTAAACGAGATTTTTAGAAAGTCCTTATTCTGCATTGAAAACGGGCATTCGTGTATAGCATGTTGGCGGAGGGAAGTCCAATGAATGGAGCGGATGGCGGCAAACACGGGCGCGGATCGAGGAAATGGCCGGCAAGGCGCCGGCCCCGGCCGGCAACCGGCGCACGAATACTTGCGCCTTGGATGGGGGCGTCATTAGAATCAAGTTGCGCGAACAAGGGAGAACAAAGAATGGTCACTGGCATTACGGCGCGGGAAGCTCAGCCCAAACTCAGGCGGCTTGAGGAAAACATCGAGCTCGTCATCAAGGGCAAGAATGACGTCGTGCGCAAGGCCATCATCGGGCTGCTTGCCGGCGGGCATGTGCTGTTCGAGGACGTGCCGGGGGTCGGCAAGACGACGCTCGCCGATTGCCTCGCGCGGTCCATTAATTTATCGTTTCAAAGAATTCAGGGAACGTCGGACCTGATGCCGTCAGACATTATCGGCGTCACGATGTTCGACTCGAACAAGCACGCGTTCGTGTTCCGCAACGGGCCGCTGTTCGCGAACGTGGTGCTGGTCGATGAGATCAACCGCACGACGCCCAAGACGCAGTCGGCGCTGCTGGAGGCGATGAACACGGCGCAGGTGAGCGTGGAGCGCACGACGTACGAGCTGCCGCGGCCGTTCATGGTCATCGCCACGCAAAACCCGATCGACAGCCACGGGACGTTCCCGCTGCCCAAGAGCCAGCTCGATCGGTTCACGCTGCGGCTGCACCTGGGCTATCCGGAAGAGGATTTCGAGCGCGAAATCCTGCGCCACCGGCGCGACCCGGGCGACCTGTCGATGATCCAGCCGGTCCTGAGCGCCGAGGAAGTGTGCGCGATGCAGGAGGGCGTGCGGCAGGTCAAGATCGAGGAGTCGCTGCTGAACTTCATCGTGCAACTGGTGGCGGGGACGCGGAAGTCGCCGCTGATCGAGATCGGGTGCTCGACGCGCGGGGCGCTGGCGCTGCGCAACTGCGCCCAGGCGCACGCGTATATGGAAGGGCGCGATTTCTGCATCCCGGACGACATCAAGCTGATCGCGGTGCCGGTGCTGGCGCATCGGCTGGGAATCGCGCGGACGTTCGACGAAAGCACTGAAAACATGGGCGAAGGGACGCAGGCCGTTCTGACGCTGCTGCAAGAGACGGCCGTGCCGATATAGAAGTCCTGAGTGCTGAGTCCTGAGTCCTGAGCAGGGTGTTGAAAAACGAAATCCATCCGAATGATCTATTCGGCCGTCCCTCTGGGACGTGCACGATCTTTGGGCTTTTTACCCGCCACTGCCGTGGCGGGCTGAAAGCGGCCGTCCCTTCGGGACTATTTCAACACCCTGTTGGTCCTTAGTAATTGCATGGATGCCATGCTCCCGCCGGGACGGTATTGCGTCAACGATAGCGCGTCCATTGCGGCGAGGCGGCGTTGTGGTCCGCGGCCTCGAGCCGCCAGACGCCGCGATCGGTTGTGCCGGCGTAGAGCAGGGATCCCGTTGCATCGAATTTCAGGAACGTGAAGGCGCAGGATTCCAGGCCTTCGCTGATTGGGCGCCATATCGACGACGCACCGGGTTTCGTCGCATAGACGCCCTTGCCGTAGGCGGCGGCGTAGAGGACCCGGCGCGCCGGATCGTAAGCGATATCGACCACGTTCTCGTTCATGCCGGTGGAGATCCATGACAGGCCGCCGTCGGTCGTGTAAAACACGCCGGCGCCGGTGCCGACGAAGACATGATCGGCGCCCTGATCGACGACCACGCGGTGCGCGCCATAATTCTTGCCTCCCCACGGCGACGGGGGCTTGAGGTCGTTGAGCCATCCGCCGACGTTGCTCCACGTGAACCCGGCATTGTCGCTGCGGAAAATTCGCGGCGCGATGTAGTAGTCGTCGATCATGTTGCTGAATCTCATCCCGCCGACAGCATAGACAACGTTCGGGCTCGTCTACACGACCAGGATCGCCTCGCAAAAATCCATCTTCATCGTGACGGGGGTGGTCCATGTTCTACCGAAGTCGATGGATTTGGAGAAGATGTTGGGCGCTTTGCCGCCGGCATAAATCGTGTTGGAGCGAATGGGATCCTGCGCGAGGCACATGGGGTTGAGCGGAATGCTTCCGGTCGTCCAGGACGTGCCGCCGTTGTCGCTGAGCGAAAGGCTGGCGTTGCCGCCATTTTGGATCTCAAAGAGCGCGACAAGGCGGTCGGGCTGCGAGGGATGAATCAGCAGCTCGCGGATGTTCCCGATGTTGAGGCAGATTAGCTCGTCCCATTGCAGGCCGTCGGCGTTCGATTTGAAAAGCGAGGTGCCGCCGGGGTATTTGGAGCCCGCCGTGATGAGGAGCGATGGGCCAAGCGCCAGGGACGAGGATTTGGATTGGGTGAAACCGGTGAAGATGCCGGTGGCCATGTCGTCCGCGCTGAAACCGTAGAGGCCGACGTTGGTGGAGAAACGAACCTTTCCCGGGTCGGACGGGGCGATTTCGATGTTGCGGACGGAACCGCGCACGGCCATCTGGCTGGATGTCACGCCCGACCAGTTCAGGCCGTAGTTGGTGCTGACGAGGGCCGTGTTGTCATCGCCGAGATAAATCCGTGACGGATTCGCGGGATCGGTGAGGAGGCGGCCGGCGCCGTACGGGGCGAGGTTGGTCCATGATGCGCCGCCGTCCTCGGTGCGATAGACGCTTGCCGCGTCGGCGGCATACACGCGGCGCGGCTCGGCGGGGTCGATGGCGATGGCGCGGAACGTGGTATCCCGTCCCGTGATGGTGAACGCATCGGTCCAGGTGACGCCGCCGTCGGTGCTGCGCAGGACCGATTGCGCTTGGTTTGATGCCGTGAGCTTGTGGCCACCGGCATAGATCGTGTCGGGATCGCTGATTGAAACAGCAATGCTGTAAAGGTCCTCAAAAGTGAAGACCTGGCGAATGGTTTTGGGGGTCCAGGCCAGGCCGCCGTCGGCGCTTTGGATGAAGACCGGATCGCGATACATGCGGCCCCCGCCCTCGGGGACCCAATCGCGGTAGCCGACGGCATATACCTTGCCGGGATCGGTCGGGTGAGCGGCGATCGCGGTGACCGTGATGTCGTTGGTGGGGAAAGCCGAATAAATCCAGGTGCGGCCGGCATCGGGGCTGATGCAGCAGCCGGAATCGGTGATCGCGTAGATGCGGCTGCCGCCGAACGAACACATCTGGATGAGTGTCCGGGTGGTCGGCAGGTCGCTGATCTTGGCAAAGGTTTGGCCGCCGTCGGTGCTTCTGCGGGCGATGTTCGGGAATCGACAAACGGCGGTGATCAGGGAGGGATCGGCGGGATCGGTGGCGGTGCCAAGGAAGTCGGCGCCCTTGCCGATCTGCATCCAGGGCCGAGACTGGGCCGGGATTTCGCCGGATTGGAAAACTGCAACCGATGTGAACAACAAGATCGCGGGGAGAGAAGTCTTGAGATTCATGGCCATGCTCCTTGAACCCCTCTCGCAAGTTGTGAATACGTGGTTGCAGGGTATGTGATTTTGCAGCTCCAAAGTTATGGAACGTTGAAACTGAATAAGTTATGTTTTCAGAAGCCTCCATTGCGACAGCGGCCGGCGCGAGCCAAAAATCCGGACCTGCTTAACCGTAATTTCGCCATCTTCTTAGATAATAATTGTAAACAAGGTAGTAAAATTATTCAACAAAAAAGAAGTTTCTGACATTATGAACTTTTGGGGAGGGCCGGGTGCCACAACGCACGGTCTTGTTTTTGTTGGGGGCGGGAGAGCCATAAGGACATACAGGACCGATGAGAGTTCGATTACGCCGTAAGGCGTGAAAATGAATGCAGAATGCATGCAAAATTCCATCTCACAGAGACAGAGAATCAGAGATACAAAGAAATTTCACGGACGGGGAAAGGGTTGAGGCCAAAGGCCGAGAATCACGGCCCCCAGCGAGCACTCCGCATTCGTCTCAAGCTTTTTTACTTTTCAGAATTTGCCTGTAAATAGACGCGAATGGGAGGATTTCGCGCGAATGTTCAGGCGTTTTCAATTTTTTTTTGCAAACGTGCATATATCTCATTTTTAATAACTTATACCAAGGTATGCGCGGGATTTTAAAAATATCCTTTAATTTGCCTTGAAAGTTGCCAAACAACGGACTAAAAGTGTCGGTCGTGTATGCAGAACGCTCGGGTATCTTATCGATGCCCCAGACACACAACCATTCAATTCCATGAAGGTTTCTTAACCGCCCGGAGTAGGTGCAGATTATGGAACGTATCGCCCGCTCTCTTCAGGTTCTCCTGATCCTCGTGCTGGCCACCGGCATGATGACGACCACTGGTTGCAAGTGGTTCGGCAAGAAGAAGGTCCAGGCCGCCCCGACGGCCGAGGTCACCCCGACCCAGCCCCAGAATCAGCCCGCTTATGGCCAGCGCGGCCAGCTTGTCCCGCTGCCCGAGATGAAGGTCATTTATTTCGGCTACGACAAGTTCAACATTCGTCCGGACCAGCTTGACGCGATGGAAGCCAACGTCAAGTACCTCAAGGAAAACTCGGACATCAAGCTGTACATCACCGGCCACTGCGACGAGCGCGGCTCGATCGAGTACAACTTCAATCTGGGCATGAAGCGCGCCAGCGCCGTCCGTGACTACCTGGTCAGCAAGGGCATCCCGGCTGCCCAGATCGAAATCGGCAGCAAGGGCAAGGAACAGCCGGCCGACCTTGGCAAGACCGAAAAGGCCTATGCCAAGAACCGCCGCGCCGAATTCCAGCGCATGCTCTAGTCTCGACTTGGCAATTCGCAACACAAAGGATCGGGCGGTCAAATCGACCGCCCGCCTTTTTTTATGATTTAGTCCTGAGTCCTGAGTCCTGAGTCCTGAGTGCTGAGTCGCCCGGACGTAAGCCCGCTTCTTTCCTTATCGTGCTCGTGCCCATGCAGTAGCCCGAGCGTAAGCGAGGGATGAGCTCCCGCCCGTCTTCTTCTTCCACCATCACGCTATCATTCTGAATTTCCAATCCTCATCGTTTGCTTTGCGTTCTTCGAGGCTTTGCGGTTCAATTCGTGCCAGTGGTGCTCGATTACGAGCACGAGCACGAGCACGAGGAAATCATCATCATGACCTTGCCCAAGCGCTGTTCGTCTGCCGAAGCCGCCGGGCTCGTTGCCAGCCTCGGCGAGGAATTCGCCGTCGTCCGCAACCCGGGCTACATCCACCCGCCGTATGAGCTCTACCCGCTGGCGCCGCGCACGGTGACACCGCTGCCGGAGCTCGCGGCCGTCGTCAGCGACATGGACGGCACGACCACGACCACCGAACACCTGTGTGTCTATTCGCTCGACTACATGGTGCGCCGCATGACCGGCCGGCCGGCGGCGCGCGACTGGGCCGGCCTCGGCGATCGCGATCACCCGCACGTCATCGGCAACAGCACGACCAAGCACGTCGAATACCTCGTCGATACCTACGGCGGCGCGATGAACCGCCAGGCGTTCCTCGAGGCGCTGCTCGAGTCGATCCTGTGGACCATCGCGCTCAGCCGCGACGACGCGCGCCGCGAAGAGGCCAGGAACACCGCAACGAACCTCGGCCTGGACGGCCTCATCAAGAGCGGCCCCGCGGGCGAGCTCATCGCCAAGCCTTCCTTCAGCATGGACTCGCTTCGCCACACCGCGCATCAGCTGGCGCTGGGCAATCTCGACCGCTTCAATCCCACCGACCGCAACGACCTCGTGCGCGGCGGCATCGAAATTTATTACGCGCGCTACCACCAGATCCTGGAGGGCATCGGCCAGGGCCGGGCCGAAACGCTCGCGCGCCAGCTCCTTGGCGAAGGCCGCCGCCTCATCGAGCCGATGCCCGGCGTGGGGCTGTTCCTGGCCGCGATCAAGGGCCTCGTCACGCCACAGGAGGCCGGCGTGCTGTTTGATGCGCAAGCCGTCGAATTATTGAAAGCCAAGGGCCGGCCGGTTCCGTCCGCCGACGGGCTCACGAAAATGCGCGCCGATTTCGTCGCCGCCGTCGAGTGCTTCGGCGCCAAGCCGCTGCCGGTCGCGATCGTCACGTCGTCGCTTGGCTACGAGGCGCGCATCGTGCTGGGCGAACTGTTCAGCGTGATCCGCGGCGCGATTTCGGAATGGCCGGTCCCGCGGGCCACGCGCGACAAGCTCCTCGAGCATTTCGCCTCGCCCGACGACCTTTACGACGCGATCCTGACCGCAACCGACTCAAGCGAGATCCGCCTGAAGCCGCACCGCGACCTCTACAGCATGGCGCTGCACCGGCTCGGCATCGGCACCGAAAAATTCGGCCGGGTGCTGGGGCTGGAAGACAGCGAGTCGGGCGTGATCGGCATCCGCGCCAGCGGCATCGGCCTCGCCGTCGCCGTCCCGTTCGACCAGACCCTCGGCCACGACCTGAGCGCCGCCACAAAAATCTGCCCCGGCGGCCTGCCGCAGGTGATGTTCGAGGAAAGATTCTTCATGACGATCGGGTGAACGTCGCTTCGAGCCGAAGCGACCTGATGCCCCTCAGCCTCTTCGGATCGAATCGTCGCCGTGTTTTTTTTGGATGCGGTCGATGAGGTGGTCGATTTTTTCGGCGCGGTCGTCCCCTTCGCGGAAGAGCTCGAGCTGGCCTTCGTCCTCGGGGACGAGGCCGCTGACGCCGACGCCGATGAGGCGCAGCGCGCGGCCGGCGCGGCCGAGTTTCTGTTCAAACAACTCGCGGGCGGCCTTGCGGATCGCGACGGTCGAGGCCGTCGGCGAGGGGAGCGTGAGCGAGCGCGTGGGAGTCGTGAAATCGGGGTAGCGCGCCTTGAGGTGCACCGTGCGCGCGCGGTAGCCCTGGCGGCGCATGCGGCGCGCGACTTCGTCGGCGAGCCCGTCGAGGATCTCGACGAGGCGCGCCGAGTCGCCGATGTCGCGCTCGAACGTGGTTTCCTCGCTGATCGACTTGGGGGCGGAGTCGGGGACGACGGGGCGGTCGTCGAGGCCGCGCGCGAGGTCGATGAGCGCGCGGGCTGACTCCATGCCGAACCGGCGCTCGAGCCGTTTCGGATCAGTTTTCAAAATGTCGCCGACGAGGCGGATGCCAAGGCGGCCCAACTCGCGATCCATGACCGGGCCGACGCCCCACAAGCGGTTGACGTTGAGCGTGGCAAGTCGTGCGGCCTCGGTCCCGGGCTCGATGACGACAAAGCCATTCGGCTTTTCCAAGTCGCTGGCGATCTTGGCGAGGAACTTGTTGGGCGCGACGCCGACCGAGGCCGTGAGGCCGATCTCGTCCTTGATGCGTTTTTTGATCGCGCGGCCGATTTCGACGGCCGTGCCGAACAGTTTTTGCGAGGCGGTCACGTCGAGGAACGCCTCGTCGAGCGAGATGGTTTCGACGAGCGGCGTGTAGTCACGGAAGATGGTGACGATCTTTTTCGAGATTTCGCTGTAGCGGCGATGGCGCGGGCGGATGAACACGCCGCCGGGGCACAGCCGGCGCGCCTGGGCGGCGCTCATCGCGCTGTGCACGCCGAACCGGCGCGCCTCGTAGCTGGCCGCCGCGACGACCCCCCGCCCCTCGGGCGTGTCGCCGACGATAACCGGCCGGCCGCGCAGCTCGGGCCGGTCCAGGACCTCGACCGAGGCGAAAAAGGCGTCCATGTCGATGTGGAGGATGGCGCGCATGGTGAAACTTCTAAACAGAACAAATCCAAAACATGGAGAAATCCGGTTGCCAGCGGAGCCCGTTTTTGTCTTAAATTGTCCGTTCTGGCCGAATTGTCACGGATATCCGGTTTGCAGATCGCGACATACCCTCGATTTTCGCTGTCGTGGCACACACAATCAAGGTAGTCCTGAAAATTGTGTGCTGTGGGGGTGCTGAATCCTGAGTCTAGGAACGGAGGGGATCATGATGATGGTTTTTTTTAATTTTAAGGCTTTGACAACCGGCGCCATGGGGCTTGCGTTGATTCTGCTGCCGGTAGGCGCCGCGGCGCCGTATCTGGTCAAGGATATTAACCAGAACATGAACACCGCCGCATCGTCCAGCCCGGGCAATTTCCTGACGATCGGCAGCGTCACCTACTTTACCGCCGATGACGGCGTCGCCGGCAACGAACTGTATAAAACTGACGGCACGGAAGCGGGCACCTTCCTCGTCAAGGACATCATCGGCGGGATCAGCGGATCCTCACCGCGCAATCTCACCGAGATGAACGGCTTGCTCTATTTCTTCTCCGCCAGCAATCTTTATGTGAGCGACGGGACAGCGGCCGGCACAACGATCGTCAAAGGCATGGATGCCTCGCATCCCCCAAGCAACATGATCGCCGGCAGCTGGTTGTACTTCGTCGGCTACGATTCGACGCACGGCTACGAATACTGGACGAGCAGCGGCTCCAGCGGCGGCACGTACATGTCGCGGGACATCAACTCGGGCACCGCCAATTCCTCGCCGCAGAACCTGACGTACATCAGCGGCTCGCTTTATTGTTCGGCAATCGAAGGGAGCAACGGGCGCGAAGTATATCAAGGCAATCCGCCGTATTTGCTCAAGGATATCAACCCCGGAAGCGGCAGCAGCAATCCGTCCGGATTCACGCTGATGAATTCAAAGGTTTACTTCTCGGCGACGGATGCCACCGGCTTGGGGCTGTGGAGCACGTATGGCAGCTCGTATTCGACCAACCTGGTCAAATCGGGATTCAGCGAGCTCTACGACCTGATCTCGTTCAACAGCAAATTATTTTTCAGCGCCAAGTCAACAAGCACCGGCGACATCGAGCTGTGGAGCAGCGATGGCACCGACGCGGGGACGACGCGCTTCAAGGACCTCGAGCCGGGCGACACGAACTATTCGCGGCCGATCGGCAAATCCGTCATCGGCTCGACGATGTACTTCCTGACGCGCAACGAAACGAACGGGCTTCGGCTGTGGAAATCGGACGGAACCGCGGCCGGAACGGTGGCCATCGCGACGCTGAGCGGCTACAGCGCTAACGAAAGTGTTTCGTGCAGTACGCGCGTGCTCGGCGGCAAGCTCGTCCTCTTCTGCAACACGCTCTGGCATGGCTACACGATCTGGACGAGCGACGGCACGCCCGCCGGCACAACGAAGATATTCACGTCGGCCTCAGATTTCACGAGCGTCGGCTCGGCGATGCCGAACGGCCTCATCTGTTTCACCGGTGAACAGTCTGGCCATGGCAAGGAGCCGTGGGTGACGGACGGCACGGCGGCCGGGACACATGTCCTCAAGGAACTCGCACAGACTCCGGTTTATTACGAATTCAAGCTGACGGCCGGTCCGGGACGGGTTTACTTCACGTTCAGCGAGAGCGCGCATGGCGAGGAACTCTGGTGCAGCGATGCCACCGAGGGCGGCACCTATATGGTCAAGGACATCAACGCCGGGACGACGCATTCGCTGCCGCGCGGCATGACGTCGTTCAGGGATCGCATATACTTCACCGCGACCGACGGCTCGCATGGCCGGGAACTCTGGTCAACCGACGGCACGCTCGGCGGAACCAGCATGTATATTGATTTGCGCCCCGGGGCGGCGAACGGGGTCGGCGACTGGTGCTTTGCCGCGGGCACCAAGCTTTACTTCCAGGGCACGACGGCCCAGGGCTCCGGCTTATACTGCATCGACGGCATAGCGCCCGGAACGGCAACACTGCTTGCCTCCGTTCAGGTTTACAACCCCACCGACACCACAACCAAGGCGATGTCCGACTGGAACGGCAACTTCTTTTTCAACGCCGACGACGGCGTGCATGGCTATGAATTGTGGATCAGCGACGGCACACCCGCCGGCACGCACATGGTGACGGACATGACCGCGGGCACGGCCTATTTCCACTCGCTCAACCAGACGCCCATCGGCAGCAGGATGTTTTTTACGTTCAACAAGAATAATCTCGCCGTCACGGATGGGACGGAGCAGGGGACGCGTTTGATCCATCACTTCGCCGGCGGCAGCGATTTTTACGGCTGGGCTTACGTCAAGAGCATCGCCCAATTCAATAACTCGGCCATGGTCCTGCTCAAGGTTCCCGATTTTTACGATAACTTTGAATTCTGGCGAAGCGACGGGACGAGTGAAACGACAACACTGTTACGCTCGAACAGGGAGTGGGGCGCCGAGCCCCAGCTGTGGGTGCCGCTTAATGGCTACATGTACTTTGCGAACAGCGATCAAACGATTGGCAGCGAATTATGGCGGAGCGACGGCACGACCACCGGGACGGCCGTCTTCAACGACATTTATCCGGGCGTTGTTGCCTCGCAGCCTGAGGAACCTTGCCTGTTCAACAACCGCATCTACTTCAGGGCGGCTTACCCGGGCTACGAGTTCGAATTATGGTCAACAGATGGCACGCTGGCGGGAACGCAAATGGTCGCCGATATCATGCCCGGGGACGGCTTATCATGGCCGAGAGGGATGACCGTCGCCGGCCAGAACCTGTTCTTCATCGAGGACGACGGAGTACATGGCGAGGAGATTTGGGTGCTGCCGAAAGACGATCGAGCGGCTGAGACGGTCAGCATCGGCACGGGCGATACAGCTCCGGTGCTGTCGGCGACGGCGTCGATGGGCATTGATTTCTCAGCCAACAGCATCGCCGGCCAGCTCACGATGGCGCACTACAACGCCATGGCGCCCGGCAGGACCAGCGATGTGCCCGGCTACTGGATCGTGTCGGGCCTGGCCGAATCCACGTTCGGCGTCGTGCTGACGTTCAATTACGATCCGGCGGCGGTGACCGCGGCGGGATTGAGCGAAAGCAATTTGAGATTGATTCGCTCAACCGACGGCGGGCGCACGTGGAGCGAGGTGGCGGCGGTCGTTGACGAGGGCGCGAACACGATCCGCACGGCATCGGCACAGTCGAGCCTCGGGATGTATGCGATCAGCGCGGCCGACCGCGTGCCGGGCATGGAGATCTGGGTCAACTTCTATTGGAACAATTTCGAGGCCGGCACCGCGCTCGACCCGTTCAACACGCTGCTCGAAGGCGTAGCGGCCGTTTCAAGCGGCGGCAAAATCAAGATCAATGCCGGGACGACGAGCGAGCATGTGCGCATCACCAAGCCGATGCGCATCGAGACGGTCGGCGGGACGGCGCGGATCGGGGGGAATTGAACGCGGAATGCGGAAATAAGATTGAAAAACGAATGCGGAGTGGGAATTTTCAATTCCGCACTCCGCACTCCGTAATCCGCACTCAAAAGATTCTTACAGCCGTTCGGGGCGGTTGACGACCTGGACGGTCGTGGCTTGCGGGCCGTTTTCGCCCTCGGTCTCGACATAGCGGACGCCCATGCCGATGCGCAGGTTGCTGAACCCGTCGCCCACGACGGCGTTGCGGTGGAAATACACATCGCGCCCGTCGATCGTGCGCAGGAAGCCGTAGTCCTTCTCCGGGAACAGCTTGTCGATCAGCGCGGTCACCTGCTGTTCGGGGTGGGTCTTGACTTCGCCGTGGGCGCGCTCGACGAGGTTCTGGAGCCGGCGGCGGGCCGTGTCGAACGTCTGGCGCAGCACGGTCTCCAGCTCAAGGTGCATGGTCGCGGGTTCGGGGTCGCTCTTGACCACGATTTCGTGGTTGGGCGGGACGCGCAGGTCGATCCGAACCCGGTAACGGTGTTCCTTTTGGGGATGCTCGACGGCGACGCGGCAACTGACGAGGTAGTCGCAGACGCGCTCGAGCTTGGCCGCCTTCTGGCGGATCAGCTCCTCGAGTTGATCGTTCTTGTCAACATCGCGATACGCAATCTCGAGAGGGACTTTCATGTTTTGCTCCTTCCATCATGAGCCGGCCAATAGTGTTGCCCCGGACCATAATCCAAGCCAATTCAATGAAATAACCAATTTGTGAAATGGATTCGATCGCATCATTTTGGCGGCTCTAAGGCTATTGTTTCGCGGTTGGGGTGGCGTGTCAAGTCATCGCGACATGAAACCCCGCAGGTTTTTAATGCCCCGTTTCAGCAATTGAAAAAGGGGGCCTTATCTTGAATCTTTGCTTGGATTGCTCGCCTTGACCGAGTAAAGTAAGCTTGTTGTGCCCTGTTTTGTCTTTGGGGCCAGGCGAAAGGTGGTTCGTTCCGTAATGCTGTCTCACAACTCACGCCCGCATACGTTCCACATACCAGTGATGGGGACCGGTTTTACTATTGATACGCCGCTGAAGGTCGCGCGATACGGGATCTCATCGGTGATGTCGCTGGTCGATGACGTGCTGGTCGAACAGATGCGGCGCTTCCACTGCGAACGCACGGGCGAGCGCTACGAACCGATCGCGGATGACGCCGAGGATGCCCGCGCGCGCCGGATCACCTCCTACATGAATTTGATCGACAAGCTCGTGGCGCGGCAGGTCGAAGAGCTGCGCGCATCGTCGTTCGACCGCGAGGACAGCGACATCAACCGCTACTTCCGGCTGCTTCCGGAGACCCCGCTCAAGGAACAGTGGCGGCAGCTCAAGTCGCTGCAAGGGGCCGAGCGCCGTCGGGCCGAGGATTTCCTGCGCCTCCACACCGTCGCGGGCTCGATCGACGTCAACATCATGACCAAGGTCGATGCCGAGCGCTCGGCCGGGGTGAAAGTGGGGCCCGAGCACAGCGATGCGATGTCGGCCCTGCGCGGATTCGCACTGTCGAAGCTGCACTCCTCGATCGTGCTTTCGGCGGGCCTGAACCAGAAGCTTTACAACTACGCGACGCAGTTTGACGACTTCTTCCCCGACGAAACCGGCCGGATCAAGAAGAAGATCGTCCTCAAGGTCAGCGATTACCGGTCCTCGATCGTGCAGGGCAAATACCTGGCCAAGCGCGGCCTGTGGATTTCGGAATACCGGATCGAGTCGGGCCTCAACTGCGGCGGGCACGCGTTCCCGACCGACGGCTACCTGATGGGCCCGATCCTCGAGGAGTTCAAGAACCGGCGCGACGAACTGGTCGAGTCGCTGCACGGGATGTACACGGCGGCGCTCGTGGGGCGCGGCCGGCCGGCCCCCTCGCAGCCGCTCGAAATGCGCGTCACGGTCCAGGGCGGCATCGGCACGGCCGACGAGCAGGAGATGCTCCTGAATTATTATGAGCTGGACGGGACCGGCTGGGCGACGCCGTTCCTGCTCGTGCCGGAAGCGACCAACCTGGACGAGATCCACTTGGAGCGGCTCATCGCGGCGCGCACCGAACAGGACGTCTATCTGAGCGACGCCTCGCCGTTCGGCATCCCGTTCTGGACGCTGCGCGAATCCGAGAGCGAGCGCGCGCGGCGCCAGCGTATCGCCGAGGGCCACCCCGGCAGCTCGTGCCCGAAGGGCTACCTCCGCCTCCACAACACCGAATTCACCAAGCTCCCAATCTGCACGGCGGCGCGCGCGTACCAAAAACGGAAGCTCGCGCACCTGGACGAGGAAGGCCTGACCCCCGAGCAGCGCAAGCTGGTCGAGGAAGCCGTGCTGGCCAAGAGCTGCATCTGCCACGACCTGGCCGGCGGGGCGACCGTCAAGCACGGGATCAACCCCGAGGCGAAGACGGCCCTCTGCAGCGGGCCGAACATCGTGAACTTCAACAAGATCGCCTCGCTCGAGGAAATGGTCGATCACATTTACGGCCGCCTGTCGCTGATCACGAACAAGGAACGGCCGCACATGTTCATCACCGAGCTGCGGCTGTATATCGAGTACCTGCGCAAGGAACTCGATAAGCACGCGCTCGGGCTGTCGGCGCGCACGCCGAAGTATTTCACCGAGTTCCGCGAGAACCTGCTCACGGGCGTCGAATACTACAAGGGCCTCGCCGGGCAGTTCATCGAAGAGAAGCGCACGCGCTTCGAGTCGGAGCTGACCCGCCTGCGCGAGGAGATCGAGCAGCTGCCGCTGCTCAATCCGGTGGCGTAAAAAAATCAGTCGGATCGGTCGGATCCGTCGGATCATATCTCGACAAGATTGCCGGCTTATCGCCGGCGATTTTTTTTGGGGACGGGCGCTGATTCATGTGCGGCTTCGGCCTTGGCAGGCGCGGGCGCCGGAACCGGCTCGATGCCCTTGTTCATGCGGAACCACCACAGCGCGAGGCCGGCGGCGAACATCCCGAGGCAAATGATCTGAGCGGTCGAGATCGCGCCGCCGAACCACAGGCCGCGCTCGATATCGCCGCGCAGGAACTCGAGACCGAACCGCAGGACCGCGTAGAGCATCAGGTAAAGCGCCGCGACCTGGCCCGAGAAACGCCGGCGCTTCCAAAGCCACAGCAGCACGAGGCAGATCAGTACGTTGCCGGCCGATTCGAAAAGCTGGACGGGAAGGATCGGCAGCGGCGCGACCGCCGTCGGCGGGATCAGGTGATTTTGAAGCTGCTCGAAGTAGGCGAAGTTGAACATCTCGAGCGGCCGGCCGGCGGCGTCCTTCACGAGCGGGTATTGCACGGCGAGCTTGCCCAGGACAGGGTGCGCGTTTTCGATGCCGCACGTCAGGCCATAGCAGCAGCCGGAGAAAAAGCAGCCGATCCGGCCGAACGCGTGCGCCAGCACCAGCGCCGGAGCGGCGATGTCGGCCGTCTCGAAAACCGGCTGGCGGTGATGCTTGATATACCACGCGCAGACGACGATGGCCGCGATTGCGCCGCCCTGAAAGACGAACCCGCCGCGCGAAAAGATCATTTCGGACAGCGACATCTGAACGCCGTGATGGGACTCGATGATGACGTAAAGGATGCGCGCGCCGAGGAATCCGCTCAAAAGCGCGGTCATCGCGAGGTCCTGCATGAACTCCGGCTTGATGCCGCGGCTTTGGGCGAGCCGCCCCGCCAGCCACACGCCCGTCAGGATGCCGATGACGATCATCACCCCGTAGGTGCCGACCGGAAAGTTGCCGATGTGGAAGAGGACAGGATGCATGGTGATTTTATGTTAGCCGATTCAAATAAGTTAGTCCATCGTGCTCGTGCTCGTGCGCGTAATCGTAATCGTAATCGAAACCAACCCGCTCGTTAATCCCTCATCTCGACATCAAGGCGGGAACGCCAATCTCCCGATTGGCGATTTAAAAAATGCGCCACTCGGTAGAGTGGCGTTCCCGGGCCTTGTTATTGAACGGAATTCAGGTTGAGCTCGTAGCGGCCGCGGCGATCGAGCGTGAGTTGGAAGACTTGGAGCTGCTCCTTGGTTTCGGAGTCGGGTCGTAGACCCGACCTACCACTCAGTTCGAGACGCCAGCGGCCGGGATCGATGGAGATCCATTGATCGCCGCGGCCCCAACTTGGGATTTGGATCGGTTCGACGTCGCGGCCGATCGGCACGAGACGAACGGCAACCAGATTGGAAGCGGATTCCTTGACGAGCCTGATGACGGCAAGGTCGCCGGCCTTGTTCAGGTCGGGCCAGCCCTGCTCGCTCGTGCCGAGCTCGTGAAGCTCGATAATCTTGTCGGCGGGCTCGGCGTCGCGGCGCTGCTGCTGGCGCTCCTCGATCTGCTTGCGCAAGCGCTCGACGGTGGAATCATCGGGGATGGCGGCGGCGAGCAAACCCATGGAGGCGATGAGGATCAGGGAAATTTTTAACCACGGAATACACCGAATACACGGAAAAATTCTGAATTTGTTTCCGTGTGGTCCGTGTATTCCGTGGTTCATATGGGCTCTCGATTACGATTACGAGCACGAGCACGAGCACGAACGGAGTCGGGTCGGAGACCCGACCTACCCCTCAGACGGCCTGCCCTCCCACTCGCGGACGCGCAGGCGAACCTGCATGTCGTCCTCGGCGAGGCGGCGGCATTCCTCGACATCGACCTCGGGGACGGCCACGATCGTCATCATCACCTCGGGCACCGTCTTCTTGCAATTGCGCGCAAACTCGAGCATCGCGTCCCACGAGCGATCGGGGTCGCCGGGCTTGGCGATCCGGTTATAGGTTTCCCTGTCGTGCGCGACCATGTTGATCGCGACGGCGTCAAAGCGGCCGGCCATCTCGGCGGTGATGTCGCGGCCGTTGAGAAGCGAACCCAGGCCGCTTGTGTTGAGCCGCACGCGCGCGCCGAGCTCCTTGAGCCGTCGCGCCAGCTCGAGGCACACATCCCAGCGCAGCGTGGGCTCGCCGAGGCCGCTCAGCACGATCTCGCCGTATTGCGTCGGCGCGTCGATGCGCTCGATGACTTCCTCGGCGCTCGGCTCGCGGTCGAGCTTGAGGAAGTGCCCCATGACGATGTAGTCGTGGTGGCGCTGGCAGAAGTAGCACTCGTTCGGGCAGCGGTTCGTGACGCCGACGTAGAGCTTGTTGCGGATGCTATAGACCGCCGACGGGTCGAGCCGGTCGGGCAGCCCGAACAATTTGATCGCGTTGGCCTTCGTGATGCGCGCGGCGTCCTGGTAACTGAGGTCGGTCAGGTCGGCGAGCGTCTTGATGACGTGTTTCATGTAGGACGGCTCGTTGCGGCGGCCGCGCTTGATCTGCGGCGGCAGGTACGGGCCGTCGGTCTCGCTGACGATGCGCTCGAGCCCCACGCGCCTGACCACGTCGCGCAGCACGTCGGCGTTGGGGTAGGTCACCGCGCCGCCGATGCCAAGGTAATAACCCTCGTCAAGGAGCGCGCGCGCCTGCTCGTAGTCGCCCGAATAGCAGTGCATGACGCCGTGGCGCGGGATGCGGTCGTCCTCGCGGATCACGCGCAGCAGGTCGTCGTAAGCGTCGCGGCAGTGGATGACGAGCGGCAGCTTGCGGCGGCCGGCCAGGCGCGCCTGCGCCACGAAACACTCGATCTGGCGCTCGGCGTTATAATTGGGGTAGTGGTAGTCGAGCCCGATTTCGCCGATCGCGACGACCGACGGGTCGCGCGCGAGCGCCTCGAGCTCGAACAGGGTCTTGGGGGTGAACAGGGCGTCGTAGTGCGGATGAACGCCGACCGTGGCCAGCAGGCGCGGGTAGCGCTTCGCCATCGCGATCGCGCGGCGGCTGGACTCGGTCTTGTCGCCGACGCAAATCATGCGTTCGACGCCGGCGTCCTCGGCGCGGTCAAGCACGCGGTCGAGGTCGCGGGCGAACTTCTTGTCCTGAAGGTGAACGTGCGAATCAATGAGCATGGGAAATCAGCGGGCCGTCTTCGCGGGCGCCGCAGCCGCAGATCATTTTATCGGGGCGAACGCGGAAAGCAAAGGGGTAATTGGATGCAACAGCCCGCGCGTGAGCGAGGGGGGCAGGCTCAGTGGATGAGGTTTCGATTACGATTCCTCTGTAATACGCCAAATTGAATGTAAAATGAGCACAAATATTGGAGAACGCAGTCGCATGTCATGGAACGCCCAGCCCCGGCAGGGGCGACACAAGTTAGCCCAGCGCGTCAGCGCTGGGACATCAGTTCCATCAGTCATACCGAGCCCCGGCAGGGGCGGCACAACGGAGCGACACAAATCTGTGTCGCCCCTGCCGGGGCTCGGGTCTCGGCTGAATTCGCAGGTCAAGAAACAACCGGACGGCATGCAATAATTTGCTTCTGGCTACGCCAGCTTAGGATTACCAGCACGAAGGGGAGACGGTTGCAGCAAATTGTCCTATATCCTACTTGCTTAGGTTTGCCGCCGGGCATACAACGGTATTGGGGGATGGCGAAGAGGGTTGCAAGGAGTATGAGCATGTGCATGAAGCTGATGACCCGATTACTTGCCGTTTGCGCGACTTGGTTGTTCGCGACGGCGGGTTTCGCGCAGGACGCCGAGGCGACCTTCACCGATGAAGAGAGCAAGCCGATCAATTCGGCGATCTGGGTGACGGCCGAAGGCGACTGGCTGCACGACACGCTGCCGGTTGAGCGGCTCGTCGGCGAGCTGCGCGACCTCGCGTTCCAGGAAGTGATCGCGCAGGTCGTCGAGAACGGCTCGGCGTGCTACCGTTCCAGCCGGCTCCCCAAGGCGCCCGGCCTGACCGGCAACTTCGACGCGCTCGATCGGCTCACGAAGGAACTCCACAAGAAACCGAAGCGCAAGGCGGTGCTCGCGTGGATCGATCCGTTCCGCGTCGGCAACGTCAACTCCACGATCCCCGTCGGCCTGCTCGAGTCCTCGCCCGACAGCCCGAACTGGCTCGCGCAGAACCAGAGCGGCGCCACGCAGACCAGCTCCGGCGACCGGTTCCTCGAGCCGGGGCTGCCGGAGGTGCGCGCGATCCTCACGCAGGTCATGAAGGAACTCGCCCAATACCCGATCGACGGCATCTATATCGACGCGATCGCCGATCCGGGAGCCGACTGGGGCTATCATCCGACGATCATCAAAATGTGGCAGAGCGAAACCGGGCGCACGGAACGGCCCGCGCCGAACGACCCGCAGTGGATCGCGTTCCGCGCGAAAATGATTACGGACACGCTGACCGAAATGGCCAAGGCGGCGCGCTCGGTCAAGCGTGACATCGTGATCGCGGTCGGCGGCGAGGCCACCGGCCCCGCCCCGGCGAGCCTCGACGCGTTCAAGGACTCGCTCGTCTATAAGAGCCTGCACCAGGACTGGCCGCAGTGGCTGAAGAGCGGCCTGGTGAACCGCGTTTATGTCAAGAATTTCCAGGCCGAATCCAACGCCGCCGACCTGTTCACGGGCTGGCTCGGCTTCGCGCTGGCGGCCGACAAGGAACTCAAGGGCAGCGTCTATGTCGGCGTCGCCGGCTATCAGAACGACTCGATCGCGGCGCTGCGCCAGATGCAACGCGTGGCGCTGTCGGGAGCGGGCGGCGTCGCGCTGGCGAACTTCCAGCATCCGGAAGTCGATCCCGGCGTGCGCAAGCTGTTCTTCGACGCGGCCGCCGAGACGGCCCTTTCCGCCAAATACGTGGCCCGCATGCACCAGCTCGCGACGTTGCCGCGCGGCGAAAAGGAAACCAGCGCCACGGGCGAACTCGAGCTGCCGCCGCCGCCCTCCATCGAGGAGGGCCAGACGGCGCGCCTGATCCCGATCCCGAAAAAGGAAAAAGAAGACGACGCGCTGGCCGCGGCGCGGCGGCTCGCCGGCCTCGAGCCGATCACGACCGGGACCACGGTCGCGGCGACCACCTCGACGCTCAAGACCGAAGCCGCCAGGCCGGCGCCGAGCCGCCCGCGCGCGCTGACGCGCCACGAGATGCTCGTCGAGCTGCTCAAGCAACAAGCCCAGATCGGCCGCGAAATCGACACGATCAAGCCGACCGGCAAGGCCGAGGATTATTTGAAGAAGAAATACGGCACCGTGTTTGAGGGCGGCGCGATCGAAAACCAATAGACAATCGAGTTGGAGTAATGGGACCTATAGGACCTATACGAGACCTATACGTCCCACGCTCATTAAGACACCAAACTACAGCTCCCGGCCCATCGCCTCGGCGATTTTGCGGACGCTCCCGACGAGCTGCGCGAATTTTTCGGGCTTGAGCGACTGGCCGCCGTCGCTCAGCGCGAACTTGGGGCTGGGGTGCACTTCGATGATCAGGCCGTCGGCGCCGGCCGCGATCGCGGCGCGCGACATCGGCTCCACGAGCCGCCACTGGCCCGTGCCGTGGCTCGGATCGGCCAGCACCGGCAGGTGCGAATTCAGTTTGATGACCGGGATCGCGTTGAGGTCCAGCGTGAAGCGCGTGGCGGTCTCGAACGTGCGGATGCCGCGCTCGCACAGGATCACCTTGTAATTGTCGTGCTGCAGGATGTATTCGGCGGCCATGAGGTATTCGCTGATGAGCGTCGAGATGCCGCGCTTCAAGAGGACGGGGAGGCCGGAGCGGCCGACCGCGTCGAGCAGGGCGTAGTTCTGGCAGTTGCGCGCGCCGATCTGGAGCAGATCGACCTTGGCCTCGATCATGCCGGGGAGGTCGTCGGCGTTGACGATCTCGGTGACGATGCGCAGGCCGGTGCGCTCGCGCGCCTCGACGAGGATTTCCAAACCTTTTTCGCCAAGCCCCTGGAATGCATACGGCGATGTCCGCGGCTTGAACGCGCCGCCGCGAAGGAACTGCGCGCCGGCAGCCTTGACGGCCTCGGCGACCTCAAGGACCTGTTCGCGCGACTCGACGGAGCACGTGCCGGCGATCATCGCCAGCTTATTGCCACCGACCTTGAAGCCGGAGATATCGACACAACTTGTTTCGGGGTGGAACTCGCGGCCGGCCAGCTTGTAAGGCTTGAGGATCGGGATGGCGGCCTCGACCCCCGGCATGTTCTCGAGGCTCTGCAGCGGGGATTTATCCTCGT
>JAJFUE010000186.1 GCA_021372575.1 bacterium | reverse complement strand
TTCCTCGACATCCCTGAATCCTCCGCGGCCGAAGCCGACGTCCTGGTCCTTCCGCTTCCGTTCGAAGGCACGGTGACGTATGGCAAGGGGACGGCCGCCGGACCCGAGGCGATCTGGCAGGCCTCGACCCAGCTCGAGCTCTACGACGAGGAACTCGACGCCGATCTCGACCAGCTCAAGTATCATTCGGCGCCGGCCGTCGAGCCGGCCCAGGACGAGCCGGTTGTCGCCTACCTGGAGAAGGTCTATCGCGCCGCGTTCGAGCTTCACGGCAGCCGCGGCCTGGTCGTCGGCGTCGGCGGCGAGCACAGCCTGACCCCGCCGCTGGTGCGCGCGGCGATCGCCCGGCGCAAGATCGACCCTTCCGCGTTGACGGTCGTGCAGATCGACGCCCACGCCGACCTGCGCCAGGAATACGAGAACACGCCGCACTCGCACGCCTGCGCGATGCGCCGCGTGCTTGACCTGGGGGCGCGCGTGCTGGCGATCGGGATCCGCTCGGCCGACCGTGCCGAGGCCGATTTCGGCAAGCAATGCCGCAAGCTGCGGACGTTCGGCGCGCAGGCCCTGGCCACCGACGCCATGGTCGAGCTCGACCTCATCAAAACGCTCTCGTCGGTTTCGGGCCCCGTCTATCTGACGATCGACATCGACGGCCTCGACCCGGCGCTGTGCCCGGCGACCGGCACGCCCCAGCCCGGCGGCCTGGAGTGGTGGCCGACGCTGCGCTACCTGCGCACGTTGATTCAAAACCCGAACATCCAGCTCGTCGGATTCGACGTTTGCGAAACCGTCCCCCAGGCCGGGACGCTGATCAACGAGTTCACCGCGATCAAGCTTCTCGCCAAGGTCGTCCTCTACCACGCTTTCGTAAATCTTAAGTGATTTGAGCCATCGGCATTGGTGACGGCGGGGTGTATATTGTCCCCAAGTTATTCACAGCCCCCCGCCGATTTGCATGAAGGTGCATCAATTGCCGTCGAATTGCCGTCCGTCAGAGATTTAACTCGGGAAAATTCCCATATAAAGCATAGGGAAAAGTGATGGATTGCGCGTCTGCGGAAGCTTCGTTTTGATCCTTTATATAATTGTATTTATTGCGGTTGGTTCAAAACGAAAGTCGAATTCCTTGTCGGCAAGTCTCCCGGCATGACGCCAGACTCCGCCAAAAACCCGACGATCCCCGAAAGCCCGCCAATCGCCTTCATTTTCGCTCCAAAAACCATTCATTCACAAGTTATCCACAGGCTATGCCGCACCCGATGTCAGCCCTTTGACATCATCTAAAAACCCCAATAAAAACGTCTCTGCGCTCTCCGCCAATGGGCGCAACTCTGCGACAAGATTTTGTTTTAGATTTCGGCTTCGCTGAATTCTTCGTGGCGGGGGCGCGGGTGGGCGATGCCGCGCTGGCTGAGCTCGACGAATTCAAGGACCATTGCGGCGGCCGGTTCGGCGGGCCACATCTCGCGGATCGCCTCGCAGTTTTCCTCGAGGCTGCCGTTGCGGTCGTAAAGTTTGTGCAAAATCCGGCGGATGAGCGCGATCTGCTGCTCGTCGAACCCGCAACGCTCCAAGCCGATGACGTTCGGCCCATACGGCCGCGCCGGGTGGCCGTCGGCCATGACGAACGGCGGGATGTCCTGCGTGACCTTGCTCGAGGCGCCGATGATCGCGTGCGCGCCGATCCGGCAGAATTGGTGGATGCCGCTCAGGCCGCCGATGTTGGCGTGCTTGCCGACGTGGACCTCGCCGCCGAGCGTCGCGCCGTTGGCGAGGATCGCTCCGTCCTCGACCGTGCATTCGTGCGCCACGTGCGTGTAAGCCATGAGCAGCACGCGCCGGCCGACGCGGGTGACGCCCCCCTCGCGGGTGGCGCGGTTCATCGTCACGAACTCGCGGATGATCGATCCGTCGCCGATTTCGCAGTGCGAGCGCTGGCCCTTGTGCTTGAGGTCCTGACTGGCCGTTCCGAGGCACGCATAATTGAAGACGCGAACGTTACGCCCGATGACGAGCCGCTCGCCGAGCGTCACGTGCCCGCCGATGCGGCTGCCGGCGCCGATCCGCACGTCGGCCTCGACGATCGAATAGGGTCCGATCTCGACGTCCTCGGCAATCTGGGCGCTTGGGTGAACGACGGAGGTGGGGTGTATCAAAGACATATCCGACCCACTTATCAGACACCCGAAAGCCGTCCGTGTTCCAGAAAAAAATTTTAATCCCGTCAGCAGGCCGCTTCGGCTCGAAGCGATATTGATCAGCGCGAGCCGGCGCGTCTGCATCATGATTCCCATGTCGCAAACGACCTCGCGAGACGCTGGCAGTCCGCCGCTGAAATCGAAGAGACGGCATAAAAATATTATCATGCAAAAACGCAAAACACGTGAAACACGCGAAATATTTAATGCATAATGCATACTTAACAGGGTGGTGAAGAACGAATTTTATCCGAATGGCGTGTTCGGTCGTCCCTCCGGGACTCTCGATTTTATTGGGTTTTTTACCCGCCACTGCCGTGGCGGGCTGAAAGCGGCCGTCCCTGCGGGACTATTTCAACACCCTGTTAGCGTGAAATCTCTTTCAGTTTGCCTTCCGAATAATTAATGGAAATTGTCCCCGGAGAAGCAGTTAACGTCGGATTTTCGAATTTCTCATTCACATTCTGAATCGGCTGAACATTCTGAATTTTAATTTCTTTGATTCTCTCCGGCGTGATGCCGTTGAGCCTCGCCGCCTTGACGAAACCGTTCCGGAACACATACGCCCCGCGCAGATGATCGGGCAGGTTATACACATCAAGCCTCTCAACCGTCCGCGAATCCACAATCGTCCTGAGATCGCCGACCAGGTTCCCGGAGAGTCGTCCGGCCATGCCCCATGTGGCGAACGATAATTCCAATGCCATGAAATACAGCAAAATTCCCGTCAGAATGAATGAATATTTTCTTTGAAATGTGCTGGCGAGAAATACGGCGAGCATGATCGACGTGAAAACCGTCGGCAAATAGATGAAGCGTTCGCCCTCGCTGTTTCGAATCGAAAGCGGCAGGTTGAGCACCGGAACAACCGAAACTACAAAAGCCAACGAGCAAAACACAATGAGTCGAGGCACAAGGGATTGGGGCGAGGCATCCGATTGTCGCAGATGGCGCAATATTAAATAGATCACGCAAATCGGCAGCGATATCGCGATCAAAAAAAATGGTATCCAATCCGGCCAGTCAAAACTGTGCGGTATGATCGGCATAAATGAGCGGAACGTTGCGGCGGCTAGATTGCGCGCCCAGAATAATGGATGAATTCCCAATATGCGTTCCGAGCCGTAACCGCCCACCGCGTGGCCCAGCGCCATCGCGCGAATCACCATGAAAATTATTAATATTAGAAACAGCGGCCACGTGCGGCGAAGCGCATGGCCGACTCGTTTGCCGTGCGTGCCGCGGCCGGCGACGATCAGCTCGAATGCAAACAGGAACACCGGCACGACGATCGCCGATTCTTTCGCCAGCAAGGCGGCGATCAAACACATTCCTGCCAAAATCGAATTCGAGATTTTCGGTGAGTGAATCCAGAGCGCAAACGCCGCCAATCCGAACGCGCACGCCATCAGATCGCCGCGCGCGCTGACCCACGCGACCGGTTCGGCGTGACTGGGATGGACAAGAAAGATAAGCGAGGCGAGCGCTGGAATGAGCCCTGAGCCTTGATGCCTGGGCGCTGCGTTGCGCAGGAAAAGGAAAGCTACAACACCCACGAGCCAGGCGCAGATGCCGTGGACGACTGCGTTGAACAGATGGTAGCCGAGCGGGTTCAGGCCGCCGATTTGGTAGTTGAACCATAGCGTGAGCGTGATGAGCGGGCGGAAAAAACCGAGCATTTCATGGCCGCCGCCGCCCCACGCCGCCCACACGCCCTTGTGCACGACGGCGTCGAGCAGCACCCAGTCGTCCGAAACCAGGTTGGCGTTTAGAATCGGCAGGCACAGCAGGATCGAGGCTGCAATGCAAGCGGCCAGCGAAATCAAAGTGCGTGGCGGTCGGTTGCCCATGACACTAATCCTTTTACATCCGTCCGCGCCTTTTTTAAACTCGTAAGCGAGAACGAGGCACGGTGGTAGCCGGAATGCAGCAGCCCGAGCGTGAGCGAGGGACAGGCGGACGAACGGTTTTCGATTACGATTACGATTACGAGCACGAGCACGAAACGGGAATCATGCAACCAACCCAACTTTACACTCTCAAAAACGGCATGCCGCTGCTCATCATGGAAAACCATGAGGTCGCGGTGGCCACCGCCGACGTCTGGGTGCGCACCGGCGGCGCAGACGAACCGGCCCCGCTCCTGGGCGTCTCGCATTTCCTCGAGCACATGCTGTTCAAGGGGACCGAGCGCTTCGGCCTCGGCGAGATCGAGCGCGCGATCGAAAACCTCGGCGGCGTTTCCAACGCCGGCACCAGCTTCGATTTCACGCATTACTACGTGACGATCCCCGCGGCCTCGATCGGCGTCGCCATCCAGATGCTCGCCGAAATGATGCGCCACTCGACGCTCGACCCGACCGAGCTCGAGAAGGAACGCCTCGTCATCCTCGAGGAATACCGCCGCAAGCAGGACCACCCCGTCGGCGTGCTGTTCGAGAAGCTCTATTCGGAATTTTTCGAGGACGGGCCGTATCACGACCCGGTCATCGGCTACGAGGAAACGATCCGTGCGATCGACCGCGACGGGATGCTCGATTATTACCACAAGCGTTACAGTCCCGGCAGCTCGGCGCTGATCGTCGTCGGCGATGTCGATTCGAAAAAGGTTATCGAGCAGGCCGAGGCCGCATTCGCCGGGTTCGACCGGCCGCTTACGCCGCTCATCGATGAAACGCCGCAGCGCCTCGGCGCCGGCAAATACATCCACGTCACGAAGCCGACCGGTGGCGAGGTGTATGTCACGTTCTCGCTGCCGGCGCCGGGGATGAACGACCACGAGCGCGCGGTCGTGCTCGACGTGATCCAGTGCATCCTCGGCCAGGGCCGCGCCAGCCGTCTGTATCAATCGATCAAGGAAAAGCAGGGTCTCTGCTCGTCAATTGGGTGTCACTATCCGTCTCACCTTCGCAATGCGCTGATGGTCGTCGTGGCGACCTGCCTGCCTGAGCAGCGCGACCGGCTTCGCGAGGCGCTCCTGGAAGAGCTGCGCGAGTTTGCCGCGAATTCCTGCGACGGCCGCGCGCTCGAGCGCGCGCGGCGGCTGCTCGACAGCGCGCAGCGATTCTCGATGGAAACCACCGGCGGCGCGGCCGGCAACATCGGCTCCTATTTCACGCTCACCGGCTCGACCGAGTTCCTCGACCGCTACCTCGAGCGGCTCGCGGCCGTCAAGATCGACGATGTGCGCGCGGCCGCGATCGAAACGATCCGCCCCGCCGAGCTCGAGCGCATGCTGGTCGAGGTCTCCGTGGGTCCAGACGCGTCGGCCTGATCACCAACAATACCGGGCAGAATATAAATGCAATGATAAACAAAGGGAATATTCGAAATATGACGACCGAAAAAGAAAAGATGTTATCCGGTGAACTGTATGATTGCGCGGATCCGGAGCTGATCGCTCGCTGGCATTTTGCCAAACAATTGCATCGGGAATATAATTCGACGTTATCGACCGACGCGGAAAAATTGAATTCGATATTAACGAAATTACTCGGATCGAAAGGACGTAATGTCTGGATCACCGCCCCTTTCTTTGTCGATTACGGAGAAAATATCCACATCGGCGACAATGTGGAAATCAACATGAATTGCGTCTTCCTTGACAGCAACAAAATAACCATCGGCGACAATTGCGGTATTGGCCCGGGAACGCATATTTACACGGTGTTCCATCCCGTCAAGGCGGAAGAACGTCTCTCCCGTGAAAGCACATTCTGGAAATCGCGGACCGCTCCCGTGACCATAGGAAAAAATGTGTGGATCGGCGGAAGCGTCATCATCTTGCCGGGCGTAACCATCGGCGACAACACAACCATAGGAGCCGGAAGCGTGGTGACCAAATCGGTACCTGCCAGTAGTCTGGCGGTTGGGAACCCATGCAGGGTGATCAAGGAATTATGAAATCGTGCGCATCGGCTTTGTTGTGATCGCCGACGATTGTTCGAGTGTCACCGATCTGCGCTAATGGCCTGCTCACGTTGCGTTGTCCCCAATTGCGTTTAAACTCCCACGCAACCCGATTTCTATCGCCCGCCACCGCGACCCCGTTTTATATTTTTCCTGGAGCGCGTCCAATTTCATGACCACCACCGCCATCGATAATCGCCGTCCGTTCTGGCCTTGGACCTGCTTGATTGCGCTCGTCGCCCTCGGGGCCGCGCTTCGCCTCGCCGCGCTTGGCCAGGAATCGCTCTGGTCGGACGAATACTTCACGATCCGCACGGCCGGCGTCCCGACTCTGCGCGAGGTGCTTCATTTAGTCCTCACGATCGAGCCGCATCCGCCGCTCTACTTTTTCCTCATGCACGGCTGGATCGCGTTGTTCGGCTCGAGCGACGCGATGCTGCGCCTGCCGTCGGCGCTGGCCGGCATCGCCGCGCTCCCGCTCATGTTCCTCGCCATGCGCTGGCTCATCCCCGGGCGCCCATCGGCCGCGCTTGTCGCAACGTTCCTCCTCGCGATCTCGCCGATGCACGTCTATTACAGTCAGGAAGCCCGCTCCTACAGCATGCAGATCTTCTTCGAGCTCATGGCGATCGCGGCGCTGGCGTGGGGACTCGGCCCAAGCAAACGAACAAGCCAGCGGTGGATGCCGCTGGCCGCGCTCGGCGTCCTGATGGCGTTTCTGTTTCAATATTATTCGGCGTTCATCTGGGCGACGGTGCTGCTGATCCTGTGGCTGGCGCGGCATCAGGTCCGCCGCCGGACGCTCACTGCCTCCGCGTTCATCATGATCCTTGGCGGCGCGTTGCCGCTTGCCGGCGCGCTCTTGCGCGCGCACGGCCACTGGGGCGAGGACACCCCGTTCCTGCCCAAATCCTATGGCCCCGACCTGCTTTATCACGTCTCGCGCGCCCAATTGATCGGCCCGTGGTATTCGCCGTTCGCAACCGAGCCGAGCATTTGGTCGTGGATCGACATGGTGGTCATCGCCGCCGGCCTCGCGCTGGCGCTCATCGCGGCCGCGGAGCTTTGGCCCGACCGCCGCGGCAAATCGCGCGGCGCCGTCCTGATCATCGGGCTCGGGCTGGCCTGCATGCTCGCCGTCCCGGTCGCGGTCTCGTTCGTGAAGCCGATCGTCTTCTGGGGCTCGCGCTACCTGATCATCGCCGTGCCGGTCGTCGTTGCGCTGCTCGCGGTCGGGGCAACAGGCCCGCGCCGGCGTATCGGCATCGCGTTGCTCGTGATCGTCGCCGCCGCGCAGCTTTTTTATCTCCACAACTATTACGCCTACCGCCAGAAGCAGGCGTGGGACACGGTCGCGCATTTTATAGACCGCACCGCCGAACCGGGAGCGACAGTATGGGTGCTGCGCGGCTGGAACGCGCCGCTCCTGCAACGTTACCTGACCACCAACCACCCGCTTCAGGGTGCCAATTCGGTAGCCGAGGTCGCGGCCCGTCCCGGCGCCGGTCCGCAATACGTCGTGAGCAACGCGAACCTGAGTGACGCGTTCATCGCGTGCAAAATCCCGATCGCCTTCACGCAAATCATCGCCACCCACCGCCCCGGCCAGGAGCTGTGGGTGATGAAAATCTATCCTTCGGCCGCAACCAAGTAGCCCTTATTTCAAAATTATTTCTTATCGCCCGACTCGGGATTCTCCGAATTTCCTTCCGGTTCGGCCGCCTCGTTGATCGGGTGATCGTAATCGCCCCAGCGGATCGTTGGATTTTGCTCTTTCAGCCACAAAGCAAATTCCTGCATCTGCATCGGTGAAAAATAGACCGTGACTTGCGATCCGTCCCGCAGATGCAGTGCGAGATTACAGCAATTCTCGATCGGCGTCTTTGAGATCTGGCCAATTCCCTCCGACGGATGCGCCCAAAAGACAAGCTGCGGATTTTTTGAGATTTTCAGCAGCGGCGCATGTCGTTCCCCAACATGCATCCCGCCAAAGAAGAATATGAAACTCGCAAAGAAACCTATAAGCGCGCATAGCTTGTATCCTGGTGTATTTGCGGCCAGGCAAATTAAAACGACGGATCCAAGCCATAGAATGCCAAAAATATATGGGCCTCGACGCGTCCGTTTCACAAGCCGGCAAAAGCAATCCGGTGGTTTCGCAATGATTCCCGAATCCGGATCCGATGCCTGATTTTCTCCAGCAGTTTGATTGATGCATTTCTTCACCGTTCCGCGCCAACAGGCTTTGTAGAACACAACGACCGCCGACACGCATATTGCGAATGCCGGTATTCCCGCCGCAAAACCCCAGACGGTGCCGTATTTCGCGGCCACGAGCTTCCCGATTCCAATCGTAGAATATACAATGAACATCAGCGCCAGTAGATCGATCAGCGTCACGTGCCCTTTTGGATGATGTGAGTAATTGGTGGGATAATTCATTTTTGCCCTCAGCAGGCTCCTGACAGTCATTGTTCAAAGCTAGCCGGCAAAGACAATGGAATTCCGACGCGACTGCTTGTCTCGTCGAAATTCCATGACCTCCCCCGCCGAAACCATTTACAATCGTCTTTTCGGGACGGGTTGTTGCCTGGACTTTGTCGCCCGGAAATTCGGATTTGATTGTATTTGGGCGCGAGAATATACTGCTGCGACGATTTTTGCAAGCGGGGGGGCGAAGATGTCGAATCGTTACACCAGGCTCAGCGCCGATCAGGCCGTGGCGCTGATCAACAACGGCGATACCATTGCGACCAGCGGCTTCACCGCGGCCGGGACGCCCAAGGCGTGCGGCCGCGCGCTGGCCGAGCGCGCCAAGGCCGAGCACGCCGCCGGCCGGCCGTTCAAGGTCCGGCTGCTGACGGGCGCCTCGACCGGGCCGTCGGTCGATCAGGCCCTGGCCGAAGCCGATGCGCTGTCGTTCCGGTTTCCTTACCAGTCCAACGCGGCGATCCGCGCCAAGATCAACACGGGCGAGATCCCGTTCTTCGACCTGCACCTGTCGCACTCGCCGCAGTATGTCGAATACGGCTTCCTGGGCGAGGTCGATGTGGCGATCGTTGAGGTAACCGAGGTTACCGACGATGGCAAGGTTTATCTGACCACCGCCGGCGGCGCCTCGCCGACTTACCTGGCGCTCGCCAAGAAGGTCATTTTCGAGCTGAACAGCTACCACAACCCGCGGCTGCGCGAAATGCACGACGTCTATACGGTGGCCAAGCCGCCGTATCGCAAGGAAATCCCGATCTACCATCCGCTCAACAAGGTCGGCAAGCCTTACACGCAGGTCGATCCGGCCAAGGTCATCGGCATCGTCGAGACGAACGAGCCCGACGAATGCGCCAAGATGGCCCCTTACGGCGATGTGCACCACGCGATCGGCGAAAACGTCGTCGCGTTCCTCGTCGGCGAGATCAAGGCCGGCCGCATCCCGGCCGAGTTCCTGCCGATCCAGTCCGGCGTCGGCAACGTGGCCAACGCCGTGCTGGCCTCGATGGGTTCCGACCCGCGCATCCCGGCGTTCCACATGTTCACGGAAGTCTTCCAGGACGCCTGCCTCGACCTGATGGACGAGGGCCGGCTGCTCGGCGCATCGACGTGCTCGCTGACGCTCGGCACGGAATCGCTCCAGCGCATTTACGAGAATTTCGACCGCTATGCGAAAAAGATCGTCATCCGGCCGCAGGCGGTGTCGAACAACCCGGGCCTCGTGCGCCGGCTGGGCGTCATCTCGATGAACACCGCCATCGAAGCCGACATTTACGGCAACATCAACTCGACCCACGTCGGCGGCACGATGATGATGAACGGCATCGGCGGCTCGGGCGACTTCACGCGCAACGCCTACATTTCGATCTTCACCGCGCCCTCGACGGCCAAGGACGGCAAGATCTCGGCGATCGTGCCGATGGTCAGCCACTGCGACCACAACGAGCATTCGGTGCAGGTGATGGTCACCGAACACGGCTTCGCTGACCTGCGCGGGGTGCCGCCCGGCGACCGCCCCGAGCTGATCATCGAGAAGTGCGCGCATCCGGACTACCGGCCGCTGCTTCACGATTACATCCGCTCGACGAAGGGCAAGGGGCACATCCACCACGACCTGGCCCACGCGTTCGACTTCCACCTGCGCTACCAGAAGACCGGCTCCATGATGCCGGCCGAAACGGCGAATCGTGAATCGTGAATCGTGGATCGTGGATCGTGAATCGTGGATCTACTAAGCACTAAGCACTCAGGACCTAGTGTGGTGTCTCACGCTGATCGCAGATTATGGCGGGGTGAATATTCGATGATGATCGAACCGATCAATCGGTTCCGAATTCAATGCGACTCGACCGGGGGTAGGTTTGTCGAACAAGTTCGCCAAACCAACCCCCGGCTTAGGGATCGAACCACTTCGTGGTTCAAAAGCAAAATCGACTCCAATTCGGAGACACGACACTAGCAATCAGGACTCAGCACTTTGCCTCATTCCTCCGCCAGTTCCGACGTTCTTGCTGAAATCAGCCGTTACCTGGACGACGATGTTGCCCGGGTGCGCGGGCTGTTGCGGGAGCTGGTCAACACCGATTCGCAGCTGATCCGCGATGTGGCCGATTACCTGAACCTGACCTCGGGCAAGATGCTGCGGCCCAAGCTGCTTCTGCTCGTGGCGCGGGCGTTCGGCGGCAGCGGCCGCGCCGCCCCGATCGAGATCGCCGCCGCGATGGAAGCCATCCACGTCGCCACGCTTCTGCACGACGACGTGATCGACAAGGGTGACACCCGGCGCGGCCAGCCCTCGGTCAACGCCCGCTGGGGAACCGATGTGGCCGTCCTCATGGCGGACTTTCTTTTTGCCGCCTCGTTCGAGCTGGCGATGACGAAGCTCGATCCAAAGCCGTTGCAGCTCATCTGCCAGGTCACGCGCCGCATGTGCGAGGGCGAGATCTTCCAGATCGAGCGCCGGGGCCAGTGGGCCACGTTCGAGGATTACTTCTACGTGATCACGTGCAAGACGGCGCGCCTGTTCTCGGCGTGCGCGGCCCTGGGCGCCAATCACGCCGGCCTGAACGAGGACATGGCCACGCAGGTGGCGGCGTTCGGGCTCGACTTCGGCCTCGCGTTCCAGATCACCGACGACACGCTCGATTACACGGCGCGCGACGGCCAGCTCGGCAAGCCCGCCGGCCTGGACCTGGCCTCGGGCAAGCAGACCCTGCCGCTCATCCTGGCCATGCGCGACGCCTCGCCCGAGGATCTTCATCGCCTGCGCGAACTGCTCGGCAACGGCAAGGACCCCGTCGCGATCCGCGAGATCCTCGACCGCTACGACTCGATCGCGCAGTCGATCGAGCAGGCCGGCCAGTATGCGCGCTCGGCCTCGGGCCATCTCGAAGGCCTCCCCATCCGCGACCCCGAAGCCTACGCCCACCTCCAATCCCTCGCCCGCTACGTCGTCGCCCGCAAATCGTGAGAAATGATGAATGATGAATGAAATCATCACTCATCCGTCCGCATGATCAAAACCGATGCGGGGCCGGCGGCCTCGCCGGCCATTTCTGTTCCTATATCATTCCGTGTCCCGGATGTCGCTTCGAGCCGAAGCGACCTACTGACCCCACTCATCATTCATCACTCATCATTGCTTCGCTGGGCGGCTTGGCGTAAAAACGATGAAATCGTGTTTGGTCTGAACGATCCACGATTCACGATCCACGGCATCGGAGTTCCCATGGCACCGCCCCGGTTTCAAAAGCTCGTGATTTACGGTGTCGGCCTGCTTGGCGGCTCGCTGGGCATGGCGTTGCGCCGGCGCGCCATGGCCGCCGAGATCGTCGGCCTTGGCCGCAGCCAGGAGCGCCTCGAGCGCGCGCGCCAGTTCGGCGCGATCGACCGCGGCTCGACCCGCGCTGCCGAAGCCCTCGAGGGCGCCGATGCCGTGATCCTCGCCGTCCCGCCGCGCCAGATCCGCGAGCGCCTTGCCGAGATCGGCCCGCATCTCGCCCCCGGGACGTTCCTGACCGATGTCGGCAGCGTCAAGGCGCGCATCGTCGAGGAAGCCCGCCGCGCCATCCCGCCGGGTGTCCTATATATCGGGTCGCATCCGATGGCCGGCTCCGAAAAGGCCGGCGTTGAATACTCGCGCGGCGATTTCTATGAAGGCTGTGCCTGCATCCTGACGCCCGACGACTCGACCGATCCACAGGCCCTCGCGATCGCGCGTTCGTTCTGGGAGGCGCTCGGCGCGCGCGTCATCGAGATGGATCCTGCGCGCCACGACCGCCTGCTGGCAGGGATCAGCCATCTGCCTCATCTTCTTGCCTCCGCGCTCATGCAGTCGCTCGCCCGCTCGAGCGACCTGACGGCCGACGAGGTCGCCGCGATCAGCGGCCAGGGCCTCAAGGACATGACGCGCATCGCCGCCGCCGACCCCGAAATCTGGCGCCAGATTTTCAGCGAAAATTCCGACGCTGTCCTGGCCTGGCTCGACGACCTCGAGAAGGTCCTCAACGAATGGCGCCACGCGCTCACGAAGAATGACGGAAAAACGATCGAAGCGCTCTTCACCGAAGGCAGCGACGCGCGACGAAAACTAGAGATGAAAGATGAAACATGAAAGGGAAACATAAAAGACCATATGATTAGAGGTGGAGAATGAAAAACGAGTGGGAAGAGAAAAAGCTGGATCTGTTGAGCCGTTCCAAAGAGCTTGCGTTAAGAATCATCCGGCTCTATGTCGCTCTGCCGAAAACTACTGAAGCACAGGTGATCGGGAAGCAGCTATTGCGAGCCGGAACGTCTGTCGGCGCCCATCTGAGGGAAAGCAAGCGAAGCCGGTCAAACGCCGAAATGATCAGCAAAACCGAGGGTGCTCTGCAGGAACTCGAAGAGGCGATCTATTGGCTCGAATTGCTGTCGGAATCGGGTATGATGAATCCAGACCGGCTCAAGCCATTGATGGAAACAGGTGACGAACTTTCCGCGATTCTGGTGTCGGGTGTTAAAAAGTTAAAGGCGCGCAAAACAACAATGCCGACGCGCAGTTTGTAGTCATTATGTTCTTTCATCTTTCATCTTTCATCTTTCATCGCTTCCGCGATTCCCTCGATGGCATCGGCGACTTCTCGCTCTTTGCCGGCCGCGCCATCGCCGCCGCGCTTCGGCCGCCGTGGCGCATCCGCCTCATCACCGACCAGGCGTGGCGGCTGGGCTGGCGCGCCATGCCGGTGGCCTCGCTCACGGGCATCTTCGTCGGCATGGTCATGGTCCTTCAGGCCGGCTACCAGCTCGCGCAGTTCAACGTCAAGAGCTACGCCGCGGCCGGCGCCGCCAAGGCGCTCACGCAGGAGATGATTCCCGTGTTCGTCGCGTTCGTCGTGGGG
>JAJFUE010000177.1 GCA_021372575.1 bacterium | reverse complement strand
CAGCACTTTGCTCACGGACCTCACCGACCTCTCTTCCTGCGCCGCGATCGGCGAGCACCTCCTCAAGCTCTGGTTCGAGGAGCTGGACTCGCTCGACCAATGCCCCGACGTTTGCACGCTCAACTACATGATCGACGACCTCGCCCGCATGACGGCGATCCACAAATCCCTGCTCCACATGTCCGCCCTAGCCCAAAAGCTCGCCAATCAACCATCAACCGATCAACCCTCGCCCACAACTCCCACAGCTCCCACAACTCCCATAGGTCCCATGAGTCCCATAAGTCCCATAAGTCCCATAGGTCCCATGCCTCCTATCAGTCCTATCAGTCCTATCAGTCCTATAGGTCCTATCTCCCCCTCCGATCCGCTATTAACCAACCCGTCCGCCAAACGATCCACGACGCTCCGTTCCCCCTCGCTCCGCGAGACCCCGCTTCTCCGCGAGATCCCCATGCTCCGCGATCTCACCCCCGACCAGATCCGCGTCGAGCTCGACCGCATGATCCCCTATCTCGAAGAGCGCCTGGTCGAATTCCACATCGTCGAAACCGAGGAACCCCTCACCCCCGCCGACGATTTTTCTGACGATTTTCCCGAAGATTTCTCCGAAGAACCCATCGACTCACCCGATTTCCGCAATCCCCTTTCAGCCCTCCCCAGAAACCGCTCCCGCTGAGAGGGGGTAGGTCGGGTCTCCGACCCGACTCTTCTTCCCATAACTCCCATCATTCCCATTGGACTCACAAGACCCAAAGGACCCACAAGACCCACAAGCCTGACAAGCCCCATTCCCTCCCCCACGCGCCCGCCGTGCCCACCCCCCAGGCGCGCGCTTTGCCATGCCCACAAGCTGTGAGCCTATCTTGCATCGAGCCGAAGCGATCTACTGACACTGATACTTTATTTGCAGGCGGCGTAGAGTCGGCCGGGGAGCTGGCGGAGGCGGCCTTCGAGCTCGAGCGTGAGCAGCTTTTCCATGACCTGGCCAGGGGTGCCGCCGGCGGCCTCGCACTGCATCAGCAGCATGTCGATCGGCTGCGGCTCGGCGGCAAGGAGTTCGAGGATCAAATCCGAGATCGGATCGGATGGCGCCGCGGCCGGAGCGGGTTTTTCCGCGGGCTCATCGAACAGGTCGGCCTGAACCGTTTCGCGGGCGGGGGTGGGGTGGCCGAGCTCGGCCATTCCGCGGCGAAGCTCGTCGCCCAACGATTCGAGGACGTCGGCCGCCTCCTGAACCAAAACGGCGCCTTCGGCAAGGAGGCGGTTGGAGCCCTGCGCGGCGCGCCGGACGGCGTCGCCGGGGCAGGCCATCACGATCCGGTTGGCGGCGGCCGCGTGGCGCGCGGTGATGAGCGTGCCGCTCTCAGGCGAGGCCTCGATGACCAGCGTCGCGAGCCCCAATCCGGCCAACACCTCGTTGCGCTGCGGGAAGAGACCCGGCGAGGGCTCGGTCTGCATGGGGAAGATGCTCACGAGCGCGCCGTGGCCGTCGGCGATCGATTCGGCAAGCTGGGCGTTGGCGGCGGGATACAGCGCGACGCCCAGGCCGTGGCCGACGACGGCGAGCGTCCGGCCGCCGGCCTCGACGGCCGACTTGTGGACGATGGAGTCGATGCCGTAAGCGAGGCCGCTGACGAGGGTGAGGCCGTGAGCGGCCAGCGGCGGCGCAAGGCGCTCGGCCATGAGGCGGGCATAGTCGCTCGGCCGGCGCGGGCCGACGATCGAGATCGCGAGCCGGTCTTCGGGCTTGAGTTCGCCGCGCACCCACAGGACCGGCGGCGGGAACTCGAACCGGCGCAGGAGGACGGGGTAGATGGAATCGGCAAGCGTGACGATGGCGACGCCGGCCTCGGCGCAGCGGGCGGCCTCGTCGCGGGCGGCACGATCGGCCGCGGGATCGAGGAGCCGCTCGATGCGGCCGCGGCCCATCCCCGGCACGTCAAGAAGGGTCTTCTGTTTGGCGGAAAAAATCGATTCGGGATCGCCGACGGCGGCCAGCAGGCGGCGCGCCAGCACCGGCCCGATCTCCGGCGCCAGCGCAAGCCTCAACCAGGCTTGGATTGCCTCGTCCATACGCTGCCGAACGAATCAGATTTTAGAGCCATCGTTACTTCGTGGCTTCGGCCGTCGCGCCAGGGGCAAGGAGATCCTTGTCCGTGGGGAGGAAGTAATACTTGTCGCGGGCCCAGCCACGGTGGGCGTGGCCGGAAACACCGATCGAAACGATGTTCGCGCGGCGGAGCATTTCAGTCTCGCCAAAGACCTTGTCGCGCCTGTCGGCCGGAAGCTTGTTGACGGCGTTGATGACCGAGTTGGTGAAGGTGATCGCGTCCTCGATCCGCTGGAAATAGAGGAAATAGAAATTAGCGGGCACGCCGCCGGCGGTAAAGGCTTCGGTGTCGAACCGCCACGCGTTGCCGGCGGCATTGCCGATGGCCTTGACGTCGTTCTTGTCGCGGATTCCCCAGGCGGCCACCTGTTTGGTCTTGAAGTATTCCTGCGTCAGCTTGGCCTGCATGGTCTGGTCGCGATTGATGCCCACCTTGGCATCGCCGGCGTCGTCGCGCTTGGCGGTCCTGACTTCGGACGGATCGACATACATCAGATCCATGTTGACGTAGGGGCGCCAGACAAAGTTGACGAACGCCTGGTACGGCTTGCGCGACCAGCCCATTTTGCCGAAGTTCTTGTAGTCGTAAATGTTGAAGAAGGGGATGACCCACAGGACGATGATGGCGGCGAGGATGCCAAGGGAAACCTTGAGGCCTGTGCTGTGAAGAAAGTTGTACATCTGCGCGGCGAGCATCTCGCGCCGTTTTTGCGCGTTGTAGGTGCGGATGTTGATGCCGGCAAGGCGCTTCTGTTCTTCCTCGAGGGCGCCGAGTTGCTCGGTGAGGAGCAGGTAGCACTCGTTCCAGTCGAACTCGAATTTCTGTTTCTCGGCGTCGGTGTAGCCCGCGCAGCGCTTGAGCATAATGCAGTCGGCGACGATCGACATGATGTTCTGGCCGGTTTTCTGCTCGTGCTGCAGGCGCGACATGAAGCCGTCATGCAGCATGGCGATGCGGCTTTTCAGCTCGAGGAACTTCATCTCGGCCTGCGCCGTCACTTTGCGTGACTTGACGGCCATCAACACGAAATCACGGAATTGACCCCAGCGCGTATGGAGTTCGCGGGTCTCATCCAACGATCGATTGAGTTCGGGGTCTTCCATTTTAAAGGCTATTCCGGTGAAAATTAGGTGCGCGGCAACATTGAATGACGAAAGCACCAATGGCCACAACTGTTTATACATTCGCAGCCGTAAAGCGTCAAGCGAGATGGAATCAAAAGAACGGGCCCCGCGGTCAATGGCCGCGGGGCCCGGTTTCACGGATCGGGAGATTTACTGCTGTGTCGTCGGGGTTGCCGACTGGCTCGGATGCCAGCCGGGTGGAGTCGGCTGCGGCCGCGGCGTGCGATAGGCGCGCGGGGTACGGGTCGCGGCCGGCGTGGCCTTGGCGCCCGGAGTGGCCTTCACGCCCGGGGCCGGAGTGCCGGCGGGTCCCGGCGTCGCCTTGGCGGTCGTGGGCGTCTTGGCAAGGCCCGGACGGGTCCCCGCGCCCGCCTTGCTGGCGCCGAACGTGCCGGTCGGCCCGACGCTGGAGGCCGAAGTCGTCGGCACCGCGCCGCCGACGCGGAGCGTTTCGCCGGCGCGCGGGCTCTTGTAAGGCTCGGCGGTCAGCAAGCCCTGGCCGACGCTGCTCGTGACGCTCGGCGGCTGGGCCGTCGGGGCTCCGGATTCGTAAAGGACCGACGGGGTGGTCGCGGTGGTCGGGGCCGCGCCGCTGTAGGGAACGGCCTCGGGGCGGATGCTCTTGAGGTAAGGAATCAGCTCGGCCGGGATCTTGTGGAGTTCGGCCGGGGCGGCGGGCTTCTCGGTGACTTCGGCCATCGCGACGCGGGCGGCTTCGTTGACCGGCTCGGCGAGGTCCTCGTTCGTGGCCTTTTCCTGGACGACCGTCGCGGTGATGAAGAACATCAGGTTGCGCATGGAGTTGTCATCGGTGCGGTTGCCGAACAGCCAGCCGAAATACGGAATCTTCGAGAGGTACGGCACGCCGGCGCTGGTTTCGGACTTGTTGTGGCTGATGAGGCCGCCGATGACGCGCGTTTCGCCGCTGGGCATGAGCATGTAGGTTTCGGCGCGCTGGCTGTTGCGGCCGACGCCGCGGGTGCCGTTGCCGATGTCGGCGACGATGATGGGGGTGCTGTTGTCGAACGCGATGTACATTTCGATGAGGCCGCGGTTGGTGATCGTCGGCTGGATGTCGATCTGGAGGCCGGTGTTGACCATCGACTGGGACGAGGACTGGTAGTTGTTGGTAACGTTCGTGTTGTAGTTGTTGTAGAAGGTGTTGAGGACGGGCTGTTCCTCGCCGATGCTGACGTTGCCGGTTTCGCCGCTGGCGATGAGCAGGCGGGGGCGCAGCAGGATGCGCGTGTCGGAGTTGTTGAGGGCGGCGGTCAGCTCGACACGGTAGTTCTTGCCGATGTCGAGGAACGTGAGGCCGGACGATCCGATCGTGGCGGAGGGCAGGCCCCTGTTCGGGACCGGCGTGGTGGGCACGTTCGGGACGGCGTTGTCCATGGCGGTCTGCAGGTCGTTGGAGATCACCCAGCTCGAGCCGAGGCTCAGGTTGTCGGTGATCTGGACGCTGAGGAGCTCGCCCTCGATGAGGACCTGCTTGCGCGGGGTATCGAGGGACTTGAGGACGTCCTGGATCTTCTTGTGGACGCTGTGGACGTCGCGGACGATGAGGCGGCCGAGCTTGTAGTTGAAGTCCATCATCGCGTCCTTGGTGATGATCGGCTCGATGAACTTCTGGACGATCTGCTCGATCATTTCGCCGTCCATGCCGAGGTTGTTGAGGTTGTAGGCGACGATTTCCTGGTCGCGGTCGAGAAGGGCCACGAGCTGTTCCATCTGCTTGATGCGCTCGAAGGTGTCCTTGACGACGATGACGCGGTTGATCGGATCGATCTGGATCTCGGCCGATTCGGAGGCAATTTCCTGGAGGCGGGAGCCGATCTCGTCGGTGTCGGCGTTGGCGATCTCGAACACCATCGAGTAGAGCTGGACGTCGAACTCGCTCGCGATGTCGTTGATGACGGCGATCTTGTCGGGCAGGGCCTGCACGATGAGGCGGTTGGTGCGCGCGTCGGCCGAGGAGGTCTCGACGCCTTCGGTCAGCATCGGCTTGATGATCGCCTCGAGGTCGGTGGCGTTGATGTAATGCAGCTGGATGGAGGTGCGGATGGTCTGGTTGCGCGTCACTTCCTGGGTGTAGGTTTCCTGGTCGTAGATCTGGTAGGAGGTCGGCGAGCGCTGGATCCAGACAAAATTGTTGGGCTTGGTGATGCGCTCGAGGACCTGGTCGAGCGGGAGGTTTTCGGCGGCGAGGTCGATCTTGACGCCGGTGGTCTTGCCGCGGGCCTCGACGGTGACGCCGGTGGCCTCGCGGATGCGGTCGAGGACCTTCTGCATGTCGAGCTGGTGCACGAACAGCGAGACCTTCGGCATCGGGGGCGCGGTGGTCGGCAGGGCCTCGCTCTTGGAGGGCGCGGTTCCGCCGACGCGGCTGGGCGTGGCGGCCGACTCCATGAGGACTTCCGGCGCGGCCGTCGTCGTTCCGGACGTGGGCCGGAGGGGCTTGTCCTGCGCGACCGCCGGGGCGGCGGCCAGCAACAGGCAGATCGTCATGAGCGTCCAGCGGGCGAGCTGGCGACGGTTGTGGCTGCGGGAGAGGAGAAGCATCGGTCGGGCCCTCGTTTGATGTAATCGGTCTCTACTTCGTGCTCGTGCTCGTAATCGTAATCGTAATCGTAATCGAAACGCTCTCGTTCGCTTGTCCCTCGCTCACGCTCGGGCTACTGCATCAATCGTGTTCGTGCTCGTAATCGAACTCAGTTCAGTTTCATGATGACGACCTGGTCCTGGAAGCCGAGGTGGGCGGCGGGCTCGGAGCCCATTTCGACCTTGAACAGCTTGACGGGGACCTGGCGCCCGGTGGCGTCCTTGGCGCTGTCGCCCTCGTATGGCTTGCCGCCGACCTTGAGCGTGATCTGCGGCTTGGATTCGGGGCGCTCGTCGGTGAAGACGGCGGTATCGGGGGGTATGATCTCGCTCAGCCTCCAGCCGGAGACGGCCTGGGGGAGGTTGGGCGGAATGGGGGTCGGCGTCGGTGTCGGGGTGGGTGTCGGCGTCGGGGTGTAGATCACTTCCATCATGCTTTCGTTGACGGGATTGACCTTGGGCGGCTCCGGGGGAATAATTTTGGTTTTGGTTTCTTCCAACAGGTTCCGGGCCGTCCTGATGTCGGAGGGCGTCTCGTATTTGGCCGTGACCAGGTAGTAGATGAACCCGGCGCACACCAACACCAGAAAGACGTTGATGTAGTTCAGGATCCGCTCGGGCATGAGAATTCCCTTCGAAGCATTTGAATCTGAAAGCGCGGCTCCTGGCGATACAGCGCCAGACGAGCCTGGCTATGATTGCGCAACCAGGGGGCATCGTCGAGGAAATCAAGCACGCGGGCCTGGGTTTTTCCCCCGGCGGGACGCAGGACGCGGCCGATGCGCTGAAAGGCCCGCGTCTGGCTTTTGCCGCCCCCGGCGAGGATCAGTCCGCCCAACGTGGGCACATCGAGGCCCTCGTCGGCCAGGGTTGTCGCGATCATGATGGGGTGCAATTTTTGTTCCAGTTCGGCCAAATATTGCCGGCGAAGCTCGCTGTCGAGGCCGCCGTGCGCAAAACGGGCCTCTGGAAGAAGGTTTGAGAGCTGCAGGCCGTGCGCCACGTGCGCCACGAGGATCAGCACCGAGCAGCCTTCGGCGGCCCACTGGCGCGCCCGTGCCGCGATGACTCGATTGCGCTCTCGGTTTTCCACGATGGCCTGCCCGTAGCAGTCGTGGTAGTCGATCTTCCGCCTCAGCGCGATGATCGGCGCCGGCTGCATCTGGATGAGCGGGCGCACGAGGTAGCCGGCGTCGATGAGGTCGGAGGCGCGGGTCTGGTGGATGCAGGGGCCGAGGGCGGCCTCGAGCATGAGGTCGGCGCCGTCGTCGCGCCACGGGGTGGCGGAGAGGCCATAACGGTGGGTGGCGCCGACGGTGCGCATCGCGATCTTGTAGAACGTGTCGGCCGGGACGTGGTGGCACTCGTCGAAGATCACGACGGGGACCGATTCGAGGAAATCGATGACCTCGCGGCGGGTCGCCTCGTCGAAGTGGACGGGCCGCTCCTCGCGCTCCTCCTCGTCGTCATCGGGCTTCCTGCGGGCCGGGCGCGTGCCGCTGCACGCGTTGGCGACGGTCTGGATCGTCGCGACGGTGACGGGGCGAAGCGTGGCCTGGCCGTCGCCGAGGATGCCGATTTCGCGGCCGAGCTCGCGTTCGAAGACGCGCGCGGCCTGGTAGAGCAGGTCGAGCGTGTGGACGAAAAAGATGGCCGGGCGGTCGAGCCGGCGCAACAGGTGCGCGGCGAGCATCGTCTTGCCGCCGCCGGTGGCCATCTGGATGATGCCGCGTTTGCCGGCGAGCGCGGACTCGAGCGCCGCGAGCTGGTAGGGGCGGAGCGAAACCTTCGCGGGCCCGGCGCCCAACGGCTGAAAGCGATCGGGCGGGGCGGGGTCCTCGGCGATTTCATATTCGACCTTCGCGGCCTTGATCTGCTTTTCGATCTTCGGCCACAGGCCGGCGGGGAACGTCATCGCGCGGGCGTCGAACAGGTGCTTGCGGCCGTCCCACTGGCCGGATTTGAATTTGGGTGAAAACTTGCTGCCGGGGACGAGGAACGACGTCGCGGCATCGATCTTGTCGATCGGCGCGCCGGGACCGGTGAGCTTGCCTTTTAACGGGCCGAGGCGGACGCGCAGGCCGGGTTGCGACCAGGCGGATTTCCATTGGGCAACGATCTCGGGCGCGACATCTTTTTCTTCGAGCTTGAAGATGCGGAGGAGTTCGGGCAGATGCGAGAGGTGAACTTCCCAGCGCTTTTTCGAGGGGTTCCAGCGGCGCACGCGCAGCAGCTTGATGAGCTCAACGATCTTCGCGTCGTAAGGGAAAGTGACGCCGAGGGTGTCGTCTTTGATGAGCTGGATGATCGGGATCATATGCCGCACTCGCCCGTCAAAGCTAACACAGGCATGTGTTTGTGTGGAATTCAAAATCGGGCGGCATTTCTCACCACCGAAAACAATCAAGGAGTTCAATTGAAACGGGAGCCTCAAGCAAAAAGATGGGAAAACGAGTCCTGATCCGCACTCGACGATTAATCACCAGTCCTCGTAACCCCGCGATTCATCGCGGGGTATGCGCAATCCTGACTTCGTGAAACCGTTTTCAACGGTTTCCA
>JAJFUE010000139.1 GCA_021372575.1 bacterium | reverse complement strand
CCTCACCAACCTTCCCCCCTTCGATCCGTTCGACCGCTCCGCCCCAAACCCGAACCGGCCGCGCGTGTTCGCCGACGGCGAGCGCACGCGCGACCCGCGCTGCATTGCCCTGGGCATCCACCCGTTGATCGACACCTCCCGTTTTCCCGACGGCCACCCGTTTTTCACCGATAACCGCGGAGACTTCCGCGCCCGCTTCCCAAAGCCCAAACGCCCCAAACCCAAAAACCGCTCCCGCTAAAAGTGGTAGGTCGGGTCTCCGACCCGACGCTTCTCCCATAACTCCCATAACCCCCATAACTCCCATGAGTCCCATAGGACCCATAAGACCCAAAATCTTCTCCCCCCCGCCCGCCGTGCCCCCCCACGGCGCGCTTCGCCATGCCCACCATCTCAAGTAAAATTCTGCGCAAATTTCGTGTCATTTTCGCGAATTTCGTGATTACCTTTGAGTGTCGATGAACGCCAAACGCCAATCGCCATTGGATGACCCCCTCGCGGTCGAGCGCGCGTTTGCGGCGGCGTGCAGGCGGTTGCCGGAGCTTGCGGCCGGCAGGCGGTTGCTGCTGGGCTGCTCGGCGGGCGGCGACTCGATGGCGCTGCTGGAGCTTGCGGCGTCGATGGCGGCGGCGCGCAAGTGGTCGCTGGCCGTGGTGCATGTCGATCACCGGCAGCGGCCCGAAAGCGCCGACGAAGCGCGGTTCGTCGAGGCTCGCGCAAAGGCGCATGGCCTGCCGTTTTATCTCGATCGGCTCGGCGACGACTTGATCGGCGCGGGGCCGCTCAACGAGGACGCGATGCGGCAGGCGCGCCACGCCGCGTTCCGGCACGCGGCGCACGCGTTCAAGGCCGACGCGCTGCTGCTGGCGCACCAGGCTGACGACCGCGCCGAAACGTTTTTGATCCGGCTCCTCGCCGGGAGCGGCCCGACAGGGCTCGCGGCGATCCGGCCCGTCGAGCAGATCGGCGGCCTCACGATCGTGCGCCCGCTGCTCGAGATTCGACGCGCCGCACTGCGCGACTGGCTTCGGTCCCACAACCTTTCGTGGCGCGACGACCCGACCAACGAAAGCCTCGCGACCAAGCGTGGTTGGATCCGGCACGAGCTGCTGCCGTCGATCGCCAAATACATCGGGCTCGATCCCGCGCCGCGGATCAACACCGCCGCCGAGCTGATCGACCGCGAGGCCGGCGCGCTCGCCGAGGCCGCGCGGCTGATCTTGAACGAACTCTGGCTCAAACCGGAGCCGCCGGCCGTCTCGAAAATCAATCTCGCGCATCCGTTGTGGGCGAACGCGTCGGCGGCGCTGCGCGGCCAGCTCGTGCGCGAATGGCTGTGGTCGCTGCGGACGCGGCCGCATCCGCCCGGTCGCGCGGCCGTGAACGAAGCGATGAAATTCATCGAGCAGGCCCGCGCCGGCGCCGAGCTGAGGACGATCGAGCACATCCATGTGATCCACCTGAAAACAGGGCTCGTCGCGTTCCCGCCCGAGGTCGAGGCTGCCGACCGCCGCAACGCCGCCGCGCCGCTTCTGCCCGCGCCGACACCGAAGAAGCGGCGGAAGTCATGATGCTCCGCTGGCTCAAACGGCATTTTTACCGCCGGCCGCGCGCGTTGCCGCGCTGGTGGCGCTCGCCGGATAGGTATCTTCTGCGCTACGAAACGCGCTGGGCGCTGCGCTGGCTGCGCCGCCCGGCGGGGATTTTCTGGCTGATCTTCCCGATCGGCTACGGAGTCTTGGCCAAGCTGTATATTCACCGGTCCGGGATTTTCTTTGTTGGCCTGTTCGCGCTGTGGCTGTGGCTGGTACAGACGCGCACGTTTGCGGTAAATTCCGAGCAGCGCCTGCACGATTTCGCAATGTCGCGCTTCAAGCCGCACCACTTCTGGCCCGCGCTTTTAATGGCCCCCATCCTCATCACGATGATCGTGTTCTCGATCTATTGGGGCGTATTCGTGTTTCCGATCATCGTCGAATTGGCGATCAAAGTTTTGTTTTTCGATCAGGGTGTGATGCACGCGATGACGATGTTCTCTCTCGGTTGTCTCACTCTCGCGGCATTTATTTTCTACATGATTTTTGTTTTTCAATTCGTTGCCGCGGCGACGGCACACGTGTCAAGTCGCTGCCGGAAAAACCCGTCCATTGTCTCTCTTTTAATTTCATGCCTCGGATTGTTGATCGCACTTTATTTAAGGCTGCTCCTTGCTATCCTTTTACTTATAACTGTTTGGGCTGCTTGCGGACACTTGTATTTTGATCGTCATCCGTCAATGGTGCCCGTTGTAATCACTCCCGTGGCTGTTTTGGCGCTCGTTGCGATACTCCAATACCTCTCGAGAGTGCACTCCAAGGCTATAATTGATTTACGTTCGGTTGAGTTTTCGGAAATATATAGGGAGCGGCTCGAAGGGACGGAAGACCACGGTCGATGATCGATTCGGAGGGGGCAACAAACGGAGCGATCGGAATCTGTGTCGCCCCTGCCGGGGCTCAGAGTGGTAAGGCGGACGTTACCCAGGGTTCCGCTTCGCTTCACCCTGGGCTAAGTTGTATCGCCCCTGCCGGGGCTTGGTGAACGTTGATGATGATTAGTGGATGAAAAACGAAGTGCTCCTCTCGATTACGATTACGATTACGAGCACCAGCCTTCGCCGAGGCTTCGGCTGGCAAGCTGAGCACGAGCACCAGCCTTCGCCAAGGCTTCGGCTGGCAAGACGAGCACGAACCGGAGCGCATGATTAACTCGAAACAGACCACCATCTTGACCCCCGAGCGGCTGTTTCGGCTGTCGCCGCTGCTTTCGTATGCGGTGATGGTCGTGTTGTTCTGGCCGAATCTGCGGGCGTTTTTTGTGTTCGACGACATTGCGACGCTCGCGATGGCCGCGCCGCAGGCGGGCGTGCGCTGGATCGATATTATTACGCCGCAGGGCAACGGCTTCTGGCGGCCGGCGTACCTCGTGCTGACGCGGATCATCACGGCGTGGTTCGGGCTGAGCCCGCTGGCGTTTCATTTGACGGCGCTCGTCCCGCCGGCCGTCGCCGCGTGGCTCACCGGGCTGGTCGCGCGGCGGCTGTTCCCGGAGTCGCGGTGGGCGCCGCTGATCGCCGCGACGCTCATGACCTTCCACATCATCACATGGTTCGCCGGGATCACGCTCGCCAACGCGTGCGACTCGCTGCTGACGGTCGCGCTGCTGGGCGGCGTGCTGTGCTGGGAACGCTGGCTGAAAACCGATCGTTTCGGGTGGGGCCTGGGCGTGTTGCTGTTCTGGTTCTTCGCCGCGGCCAGCAAGGAAACGGGCGTGATTTTTCCCGTGATTCTGACGCTGTGGACGTGGGGTCTCGATCGCGGATCGCGAAGGGCATGGCGAATTCTTGTTCTGCTTTGGATTGCGTCATTCATCCACGGCGCGGCGATCTCGTACCTGCAGCACAATTACACGGCGTCCTACACGACCGCCGGCGCGTTCTCGCTGTCACCCAAGAATTTCGGGCGGCAGCTGACCGACTACTACGACGCGCTGTTCATCCCGTACCTGCATGTGATCGACTGGCCGTTCGTGTCGTTCACGATCCCGAACTGGTTTTACTGGATCCTCAGGTTCATCACGGCGGGCGCGTTGTGCGCGTTCGCGCTGGTGTTCCTCACGAGCCGCCGGCCGCGGCGGATCGTGATGCTGCTTGTGATCGCGATCGTGCCGCTGGTGCTGCCGAGCCTCATGACCGGCAAGCCGGCGGGGCGGTTCCTGTATCCGGCGCTGCCGTTCGCGGTGCTGGCGGTCGTCGGGATATTGATCCGGTGGCGGCCGGCGCGAACCGTTCTGATTCTCTGGGTCTTCTTCGCGCTGAGCTTTTATGTTTCTTACGACATCAACACGCGCCGCATCGTCGCCGAGGCGATGGGTCGCTTCACAACGGCGCTCGAGGCCGAGGCGAAAAACTGGCCGCCCCGCTCGACCGTCGCGTTCCTGTATCACCCGCACCCGGGCGATCCGCTGTGGCGCGGCATTTACGTGCAGCTGCACGCCAACGTGTTCATCCCGTGGGCGCATGCCAAAATCGTGCTGCGCGTCACGCCCGACACGAAGTTCGTTTATCAGTTCCGAGATCCGCGTCTTGTGCGGCTGCCGCTTAAGTGATAAGATTTTTTCTCGTAAGCGATCGATTTTGAAGGCGAACATTTCGACGGGGGAGAACCATGGAACCGCACGAGAAGAAGTTGCTGGAGTATGCCCATTTCGCGGCGCACCTGGCGCGCGAAGCCGGCAAGGTTACCCTCAAATACTACCGCTCCATGCTGCAGATCGAGCGCAAGAGCGACCAGTCGCCGGTCACGGTCGCCGATCGCGAGACCGAGCGTTATCTCGTCGAAACGATCCGCTCGGTGTATCCCGATCACGGCATCCTGGGCGAGGAACTGGGCGAGGTGAATCCGGACGCGCCGTGGCGCTGGGTGCTGGACCCGATCGACGGCACGCAGGCGTTCATCCACGGCGTGCCGCTCTACACGGTGCTCGTCGCGCTGATGCACGAGAACGAGCCGCTGATCGGCGTCATTTACAACCCGCCGCAGGACGAGCTCGTGGCCGCCGCCAAGGGGCTCGGCTGCAACTACAACGGCCAGCCGTGTCACGTGAGCCACGTCGATCAACTCTCGCGGGCGCGGGTCCATTCGACCGACTGGTCCAGCCTTGCGGCGCACCGGCCGCGGTTTACGCGCGCGCTGCTCGACACGATCCACTTCGGGCGGACGTGGGCCGACGGGTATGGCTACATGCTCGTCGCGACCGGCCGCGCCGACGCCATGCTCGACCCGGTGCTCAACCCGTGGGACATCGCGCCGCTGATCCCGATCATCACCGAGGCCGGCGGGCGCTTCACCACGATGGAAGGGGCGCCGGCCGACGAGAACGGCCTCGCCGACAACGGCATCGCCAGCAATGGCCTGATCCATGACCAGATCCTGGAGTTGTCCGGCTTCGACACGGTGCACCCGGTGGAAGAATGATTATTTCCACGTCTCGATGAATTTTTTGAACGAGCGGTCGTAGGTGGCCTCGGCCTCGGGCGTGAAGCAGCACGCGGGGAGCTGCTTCATCGCGAGGTGGTACTGCAGGCACTCGCAGCACAGGCCGTGGCGCGGGCAGCCCGAATACGTGCATGTGCAGGTCTTGGTGTTTTTCTGGCGGTTCGGGCAGTTGGCGGGCATTTTTTAGATACCTTTCTTCTGTTGATGCATATCCCGTTCGTGCTCGTAATCGAACCGAATTGATTCTTGCCGCTCGATCCGCGAATTCCTCGCTTACGCTCGGGCTACTGCATGGAAGCCGCGGTCGGCGACCGCGGCATTACTGCAATCCTTTCAAAATCCCGGTCACGAGTTTTTCCAATCGGCTTTCGGCGGCGCAGGCGATTTCGATGATCTTGTTGATGTCGGCCGGCTCGAGGGCGTCGGGCAGGCACTCGTCGGTGACGGTCGAGATCGCGATGGTCCGGATGCCGGCGTGATTCGCGACGAGCACCTCCGGGACGGTTGACATCGAGACGACGTCGCCGCCGAGGCGCTGGAACATCCGGTATTCGGCGCGGGTCTCGAGGTTCGGACCCTGCACGGCGATCAGGACGCCTTCCTTGAGCGCGATGCCGGCGTCCATCGCGACCTTCTTCGCGATCTCGCGCATGGCGGGGTCGTAGGGACGCGACATGTCGGGGAAGCGCGGGCCGAGCGAGTCGGCGTTGGGCCCGAGCAGCGGGTTGTCGCCCATCAGGTTGATGTGGTCGTCGATCAGCACGAGCGAGCCGCGCTTGATGAGCGGGTTCATGCTGCCGACGGCGTTCATGACGATCAGTTCCTTGACGCCCAACGCCTGCATGACGCGGACGGGGAACGTGACCTGCTTCATCGAATAGCCCTCGTAGAAGTGGAAGCGGCCCTGCATGACCATCACGGGCTGGCCGCCGAGGCGGCCCAGCACCAGGTTGCCGTGGTGGGACTCGACGGTCGAAAGCGGGAAGTGCGGGATGCGGTCGTAGGGAACGGTCGTGGCATCGAGGACCTTGTGGGCGAGCGCGCCCATGCCGGTGCCGCAGATGATGCCGACGCGCGGCGCGGGGGCGCCGAGGGTGCGGATGAAATCGGCGGCTTCGCGGATCTGCTTGAGGTAGAGGGCGATATCGAACATGGGGGCTCCTTTTGATCGGGTGAATAGGTCCTATGAATTCTCCAATACTTTTTCGGCGGCTTCAGCGGTGATGCCGGCCAGCAATATGTCCTTCTGGCGGGATTTGTCGCCGCGTAGGAGGGTGACGGCCGATTTGCGGAGGGCGAAGGTTTTGACGGCCCAGGCGATCACGGCCTCGTTGGCCTTGCCTTCGACCGGCGGGGCCTGGACGCGCAGACGCAGGCGGCCTTCGAGGATGCCCTCGGGGGTTGTGCGGCGCGCCCCGGGCGTCACTCTGAGGCGCAGGACGCACCCCTCGGCGTGTGGCGACAGGCAATCCAGGCTCATGGGAATGCGATGGTAAAGATGAAAGACGAAAGATGAAAGATGAAAAATTAAAGCGGACGGATTTCATCGTTCATCTTTCCGGCTAAAGCCGTTGGCCGTTTTCGTCGATGACAAGAGCAGAGGGATGCCGCCGGCACGGAGGCGCAACCGCACAGTCGTATTCCAGGGATGGGACTGTATTTAACATGGATCTGGGTTCAATCATCGGCCTTGTCATGGGTTTCGGCCTGATTCTTGGCGCCAACGTCATGGAGGGCGGGAAACTATCGAGCCTGTTGCAGATCACGGCCGCGATGATCGTGCTGGGCGGGACGCTCGGGGCGTGCGTCTTGCAGTTTCCCATGAAGGTGACGGTCAAGGCGCTCAAGAGCTCGATGAGCGTGTTTTTCAGCAAGAAGGTCGATCTGATCCAGGTGATCATGCAGATCGTGGAATTCGCGAAACGGTCGCGGCGGGAGGGCATCCTGTCGCTGGAGCGCGAAATCGACAATCTGAAGGACCCGTTCTTTGCGAAGGCGCTGCGCATGGCGGTCGATGGGCTCGAGCCCAAGCAGCTCATCGAGACGATGGAAACCGAGCTCGAAACGATCGAGGCGGAGCACGAGGCGCCGGTCAAGTTCATCGAGGCGGCGGGCGGTTACGCGCCGACGATGGGCATCATGGGGGCGGTGCTGGGGCTGATGCACGTCATGAGCAACCTGGCCGAGCCGGCCAAGCTCGGCGAGGGCATCGCGACGGCGTTCGTCGCGACCGTGTACGGACTGGCCGCGGCCAACCTGGTCTTCCTGCCATTCGCGAACAAGATCAAAACCAACGGCCACCAGGGGATGCGCATGCACCAGGTCGTGCTCAAGGGGGTGCTGCTGATCCAGGAGGGCGTCAACCACAGCATCATCGAGGAGCAGCTCAAGAGTTTCCTGGACGAGAGCGAACGGAAAAAATTCGACAGCGCCCGCGCCGCCGCCAAGACGGCCTGACCTTAAAGTGAATTCAGATGGCCCGCAAAAAAAAAGTCCCACCGCCTGAGAACCTCGAGCGCTGGATGGTCAGCTACGCGGACTTCGTGACGCTGCTGTTCGCGACGTTCACGGCGCTGTTCGCGATCAGCAGCGCCGACCTGGAGAAGCTGTCGCAGATGCGCGAGTCGATCCAGCAGGCGTTCAACGGCGGGCCGGCGCACTTCGCGATCGAGGGCGGGCAGAACAAGAACGGCAACCTGATCATCCAGATTGCGCCGAACGCGACGACGAAGGCGCCCAAGGTTTCGCCAGCGCAGGACCAGGACGGCAACTCGATGTTCAAGGGCGGCCCGCGCGATCCGGAGGACGACGGCGCCGCGGAGACGCCCGCGCCCGCGCCCACGGCCACGCCGACGCCTTCGCCCACGCCCACGCCCGAATCCAGCATCATGATGTCAACGGAAGGTTCCGCCAACGCGGCGCTGGCGTCGGAATTGAAGGAGATGTTTCAGACGGCCGGGCTTGAGAATGCCGTCAACGTCAAGCAGGAGACGCGCGGCACGGTCATCAGCCTCGGCGAGGCGGCGTTCTTCGCGACGGGCGAAATCGACGTGATGCCGCAATCGATCCACAAGCTTGACGCGATCATGAACGTGCTGCGCACGCGCAAGTTCCACATCCGCATCGAGGGGCACACCGACAACATCCCCGTGACGTCGAAGCGCTACCGGGACAACCTGGAGCTGTCCGTGCTGCGCTCGACGCGCGTCTGCATGTTCATGCACGAGCACTACGGGTTTGACATGAAGTTGCTCAGCCCGGCGGGGTATGGGGAGTGGCGCCCGCAGGCCGACAACTCGACGCCCGAGGGCCGGCAGAAAAACCGGCGCATCGACATCGTGATTTTGAATGACGAGTCGGCGAAGTACGAACCGTAGCGAGCGCGGAGTACGGAATTTAAGAATGGGTCTTATGGGTCTTATGGGTCCTATGGGTCCTATGGGTCCTATGGGTCCTATGAGTCTTTTTTAAATATAATTCATTTCACATTAGCATCCCACACTCCGCATTATTCGAGCGGCAGGAGCTCGCCTTTGTCGAGGTGGCGGGTGATTGTGCCGTATTGGGAGGCCTTGGGGTCGTGGGTGACCATGATGATCGTCTTGCCGAATTCCTGGTTGAGCGTGCGCAGGATGTGCATGACTTCCTCGGCGGAATGATGATCGAGGTTTCCGGTCGGCTCGTCGGCGAGGATCAGGTCGGGGTCGGTGATGAGCGCGCGCGCGATGGCGACGCGCTGCTCCTGGCCGCCGGAGAGCTGGCGCGGGTAGTGGTCCATGCGGTCCTCGAGGCCGACGATGCGCAGGGCGGTGCGGACGTGCTCGCGGCGCTCGGCGCGGCTGAGCGGCGTGAGCAGGAGCGGCATCTCGACGTTTTCCCACGCGGTCAGCACGGGCAGCAGGTTGAACGATTGAAAGATGAACCCGATGTGCTCGTTGCGCCACTGCGCGAGTTCGTTCTCGTTTAGCTGGCAGATGTCGGAATCGAGCACGAGGCAGTCGCCGGCGGTCGGGCGGTCGATGCCGGCGATGATGTGAAGCAGCGTCGATTTGCCGGAGCCGGAGGGGCCCATCAGCGAGACGAACTCGCCCTCATGGATGTCGAGGTTGATGCGGTCGAGGGCGATGACCTCGGAGCCGCCGTGGAGGTACACGCGGGAGAGGTCGCGGAACTGGACGACGGCGCGGTGGTTGGTATTTGGGTCGGGCATATGGGACTTATGGGACCTATGGGACGTATGGGACGCCCTGTTTAGACATGCATCTTAAAGGCGGCCCGATCATCAGAATGTTCAGGACCGCCAGTCTTGTTGTTTGCTTGTCAGACTCTTCGCTTGGCTCTGTATTTTGATATTCCAATATAACATAGGTATAAAGATACTATGAATATCCAGATTATTCGGTATGTTGGGTCAGAGATGAAAATCTTGGTGAATCCCAACCAGTATGCAATGCAGATAATCATGCCAACGACACCGAAAAGAATAGGGATAAACATAAAAAAAACTGATTTCTTCATCTTTTACCCTTTCTCCAGAATCTTCCTCAACCATACTCCAAGAGCCCGATGGACCGCCAAGAAAAGTGACGGTCGAGACGGTTTTCATGCTAATGGGTTAACATCGATATAACATCCACATGAACACCGCCTGTTCATCATGCATCGTTATTTCTTTTGATGGAATCGACCTTACGGTTAAGGACTTCAAGTAAAGCAAGTATTTTTGAAAGATAGGAAAAAAGGCATGCAAGAAAGATGATAATAAGAACAACCAGCACTGGTACTACGTAATAAAGAAGAACCTGTCCCCAACCTAATGGACCGTTCATAAATATTTCTCCTTCCTCCATCTGTTTCCAAGCATACCCAAGAGCTGCGCGTTAAACGGTCTCATGGGTTAGATTTCACTTCGACGCGGGCGCCGCTTGTGAGCTTGTCGAGGGGGGAGGTGATGAGGGTTTCGCCGCCGACGAGGCCTTCGATGACTTCGATGCCGCGCGGGGTTTCGGCGCCGATCTTGACCGTGCGCGACACGGCCCGGCCGTCGCTCACGATCCAGACGGCGTTGGCGCTGCCCTTGACGACGGCCGTTGCGGGGACCAGCACGCGCTTGACGGCGGGTGAATTCTTGCCGTTGTTTTTTGCGAGGAACGTCACGTGCGCGCTCACGTCGGGCAGGACGTTGTCGCTCGGGCCCAGCAGCTTGACCTTGACCTGCACGGTTCCCTTCTGGCGGTCGGCCTGCGGGGCGATCTCATCGACCTCGCCCTTGAAGACCTGGTCGGGGGCGCTATCGACGCGCGCCTCGCAGGCCTGATGCATGAAAACGTGAGGCAGGTCGTTTTCGTTGACGTCGAGCTCGACCTGCAGGTCCTTGAGGTTGGCCATCGACACGACCGAGCTTTTCGCGCCGCGCTCGCCGCCGTAGTTGATGTTCGTCACGAGCTCGCCGGCCTCGACGACGCGCTCGAGGATCGTGCCATCGACGGGGGCCTTGATGACCGACTCGTCGAGCTGGGTTTTGGCGTATTCGAGGTTGGCCTGGGCCTGGCGCTGGTCGGCGAGTGCGGCGTCGAGTTGTTCCTTGCGCGGCCAGGTCTCGATGAGCTTGAGGTTCTCGCGCGCAGAGTTGACGTTGGCGGCGGCGACGCGGTAGGCGGCGCGGGCGTTGTCGAGTTCCTGATTGGAAATGACGCGCGAGGCGGCCAGTTTCTGCTTGCGCTCGAAATCGAGGCGGGCGTTCTCGAGGGTGGCCTCGGCCGAGTGGAGCGCCGCGCGGGCGGCCTGGATTTCCTGCGGGCGCGCGCCGGCCTTCATCTCGGCGACCTTGGCATTGGCCGACGCCAGGCGCGCGGCGGCCGAGCGAAGCTGGGCCTGGAGGTCGCTGTCCTCGATGCGCATGAGGACGTCGCCGGCCTTGACCCTGTCGCCGCGCGTGACGAGCATGTCCTTGACGCGGCCGATGATCTTGGAGCTGACCTCGATGACGTGGCGCGGGATGACGTAGCCGCTGGCGGTGAGGACGGGCGTGCCGGCGGAGGCGTCGGCCGGGGCGATGGCCTCGGCCTTCGTCACCGAGACCGGGATCGCCGAGTTGGCCCGTTGCCAATAGACGGCGCCTGCGATCAGCGCGATGACGATCGCGAATACGGCCAGCTTTTGAAAGCCGCCGTTGCGGCGTTTGCGCGCCTTGTCGATGCGCAGCTTGTTGAGTTCGGATTTGATCGAGTCGGTCATGGCCGCGTCCGGGTCGTTTGGTGAATAGGTCTTATAGGTCTCATAGGTCTTATAGGTCTCATGGGACTGGGAAGACTGCAAAATCGTCACGTCTGGCGCAGGGCCTCCAGAATCGGTTGCTTGGATGCGTTGATCGCGGGGAGGACGCCGCCCACCACTCCCATGATGAGGGCAAAGGCCATTCCGCGCAGCAATAATGTAGGGGTAACCGTGAAGTAAAATACAACCTCGCTGAAGGTTTCGATGTTCATGGTGCCGGTCGGGAGGCGGCCGAGCATGTTGACGATCAGGCCGCCGGCGGCGCAGCCGATGGCGCCGCCGATGATGGACAGCGCAATCGATTCGATGAGGAAACTGGCGAGGATGGCCTGGGGGGTGAAGCCGAGGATGCGCAACGTGCCGATCTCGCGGACGCGGCTCGAGACGCTGGCATACATCGTGTTCATGCCGGCGAAACAGGCGCCGATGGACATGATGACGGCGAGGAACAGGCCGAGGGCCTTGATCGGGCCGGCGCTGGCGGTCTGCTGGTTGTAATACTCCTCTTCGGTGAGGCCACGCAGGCGGATGCGGGGGTCGTTTTCGGCCTGGTATTTGATTTGCGCGACGGCGGCGGGGCCGGTGGCGCGCGCGACGACGGTGTTGTATTCGCCGCGGTCGAACTCCTGCATGAGCTCGCGGTAGTCGGCCCAGATCTCGGAGTTAAAGGCGGAGCGGCCGGCCTCGAAGTGGCCGACGACGAGCCAGTCGCCCTTGCCGAGGCGGACGTGCTCGCCGATGGCGAGGCCCTGAAAGCGGCCGGCGAGGGATTTGGCGACGATGATCTCGCGCAGGCCGGTGCGCGGGCGGCGGCCCTCGACGATTTTGACGAGGGGGCGGACCTCATAGCTGATCGCGCCCACGCCGCGCACCTGGATGTTGCTCAGGGCGCCGGTTTTCACGCGCGGCTTGTTGACGAGGACGACGATCTCGGGGCCGACGAGCGACGTGCCCCGGGCGTCGCGCGCGATGCCGGCGAAATTGCGGATCGTTTCGTATTGTGGGATGTTCACGACGCTCTGGCCCTCGGCCTGCACGCCCTTGCGCATGACGAGGACGTTGAGCGGGTCGCCGGAGGTGGTGAGCGCCTTCTCGATCCCGTTGACCATCGACATGACCATCACGAACACGCCGACGACGAGGCCGAACGTCAGCGCGGTCGTCAGCGTGCTCGTCCAGCGAACGGCGAGGTAGCGGAGGTTGTATTTGATGGGGATCCTGGCCAATGTTAACGACCTTGTTCGTGCTCGTGCTCGTAATCGTAAGCTGGCGTAGCAAGAACCAAACTATTGCATACCGTCCGGCTGTTTCTGGCCCGCGAATTCAGTCGAGACCCGAGCCCCGGCAGGGGCGAAACAAGTTAGCCCAGGGTGGAGCGAAGCGGAACCCTGGGTAACGTCCGCATGAACAACCCGAGCCCCGGCAGGGGCGACACAGATTTGTATCGCTCCGTCGTGCCGCCCCTGCCGGGGCTCGGTGTAATTGATGGAACCGCTGTCCCAGCGCTGACGCGCTGGGCTAACTTGTATCGCCCCTGCCGGGGCTTGGCTTTCAATGACATGCGTAGATGTTCTCCAATATTTGTGCTCATTTTACATTCAATTTCGAGTGTTACAGAGTAATCGTAATCGAATTTACTCCAGTTTTCGCATGGCCTCGCTGATCGTGAGGGCGGAGGCTTGCAGGCCGGGGATGAGGCCGGAAATGAGGCCGATCATCAGGCCGACGGCCATTGTGAGCGCGTAAATCATCGCCGGCGGGTTGAACTTGGGGACGAACCCTTGCGTCATGCGGTTGGTGTCCATGTGGCCGAGGCCGACGCAAAACAGGTAGCCAAGAACCCAGCCCATCAGGGCGATGGCGAGGCCTTCGCCGACGATCATGAGCAGAATGTGAATGCGGCGGTAGCCGACCGTCTTGAGGATCGCGACCTCACGCATGCGCTCGCGGATGGTCATCGCCATCGTGCTCGTGACGACGAGGAGCATGGTGAAGACGACGACACACGCGATCGAGCCGATGATGAGCTTGACGTTGCCGAGCATGGAGACGAAGCCGAGGCGGAACGCGCGCTCGGTTTCGGTCTTGGTCTCGGCGGGGCTGTTGCGGAAGGTGGCGTCGATCGCGGCGGCGATGCCGGGGACGTTTTCCTTTGCGTCGGCCTTGACCCAGAACGCGCCGATCTTGCCGGGCTTGCCGAGGGTCTCGTGGAGGTAGTCCCAGTTGATGTAGATCGCGTTTTCTTCCTCGACGTTGTGGTAGGTGCCGACGATTTTGATCTCGAGATCGACCGGGAAGATGTTGCCCTTGATCGTGATCATCTGGCCGACGTGCCAGCCGAACTGGTTCATGATCGTGGGGCCGACGAGCGCGCCGCGGCGCTCGCTGACGAAGGCGGCCTTGTCGGCGGGGGTGGTTTCAATTTCCGGGAAAAACTCGAGGAATTGTTTCGGGTCGAGCGCCAACGTGGCCAGCATGTTGCGGGGTTCCTGGTAATAGCCGCCGAACCATTGCAGCGGCATGACGTCGGCGACGTGCGGGATGCGCTTGAGGCGCTCGGCGTAGGCCAGCGGCATCTGCTCGGCAAGGGAGGTCGAGCGGCGCACGGCGAGGCGCAGGATCGAGGCGTCGGACTCGGGCGGGTTGATGAGGGCGTTGAGGAACGTCGCGAGAGCCACAAGCAGGAACAGGGAAAACCCGAACGACAGGACGGTCAGCGCCGTGCGCTTTTTGTTGCGAAGCAGGTTCTTGAGGATGAGCCGGACCATCTCGATCACCCGCGCGCGAAGACGTTCGATTCAATTTTCATATAAACAAGCCGGCGAATCCATGGAAATGGGAGGCGAACGAATCGCTGTCAATTGCCGCGCGGTTGATATAGACTTTCTGAAGTTTTAGAAACCACGTTGTTTGCAAATACAAACCGAGGAGCGGGGCCATGAGGATCAGCGTGTTCGTTGGCATCATGTGGATCGCATGCTCGGCTGCGTTCGCGCAACCGGCCGTCCCGCCCGCGCACGGTGACGGGCTCACGACCGCAACGGCTTACCAGTTGACGCAACTCGGAAATCTCGTCTGGCTGGGCGACGAAGCCAAGGCGAGTCGGACGGCCGGCAAGTATTACCGACTGATGGACGACATCGACGCCTCGGAGACCGCGAGCTGGAATGACCCCGGCACAACGACCGATATACTGGAAGGATTCATCCCGATCACACCGTTTGACGGCATCTTCGAAGGCAGTGGCCACACAATCAAAAACCTCACGATCAACCGCAGCAGCGCGATCAACGGACTATTCGGAAACATCGGATCGAATGCCCGGGTGAGCAACCTGAATCTGGTCGGATTCTCGATTTCCGGCGATCAGTTGGGGTGTTTGGCCGGCTATAACTGTGGGACAGTCGTCAATTGCCGCGCCAGCGGGATTGTTGAAGGTTACATTGCCGGCGGGCTCATCGGAGCCAATGCGAATGGTGTAATCCGGGAATGCGCGGCCGACGGTCTAACGACTGGGACTGACAGCGCGGGCGGATTGGTCGGAGCCTCAGGCAAAGGAACAATCTTGAATTGCGCCACCTCCGGAACAGTTTCATCGTCGCACTACGGAGGCGGCTTGATTGGAAGAACTAATTCCGATCAGGTGTCGGATTGCCATTCGACCAGCGCGGTTAGGGCCTATGAAAGCGGCGGTCTGATCGGCTCTTCCAATAACACGACTGTGACGAAATGCTTTGCGACCGGAAATGTATCAGGCTACTGGGCGAGTGGGGGTTTGATTGGCAATATTTATCTTGGGTCAATCTCATTGTGTTATGCGACAGGCGACACGGCTGGATATTGCGTTGCCGGCGGCTTAACTGGCATCGATAGAGAAGCCGTGATTGAGAATTGCTATGCCTCCGGTTTCGTCGAACGCATCGTAAATATGGGCTCATTGTGTTATGGGGGGTTGTGCGGCGATGTTGAACAGGCAACCATTAAAAATTGTTATTCAACAGGTAAACTCAGCGACAAAAATTATTCCGGAGGGCTGATCGGCTGGAATCAGACCCAAGCAACAAATTCATATTGGGACTACGAGACGGCACAGGTGGAAACTTCTGATGGTGGCACAAGCAAGACCACCCAACAGATGAGAACCCAGGCAACGTTTGAAAATTGGGACTTCGAAAAGACGTGGGGAATTCAGAATGGTTATCCTTATTTGATGGCTCTACCGAATTTGAGGGTGACGTATGTCGCCGCGAATCATGGGTCGTTGAGCGAGGGCGAGCTGAAGAAATATTACATTTATCAAACATTGAATGTTGGAGCGAGCGGGATGGCGGTGACGGCCGTGCCGGATCCGGGCTTCGAGTTTGCCGGCTGGAGCGACGGGAGAACGGAAAGCATGCGAACGGATAAAAAGGTGATGGCCGCAATGAATGTGACGGCTTATTTCAGGAGCACGCGCAATGCGGCGGGAGAGTGGTTTTTGTATCGGTGAGAAAGGGATTCTCGAAACAAAGAACCCTCGCACGGCATTGAATTTCAAGGTTTTTTGCTTGCGTTAGGACAAAGCGGCAAACACAAGCCGCCACACTCCAAAGCGGTTTCTAGCGCTGCCCCGGCACCCCATCGGAATCGATTCGGCCAAAACTTCCGGCAACGGCGATCATGCCGCGTTTGGCAAACGCGGCCTACTTCGCGGCGGATTGTTCGGCGACTGGTTGCGGGGCGCGTTTTTTGAGGATCGCGAGGCCGATGTCGTCGAGGAGGCTGTAGGCGACGGGGGTCACGAGCAGGGTGAGGAGCAGGGAGAGCGTCTGGCCGCCGATGACGACGACGGCGACGGCGCGGCGTTCCTCGGCGCCGGGGCCCGTGCCGAGCCACAGCGGCAGCATGCTCATGACCAGGCACAGCGTCGTCATGAGGATCGGGCGCAGGCGGTCGCGGCAGCCCTGCATCATCGCGTCGTGGCGCTCCATGCCGCCGGCGCGCAGCTGGTTCATGTGGTCGATCTGAAGGATCGCGTTCTTCTTCACGACGCCGAACAGGACAAGGATGCCGAGCGCGGAATAGAGGTTGAGTTGCTCGCCGGAGAGCCACAATGAGAGCAGCGCGAACGGCACGGCCAGCGGCAGCGACAGCAGGATCGTCACCGGGTGGATGAGGTTCTCGAACTGGCTCGCCAAAATCATGTACATGAAAATAATCGATAAAACGAACGCGAACACGAACTCGTTGTAGGTGCGGGCGAACTCGCGGCCCTGGCCGCGGACGCTGACGTAGTAGCCCGGCTGGAGGTTCATGTCGCGGACCTGCTCCATGAGCGCGTCGATGCGCTCGGCGAGGGAGAAGCCGGGGGCGACGGAGGCGCGCACGCGCGAATCGCGGCGGCGATCGACGCGGTCGATGCGCGAGGGGGTGTTGGTCAGCTTCACCTTGGCGAGGTTCGAAAGCTCGATGATCTTGCCGTCGCCGCCGGCGAGCAGAAGCTCGGGGACCTTGCTGGCGGCGTTGCGGTAGGGTTCGGCGAGGCGCAGGCGGACGTCGTAATATTCGTTGGTGGCGGGGTCGCGGAAGCGGCTGACCTCCTGGTCGCCGCCGACCATGAGCGAGAGCGCGGTGCCGATGTCGTTGCTATTGATGCCGAGGGCGGCGGCGCGGTCGCGGTCGATGGAGATGTTGAGCTCGGGCTTGTCGAGACGCAGGGTGGTCTGGACGTTGTTCAGGCCGCCGATTTTCTCGGCGCGGGCGGCGAGGTTGGCGCTGTAGGCGGCGAGTTGGTTGAGGTCGGGGCCGGAGATGGAGATGTCGATGGGGAAGTTGCCGCCGCCGATGTTGAAGGACTGGATGTTATCGATGCGCACGGCGACGCCGCGGTCGCGGAACGGGCGCGTCAGGCCGCGGAACCTGTTCATGACGTCGGTCTGGGTGTAATTGCCGCGGAAGGCGGCGAGCGGATCGCCCTTGAGCAGGCCCTGCCAGATGCGCCGGAACGACCAGTAGCGCTCGCTGTGCGGGGCGATGCGGATATACATGTAGCCCTGGCCCATGCCGCGGTTGGCGCCGATGGAGTCGAGCACCATGCGCACCTCGGGCATGCCCATGGCGATCTGTTCGAGCTCGCGCATGACGCCGTCGAGGGCCTTGACGCTGGCGGACTGCGGCCCCTCGACGTTGACCTCGAATTCGGCCTCATCGACTCCCTGCGGCAGATAGCCGAGCTGCACCGTCTTGAACAGCGGGATGGAGGAAAGCATCACGCCGACGGCGATCGCGGAGGTCATGAAGCGGTGGCGCAGGACGAACGCCAGCATCGCCGTGTAGGAAGCGTCGAGGTAATGGTAGAACCCGCCGCGGCTGCCATGGCCGTGGTGCGACTGGGCGGCGCGGCTGGCTTCGCCGCCGAGCATGCGGCCCGAAAGCGTCGGCGTCAGCACGATGCTGATGACGAGGCTGACCATGACGGCGACGGCGGCGGTGATGCCGAACTGGAACAGGAAGCGGCCGCTGATGGAGCTCATGAAGGAGACGGGGACGAAGATGACGGCGAGGGAGAGGGTGGTGGCGAGGACGGCGAACGCGATCTCGCCGGCGCCCTTGCGCGCCGCCTCGATGGGCGGCATCTTCTTTTCTTCAATGAAGCGGAAGATGTTTTCGAGGACCACGATGGCGTCGTCGATGACGATGCCGATCATCAGCACGAGGGCGAGCATGGTGACGCTGTTGAGCGTGAAATCGAGGAGCCACATCATGCCGAAGGTCGAAATCACGGAGACGGGGATGGCGATGCCGGTGATGATCGTCGAGCGCCACGAGCGGGTAAACACGAGCACGACGAGGCAGGCGAGGATCGAGCCGACGATGAGGTGCGTCTCGATCTCGTGCATGGCCTGATAGATGTAACGCGACTGGTCGCGGACGATTTCGAGGGTGACGCCGGGGGGGAGCTGTTCGCGCACGCGCGCGAGGTTCTCCTTGACGGCCTCGATGACGTTGACGACGTTGGCGCCGCTCTGGCGGCGGATGTTGACCTGGACGGTCGGGACGCTCATCTCGACGGACTTGTCGTCGCGGCGGACGTTGAGGCGGCCGACGCTGCGTTCCTCGGCGATGCCGTCCTCGACGCGCGCGACGTCGCTGAGGCGGATCTGCGAGGGGCCGGAATTGGCGATGACCATCGTCGCGAATTCGGCGGCCGTGGTCATGCGGCCGAGCGTGCGCAGGCTCATCTCGTTCTTGGCGCCCGTGACGAGGCCGCCCGGAACCTCGCGGTTCTGGCGGGCGATGGCGTCGCGGACGGTCGTGATCGGGATCCCGAGGGCAACCAGGCGGTCGGCGTTGATGTCGATGTTGACGGTGCGGGTGGCGCCGCCGACGACCTCGACCTCGCCGACGCCGGAGGAGCGCTCGAGCTGGATCTTGACGAGGCGCTCGCCGATCTCGGTCAGCTCGCGCTTGGTGCGCTGGCCGTAGAGGGCCAGGGTCATGGCCGGCTGGGAGTCGCTGTCGAACTTGCTGATGGAGGGCGGGGTGGCGTCGTCGGGGAGGTGGTGGGTGACCTGCGAGACCTTGTCGCGGATGTCCTGGGCGGCGGTCTCAATGTCGCGTTCGAGCTTGAAGGTGGTCGCGATGCCGGTGGTGCCGGCGCGCGTCGTCGAGCGGAGCTCGTCGATGCCATCGACGGTGTTGATCACCTCTTCGATCGGCTCGGCGCACTCCATTTCGACTTCCTCGATGGAGGCGCCGGGGAGCGAGGTGCGGACGGAGACTGTCGGCATGTCGATTTTGGGGAGGCGATCGACGCCGAGGCCCTTGAGCGCGGCGCCGCCGATGACCACGAGGGCCAGGATGATCATGCTGGCGAAAACCGGCCGATCGATGAAGAGGTTGATGATTCTGCGCATACCCGGACCCGAGCCACGAAGGACCTATAGGACCTATAAAACCCTATAGGACCTATCACGTACATTGATGCAAACGCAACCGGCGGGAAAAATTTATGCGGCCGAAGCGGAATATTCGCCCCAAGCCGTAGGTTTCGGCGGCTTGGCGCGTTCAAATCGAAGAAGGTTGACGCCTTTACGGCGGGGGTGCTATACCCTGACCGATTGGCAAACGTGTGTTTTGCGCCGGCCAAGTCAAGCTGAAAGAGTCCTCTCCGTGCAATCGGGTGTTTCAGGTTATGTTTCTTCCGCGACGCGGCTGATCCTGGCCGCGTTTCTTGTTGTTCTGCCGGCATGCGGCAAAAATGAGGGCCGTGACGGGGGCAAGGGTGGCTTGCGCGAGGCCCAGACGCCGGTCCCGGTAAAGGTCGCGCCGGTGGCATTCGCCGGCATCGACGAGATCATCAAGATCGTGGGCACGCTCTACGGGCGCGAGGAACTGACGATCAGCGCCAAGGTCGCCGGGCAGATCCGGCAGGTCAAGGCCGACATGGGCGACCGGGTCCCTCCGGGGGCGCTGCTGGCGCAGATCGATCCGACCAATTACCAGCTCGCGGTGAACGAATGCCAGACGGCGCTCGACGAGTCGCTGTCCAAGCTCGGCCTCAAGGAAGTCCCGACCGGGACGTTCAACGTCGATCAGGTCCGCACGGTGGAGCGGGCGAAGTTTCAGGCCGAAAACGCCAAGGCCCGGTATGAGCGCGGCCGCAAGCTGAACACGCAGAAACCGCCGGTCATGAGCGACCAGGAATTGGGCGACCTGGAGACGGCGTATTCGGTGGCGCGCAGCGATTACGAGGTGGCGCAGCTTGAGGCGCGCTCGCAACTGGCGGCGGCGCGGCTGCGCAACAAGGTGCTGGAGACCGCGCGCCAGAAGCTGGCCGACACGCAGGTTAGCGCGCCGGGCGCCGAGTCGATGCAGATTTCGCCGAACGAGCATTTCGCGGTCACCAAGCGCTACGTTTCGGCCGGCAATTACGTGAGCATCGGCGACGCGATGTTTGACCTGATCCTCGACGATCCGATCAAGTTCCGCGCCACGGTTCCCGAGCTTCACCTGGCCAAGGTGAAGCTCGGCCAGCCCGTCCTCGTGCGGGTTGAAAGCTATCCCGAGGCTTTCAAGGGAACTGTCAGCCGCATCAATCCGGCCATCGACCGGGTGGCGCGCACGTTCGAGATCGAGGTCGCCGTGGCCAATCCCGACCGCAAGCTTCGCCCCGGCGCGTTCGCCAAGGGGGACCTGCTGGCCGGCAAGGTTGAGAACGTGCCGCACGTCCCGGCGGAGGCGGTCGTGTCGTTCGCGGGGATCGACCGCGTCTTCAGCCCGGAAGGCGACAAGGCCGGCGAGCACATCGTGCAGGTCGGCGAGGCCGTGGGCGGCCGGGTGCCGGTGCTTGGCGGGTTGGGCGGCGTGAAAAGCGTGATCGTCAGTGGCAACACGGCGCTCAGGGACGGATCAAGGATTGACATCAAGAAATAGGGCTTATAGGTCTTATAGGACTGATAGGATCTTCTTACAGGGAGCAGTTCGATGAGTTCACGCAGGCAATTTCTGGTCAGGACAGCGGCTGGGTTGGCGGCCTTGCAGGGGGGCATTCTCGACGCGACGAGTGTCTTTGCCGCCGAAAAGACGGGCAAAATGGCCATCGCCAAATGGTCGGGCAAGACCGAGGGCATGACGGGCGACCAGATCAGCGAAGCCGCAGGCAAGATGGCGCGGCGGGCCGTTGAAGCGCTCGGCGGCATGAAGCGGTTCGTCAAGGCCGGCGAGACGATCTGGGTCAAGCCGAACATCGCGTGGGACCGCAAGCCGGAACAGGCGGGCAACACCAATCCGCAGCTCGTGGCCGAGGTCGTCAAGATGTGCCTGGAGGCCGGCGCGAAGACGGTCAAGGTGGGCGACAACACCTGCAATCCGGCGCAGAAGACCTATATCACGAGCGGGATCGCCGCGGCGGCGGAAAAGGCCGGTGCGCAGGTCGTTTACCTCGACAAGACCCGGTTCAAGAACGCGGACATAAAAGGGAATGCGCTCAATCAGGTCCCTGTCTATCCCGAAATGCTCGAGTGCGACGGCATCATCAACGTGCCGATCCTGAAGCATCATGGCCAGGCGCAGATGACGATGTGCCTGAAGAACCTGATGGGGATGATGGACCGACGGGGATTGATCCACCAGGACATTCCGGCGGGGCTGGCCGATCTCAACGTGTTCATGGCGCCCAAAATCCGGCTGCACATTCTGGATGCCGTGCGGACGCTCAAGGCCCACGGGCCCACGGGCGGCAACCTGAATGACGTCGTGATGAAATGGTCCGTGGCGGCTGGGACCGATCCCGTCGCGATCGACGCGTGGGGCGCCGAGCTGGCCGGATACAAGCCGGCCGACATCGCGTTTCTGCCGAAATGCGCCGAGCGCGGCGTGGGCAAGATGGATTACCGTTCGCTCGCGCCGAAAGAGATCGCCGTATCATGACGCGCCGGGCCGGATTCTGGAGCGGAACAAACTGCCGGCGGGCGGTGCAGATCGCGGTGCTGCTGCTGTTCATCGGGCTGATCCTGTCGGCGCGCTTCCGCTCCGGAGTGCCGGGCCCGGTCCTGAAGCTGTTTTTCCTGCTCGATCCGTTGATTGCGATCACGACGGCGCTGGCCGCGCATGCGCTGGCCGCGGGGGCGTTGTTGTCGCTGGTCGTGATCGCGGTCACGCTTGTATTCGGCCGTGTATTTTGCGGGTGGTTCTGCCCGTTCGGAACACTGCACGATCTGGCGGGCCGGTTGTTCGATTTGTTTCGGCCCGACCGCAAGGCGCGCCACCATTTTACGCGCGGGCAACTGGCCAAGTATTACGTGCTGGCCGGATTCCTGGCGATGGCGGTCTTTGGCGGCCATTGGGTGTGCGTGATGGACCCGCTGGTGCTGACCTATCGCAGCATGACGGCGGGCGTGCTGCCGGCGGCGCAATGGGCGATCGAGGAAAGCACCACGCCGCTGGCGCAATCCGAGAACAAGGCGGTCCACGCAGTCTCGAAATATGTCACCGAGCCGGCTTATGCGTTCGTGCGCGATCACGTGTTTGTTACGTCTCATCAGGCTTTTCTCGGCGGCGGACTGATCCTGGCGATCTTTGCGGGGCTGTTGCTGTTAAACGCGTGGCGGCGGCGGTTCTGGTGCCGGTATGTCTGCCCGCTGGGCGCGCTGCTGGGCGTGTTTTCATTGCGGCCGCTGCTGCGCCGGGCAACCGATCGCGAGGCGTGCAACGGATGCGACCTGTGCGCGAAAAGCTGCCACGGCGCGGCGACCGGCGCCGCGGGCGACAAGTGGATCGCCCCGGAATGCCTGGGGTGCCTGAACTGCTCGGAGTCGTGCCGGCGCTCGGGGCTCGGCTTTGTGTGGGCGAATCCGCTGCGCAAGGATCCTGACGTTGCGCCGCTAGACATTTCCCGGCGCGCGCTGTTCGCGTCGGCAGCGGGCGGGCTGGTTGCGCTGGCGGCGTTGCGCATCAACCCGCTGGCGCGCGGCAAGGTCTATCACGCGGGATTGATCCGGCCGCCGGGGGCGCGGGCGGAACGGGAGTTTTTGCAGCGTTGCACGGCGTGCGGCCTGTGCATGAAGATTTGCCCGACGGGCGGGCTTCAACCCGCGATGACGGAGGCGGGGCTGGAGGGGCTGTGGACGCCGCGGCTGGAGGCGCGGATCGGGTGCTGCGACTATAACTGCAACCTGTGCGGCCAGGCTTGCCCGACGGAGGCGATCCAACCGCTGACCGTCGAGGCAAAACAGCAGACGAAGATCGGCATGGCCGTCTTCGACGTGACGCGCTGCATCCCTTACGCGCATGAGCGCGAATGCACGGTGTGCGAGGAGTGCTGCCCGATCCCCGACAAGGCGATTTACACGATCGAGGTGGAGGTGCGTGATCGCTCGGGCGCCAAAAAGACGGTCAAGCGGCCGCACGTCGATCCGGATTTGTGCATCGGCTGCGGGAATTGCGTGTCCATGTGCCCGCTCAAGGACCACCCCGGGATTTTCGTCGTCAGCGCCAACGAAACCCGCCACCCCGACAACCAGCCGTTCTTATCGGGCAGCGGGTATTCGAACGGATAGGGCTTATAGAAGGATTGCGTTCATTGCGCTGTCCGGTGAAAATCCGGCAACATGCGTTGGTCGCCGCCCAATACCGCCCGAGCCTCGTGGCCTTGTCCGGCGATTACCGGGAGGGCGCCGGCGACGCTGAGCCTGGCGCGGCCGAAACCGCACTTACCAATTGACCTGAATCCCCTCATCAACGATAAAATCAAAGCGAATTGCACCCGATTTAGCCAAAGAGATGCTGAATGAACACACTCGAGAAGCTGAACGATGAGCTGCAGCAGTTGCCGCTGATCGCTTCGTTTAACCTTGCGGATCTGGCTGAAGCACGAGGCCGGCAGGAACTGTTTACGCATCAATCGCCGCAAAAGTTAAAAGCCCTTCGCGAACATGCGATCGTCGAGAGCGTTGTTTCTTCAAACAGGATCGAAGGCGTCGAGGTCGAACAAGCCCGCGTGCGGACGCTGGTGTTCGGCAAACCCCAGCCGCGCGATCGCGACGAGGAGGAAGTTCGCGGCTACCGTCAAGCTCTGAAGAAAATTCACGAGCATGGCGCGCGGATGGTTGTCGATGAGGCGATCGTTCTCGAGCTGCATCGATCGATTCGCGGCGACATCTGGGACGCCGGCCGCTATAAGGAAAAAGAGGGCGACATCATTGAGACGTATCCTGATGGACGCCGGCGGATCCGGTTTAAAACCGTTTCGGCCGCGGAGACGCCGGCAGCGTTGCGCGGATTGATCCAATCCTGGAATCAATCCATGCGCGAGCGACGGATTCCGCCTTTGGTAGCGTTGGCGGTTTTTAATCTTGATTTCCTTTGCATTCATCCGTTCCGGGACGGCAACGGACGCGTCTCGCGCCTGCTGTTGCTGCTCCAGCTCTATCAACTGGGTTTTGAGGTTGGCCGATACATCAGCCTTGAGCGTCTGATCGAAGAGAACAAGGAACGCTACTACGAAACGCTGGATGCAAGTTCAAAAGGCTGGCACCAGGGCAAACAGGATCCATGGCCTTACGTCAATTATTTGCTCTTTATTTTAAAACAGGCTTACAAGGAATTCGAGTCGCGGCTGACGCAGCTCAAAACGCCCAAGGGAAGCAAGACGCAGCAGGTTGAAAATGCGATCGCGAGCTTGCCGGGCGAATTTACGTTCGCCGAATTGCAACGCGCCTGCCCGAACGTCAGCCGCGACATGATCCGGGCCGTGCTGCGCAGGATGAAGACAGAAAACAAGATCGTTTCACTTGGTCATGGACCGGGTGCTCGTTGGAAAAAGGGTAATACCCCTAAAAAGAGGTAATAATAGGGGTAATATGCCGACTTGCTGGCCGAAGCCGGGTGATTGAAGACGTTGGGTCGAAGACCCGACCCACCCTCCTGAACGAATCCCATTTTTAATATCCCTTCATTTTTCCTTGCGTGCGGTCCAATCCTATTATACTATTTTACTAGTAAAAGTTGGAGAGCAGACAATGGCGGATTTTGCGGATTGGACAATCGATTTTTCATCGGGAATCCCGGTCTATCGGCAGATCGTGAACTTGCTGTTTTTCGAAATCGGCAGGGGGACGCTGCGCGAGGGGGACCGCCTGCCGACGATCAAGGAGCTCGCCGAGCGGCTCAAGATCAATCCCAACACGGTCGCCAAGGCCTACCGCGAGCTCGACCTCAAGGGGATCATTGCCGGCCGGCGCGGCGATGGCTCATTTGTGGCGGCGTTGACGAACGGGACGGTTCGGCTGACCCGCGCGCAGAAAACCGCCAAGCTCGACGAGCTCTTCGGGCGCGTCGTTGCCGAGGCCAAGGCGTATGGCATCACGGAACGCGAAATTCTCGACCACGTGACGGAAAGGATGCACGAAGATGAATAAGCTTCAACGAAGCTGGGCGTTGTTCAAGTGCTCGCTGGGCGTCGTGATGACGAACCGCAAGCTGCTGGTGTTTCCGATCCTGACGCTGAGCCTGTGCCTGGTCATCATCCTGTTCTTCGTCGCGCCGCTGGCGTTGTGGAGCACCGGCCATGGATTATTGGAGACGAAGCATTGGGAAATCGTCGGGTCGCATTTCCTGACGTGGTCCGAGAAGTGGGGCCACGACACCGACTTCCGGTTCAGGCCGCTGGGCTATTTCGTGGCGGCCGTGCTGTACGTGGTCGCACTGTTTCTCGCCACCTTCTGCAACGTCGCGTTCTTTAACGAGATTCTGCGCGCGTTCAATGGCCAACCGGTCTCGATCCGCGGCGGATTGAGGTTCGCGATGTCGCGGCTCAGGGCGATTTTGGCGTGGACGCTGCTGTCGGGGATCGTCGGGCTGCTCATTCAGATGCTGGAGCGGCGGGTCGGGATTATCGGCCGCCTGATCGTGCGGCTGATCGGCATCGCGTGGAGCGTGGCCGCGGTGTTTACGATTCCGGTGATCGTGCGCGAGGAGAAAAACAATCCGGTGCATATGCTCAAGACATCGGCCTTTTTACTTAAGAAAACCTGGGGCGAATCGCTGGCAGGTTATGTCGGCATCCAACTGTCGGGAATGTTGGTGTGTTATTCGTTGATTCTAGGTGGCTTATTGATGTTCTTCGCGACGGTCGTCGTGAAAAGCCTCATGGTTTTTCTTGTTATATGGTCGGTGTGGATTATTGTTTTTATTATTATTGCTTTCCTGACCAGCGTGCTCAACCAGGTCTATTGCTGCGCGCTGTATATCTACGCAACCGAAGGCGTCGTGCCGGGGCCGTTCGATGAGGAACAGATGAACATGGCGTGGAAGGTTCAGTCTGGCCGGAGTGCGAAATAGCAGGACCGGCGGGATATGGACCGATATGGGGCCGGCGACCTCGCCGGTCATTCAATTTTCGATTCTCACAAAAAACAAATCCGCCACTCGAGAGCGTGGCGTTCCCCGGCCTCTTGGGACTGCAAACGCACGGAGACCGGGAACGCCCATCTTCGGATTGGCGAATAAAAAATCCGCACCATAACGTACACGCTTATGTACCTATACGTTCTGTTTCGCCCATTTCGATATTCCTTCCGCATCGTCAACATGAACGTTTTGTAATCTGAAATTCAGCATTTTCAGCCGATCACCAGATCATAAAATCGGCTGGTATATTCATTGCTGCGGTTTTAGGATGCAGGCCGTGGTTATGCGTTCGTTTTGCCGTTTCGGAGTACCCGGCCCGGAGGTTCGCCATCATGACGTTTCAGCGACTGGCGCTCGGGATCGTTTTCTTCGCGGTTGCGGGTTTCCTGTGCGCCCAGCCGGTGTCGCCGTTCGAGACGCAGCGTCTCGGGCCCATGACCCCCATCGACCGGATCGTGTTCGACGGCCTGCGTCAGCGCGGGATTTCCCCCGCCATGCCGTGTTCGGACGCGGTGTTCGTGCGGCGCGTGTATCTGGACATGATCGGGACGCTGCCGACGCCGGAGGAGGCGCGGGCGTTCCTGGGCGACCGCCGCGACAACAAGCGCGCGCTGCTCATCGATTCGCTCTTTAGCCGCACCGAGTTCGCCGACTATTGGGCGATGAAGTGGTGCGACATCCTGCGCGTCAAGTCCGAATACCCGATCAATTTGTGGCCGAACGCGGTGCAGGCGTATCACCGCTGGATCCGGGACGCCGTCGCGCGCAACATGCCCTACGACCGGTTTGCGCGCGAGATGCTGACGTCGAGCGGGAGTAACTTCCGCGTGCCGCCGGTGAATTTTTACCGGGCGATCCAGGGACGGTCGCCGTCGGCGATCGCCGGCGCGGTCGCGTTGACGTTCATGGGCTCGCGGTTCGAGCGTTGGCCGGCCGGGCAGCGCAAGGGGTTCGAGGCGTTTTTCACGCGCGTCGGCTACAAGGCTACGCAGGAGTGGAAGGAAGAGATCGTTTATCTCAACCCGGCGTCGTCGCAGACGCTGCAGGCGACGTTCCCCGACGGCAAGGCGGTCACGATCCCGGTCGGCGAGGACCCGCGGTTCGTGGTTGCGGACTGGCTGATCCAGCCCGACAATCCGTGGTTCGCGAAGGCGATCGTCAACCGCGTGTGGTCGTGGTTCATGGGGCGCGGCATCATCCACGAGGCCGACGACATCCGGCCTGACAACCCGGCGATGTATCCGGAGCTGCTCGACTACCTGGCGAAGGAGCTGGTCGCGTCGCATTACGACCTGCGCCACATTTATCGGTTAATCTTGAATTCGAACGTGTATCAGCAGTCGTCGATCCCGCGCAGCAACGATCCATCGGCCGAGATGTTGTTCGCGTATTACCCGACGCGGCGGCTTCAGGCGGAGGTGATTTTCGACGCGATCAACTGGATCGGCGCGGAAAACAGGGATGAGTATGTCAGCCCGATCCCGGAGCCATACAGTTATTTTCCGAGCCGGATGAAAGCGGTCCAGATCGCCGACGCCAGCGTGAGCAACGCGTTCCTGGACCTGTTCGGCCGTTCGCCGCGCGACACGGGGCTCGAGTCCGAGCGCAACACGCAGATTTCGGACGCGCAGCGGCTCAAGCTGATCAATTCGAGCCAGGTGCAAAGCAAGATCGAGCAGAGCCCGAGGCTGCGCCACATTTTGCAAAACGCGCGGATAAACCAGAACCGGGGCGCGGTGCTCGACGAGATTTACCTGCTGATCCTGTCGCGATACCCGACGGATCAGGAGCGCGCGGTCGCCGGGCAATACTTCACGAAGCCAGGCAGTAATCCGCGGCAGGGCGCGGCGGACCTGGCGTGGGCGCTGATCAACTCGAAGGAGTTTCTGAACAGGCATTAGGGGAAGAGATGAGAGATGAAAGATGAAAGATGAAAAATTGAATGAGCAATGAGAAATGAGCAATGAAGGATGAGTGGGGTGGGTGGACATGGATGAGATTTTTCATAATGCGATTTCGCGACGGCAGATGCTTCAGTTGATGGCGGGCGGGGCGGTTTCGCTGGCGTTCGCGCCGAATGTGTTCGCGCTGCCGTTCGTCGGCAGGAGCCCCAAAGCCAAGGCGGTGATCCAGATCTGGATGTGGGGCGGGCCGAGCCATCTCGACACGTTCGACCCCAAGCCCGAGGCCGGGGCCGATTACTGCGGCCCGTTCAAGAGCCCGATCGAAACGAACGTCAGCGGCATCCGGATCTGCGAGATGCTGCCGCAGCTGGCCAGGCAGGCCGATAAATATTCGATCCTGCGCGCAATGACGCACGGCAGCAACGCGCACGAAACCGCGGCTTACATGGTTCAGACCGGCTATGCGCCCGACCGCATCGAGCATCCGTCGGTCGGCGCGGTCGTGTCGCTGTTCAAGGGCTACGACCACGGCTACAAGGGCATCATTCCGCCCTATATCTGCATGACCGAGGCGCTGGGGCGGTTCTCTGAATGCGGGTTCCTGGGGCCGAAATACAAGCCGTTCGCCACGGGGGGCGATCCCAGCGCGGCGCGATTCACGGTCGAGGGGATCATTTCGCAGAGCATCACCGACCAGCGCCAGCAGTCGCGGCGCGAGCTGATGCACGAGCTCGACACGCTCGGCAAGACGATGCCGGCCAACCAGCAATTCGCCAAGATGGACCAGGCCGAAAAGGGCGCCTATGACATGATTCTCGGCGAGGCGCGCAAGCTGTTCGACCTGAACCAGGAGCCGGCCAAGCTGCGCGACGCCTACGGGCGCAACAAATTCGGGCAATCGTGCCTGATGGCGCGGCGGCTCGTCGAGGCCGGCGTGCCGTTCGTCGCGATCAACTACGGCGGATGGGACACGCACAAACAGCACTTCGAGGCGATGCGGCGGCAACTGCCGCAGATGGACGCGGGATTCGCGACGCTGCTTTCGGACCTTGCCGGCCACGGGCTGCTCGACTCGACGATCGTGTGGTGGTCGGGCGAGTTCGGGCGCACGCCGCGCGTGCAGATGGAAGCTCCGTGGAACGGCGGGCGCGGCCATTATGGTGAGTGCTTCTGCGCGGTGGTGGCCGGCGGCGGGTTCAAGGGCGGCCAGGTCGTCGGCAAGTCCGACGCGCGCGGCGAGGAGCCGGCCGAGCGCCCCGTTCGCCCGCAGGACCTCATCGGCAGCATTTACGAACTACTCGGGATCGATCCGGAGGGGCAGATGCCGAATCCGCGCGGGATGGACATCAAGGTGATGCCGGCCAACGCGGGAGGGATCGAGGGATACGGGCGGCTGAAGGAGATCATGTAGGCGTTCGTGCTCGTGCTCGTGCTCGTAATCGTAATCGAAAACCGAACGAGCAATGAGAGTGAGAGATGAAAGATGAAAGATGAAAGATGAAAGATGAGACATTAAGAATTTCAACCACGGAAAACACGGAAGGCACGGAAAATTAAAATCTGATTTCGTGTATTCCGTGCTTTCCGTGGTTGAGAAAAATTTGAATTCAATGAGTTAATATCCATGGGACGCTTTCGATTACGATTACGATTACGAGCACGAGCACGAGCACGAATTATTTTCGCGCTCATGTCCTTGATAGCTATTCCGGCATTCGCACAGGAGCGGCCGGCGCATATTGGTTACATTTATCCGGCCGGGGGGCGGCAGGGGACGACGGTCGAGGTCATTGTGGGCGGGCAGGCGCTGGGCGGACAGGCGGCGTTGGCGCGGGCCCGGGGACCGCTTCGGCCGGGAATGCCCGCGAACAATATCGATGTTCTTGTCTCCGGCGAGGGGCTTCACGTCAGGATCGCCAAGATCTATCCGCCGGCCCGGCCGCTTCAGGGCGACCAGCGCGCCGAACTTGTCGAGAAGCTTTGGAACCTGCGGCAAAAACGGTTTTCGGAACTTCCCAACGGCGAGGAAATCGAGCAGCAGATGATGGAGTCGGGGCGGCGGGGCGGGTTGATTCCGCCGCGAATCCTTCAGGAAATGAACAAGCGCCAGCAGCAGCAAAAAGGCAAACCGGCGCAAGGCCAGGCGGCGTTGAGAAATCCCAATGCCGGGCAGACCAATCCGAACCAAACGCGGCAAGCCGGCCGTGGCGGGTCGTTGGCCGCACGCGGCCAGCAGCGCGAGGACGTCATCGCGAGATTGAAGGCCCGCAGGCTTCAGGAAAGTTCCGGCAATACGCCGAGCGCCACGCCGGCCACCCGCGCCATGGAGCCGATCCCCGAGCATCCGCTCCTGGACAACCTCGAATCCAAGTCGCTGCGGCAGCTTCAGGAAGTCGTCGATGAGCTGATTCTTGCCCCGCGCCGCCAGCCGAATCCGCAGATCGCCGAGATGATCAAGATCGAGATCACGATCGACGCCGATGCCGCGCCCGGCGAGCGCCAGATCCGGCTTTCGACGCCGACCGGCCTTACCAACCCGCTCAAGTTTTACGTCGGCACGTGGCCCGAGGTGCGCGAACAGGAGCCGAACGATCCCGGCCAGTACGCGATGCTGCCGCCGGAGCCGGCCGTCAGCGTGTCGTTCGTGCTCAACGGCCAGATCAAGCCGGGCGACGTGGATCGGTTCAAGTTCTTCGCGCAGAAGGGGCAGAACCTCGTTGTGCAGGCGCGCGCGAGGGAATTGATGCCGTACCTCGCCGACGCCGTGCCGGGATGGTTCCAGGCGACGCTGGCGCTTTACGACAGCAACGGGCGCGAGGTCGGCTACGCGGACGACTACCGGTTCAACCCCGACCCGGTGCTGCTGTACAAGATCCCGACCGATGGCGAGTATGAGCTGGAGGTGCGCGACAGCATTTATCGCGGGCGCGAGGACTTCGTGTATCGCATCAACGTCGGCGAGCAGCCGTTCATCACGTCGCTGTATCCGCTCGGGGGGCGGCAGGGGAGCGACACGATCGCGGCGGTCGGCGGGTGGAACCTGAGCGACAACAAGGTGCGGCTCGACACGCGCCAGGCCGGTTTGTATCAGGCCGTGTTGAAGAGCAAGCTGGGCCGCTCCAACCAGGTCGCGTACGACGTCGGCGTGGCGCCCGAAAGCGCGGAAAAGGAATCCAACGACGCCCAGGACAGGGCGCAGGGCGTTGCGCTTCCGGTCGTCGTCAATGGCGGAATCGGCAAGGCCGGCGACGTTGATTATTACCGGTTCAGCGGGCGCGCCGACGAGCAGGTCGTGGCCGAGGTGTTCGGCCGGCGGCTGGAGTCGCCGATCGATTCACTGCTGCGGCTGCTCGACGCCGACGGCAACGTGATCGCGTGGAACGACGATCGCCCCGACAAGTCGCAGGGGCTCAAGACGCATTACGCGGACTCGTATATCCTGGCGAAGCTGCCGCGCGACGGCATGTATTACGTCCAGGTGAGCGACGCGCAGCGCCATGGCGGCGACGCGTATCATTACCGGCTGCGCATCGAGCCGCCGCGGCCGGATTTCGAGGTGCGCATGACGCCGTCGAGCCTGAACTTCACGGGCGGGCGGCCCGCGCTCGTGACCGCGTATGCGCTGCGGCGGGACGGCTTCGACGGCGACATCAGCGTCAGCGTGAAGGAACCTTCGGCGTTTTCGATCAGCGGCGGCCGCATCCCTCACGGCAGGGAAAGCGTGCGCATGACCATGTTCGCGCCGCCGGGGACGCTGCCCAGTCCGGTCACGCTTCAACTGGAAGCCCGCGCCAACATCGGCGGCCGGACCGTCACGCACGCGGTCGTTCCGGCCGAGGACATGGAACAGGCGTTTGCGTATCATCACCTGGTGCAGTCGAGCGACCTTGTCGCGAAGTCTCGCGGCGGCGGCCGGTTGGGGTTCACGGTCGAGCCCTCCGGCTCCAGCCCGGTTGTGATCCGCTCCGGCGGCACGGCGCAGTTCCGGATTACGGCGTCGCCGTGGCTTGCGAAGCAGGGCTACGAGATCGAGATCAACCAGCCGCCGGCAGGCATCAAGATTCAGGAGATGCACCGGATCGGCGCCGGGCAAACGATGGTCGTGGTCAAGGCCGACGCGAAGCCCGGGCTGGCCGACAACCTGATCTTCGAGGCGTTCACGGAGATCGTGCCGCGGCAGCAGACGCAGCGGCCCGGCGCGAAGCCGACTCCCGCCGCCACGGCCGCCCCCAACGCAACGGCCACGCCGGCGGCGCCTCCGGTCGCGCAGAAGCGCAGGGTTTCGGCCGGCGTGCTGCCGGCGATACCGATCGAGGTGAAATGAGGAAAGCCGTCATGAATGAGCAATGAGAAATGAGAAATGAGAAATGAAAATTAACAAAAACGGGATCCTATACGGCAGACGGAAATGACCCTGGTGAAACTCGAATGCGTGAGCGTCAAAGAGAGGGTGTGGAGGTCGATTACGATTACGATTACGATTACGAGCACGAGCACGAGCACGAGCACGAACACGAACACGAGCACGAACAACAAACACAACCGAGGGGAACATCGTGAAGGACGAGCAGTTTATGGCTGTTGAGCGCGCGGCGGTTCAGGCCGCTTCATTTCGCGGCGAGGGCGGGGCGGAGGAATTTCATCTCGTCATCCGGCCGGTCCTGGCCGGGCCGGTCGAGGAACAGCTCGATTGGGTCCTGCGCGCGTACGAGGAAACACTGGAAGAGCTGGGGCTTGCGCGCGGGACGGCCGTGCTGCGCCGGTTTTTCCTGAGCGACATCACCAACCAGGCCGCGGCGCTGCGGGCGCGGCGCGAGTCGAATCCGAGCGACCCCGACGAGCCGTGCGCGATCTCGTGGATCGGCCAGGCGCCGGAGCCTCCGGCCAAGGTCGTGCTGTGGGCGTATCATGTGAGGGATTCCAGACCGCTCGACAAGTCGCTCGAGAACTCGACGCTCACGCTGCGGCGCGGCGCCATGGCGCACCGCTGGAGCGTCGGGCTGACGAACGGCGCGCCGAACACCGCGGGGCAAACGCGCGGGATTCTTCAGGAATACGATGGGATGCTGGCCGGGTGGAACTCGACGCTTGCCGGGCACGTGATCCGCACGTGGTTCTTTGTTCGCGACATCGACCTGAATTATCACGATTTCGTCACCGAACGGCGCGAGTTTTTCGCCGCGCACGGCCTCACGCCGCAGACACATTTCATCGCCAGCTCGGGGATCGAGGGCCGCACGGCCGACCCGAAAACGCAGATCGCGCTGGACGCGTGGGCGATCTCGGGCGTCCGGCCCGAGCAGATCCAATACCTTGCCGCGCTCGATCATTTAAGTCCCACGCATTGCTACGGCGTCACGTTCGAGCGCGGGACGGCGGTCGCGTGGCGCGACCGCCGGCACGTGGTCCTGTCGGGCACGGCAAGCATCGATCGCGAGGGCAACATCCTCCACGAGGGATGCCTCGAAAAGCAGTGCGGGCGCACGCTCGAGAACATCGAGGCGCTGCTCAAGGCGGCCGGCGCGGCGATGGGCGATCTCAAGATGCTCATCGTGTACGTTCGCGACATTTCGGATTTCGAATCGGCGGCGGCGCTCGTCCGCGAGCGCGCGGGCGACGTTCCGTTCGCCCTCGTGCAGGCGTCGGTGTGCCGGCCGGGATGGCTCATCGAAATCGAGGGCATCGCGATCGCGAAAGCGAACAACGAGGCGCTGCCGGAATTCTAAAGCGAGTGACGAAAGTCTTGAGGCAATCGCCTTAATCGAAATGGTGCTCGGTTTCGAAGTTCGGTGTTGATTCGATTACGATTACGATTACGAGCACGAGCACGAGCACGAACCGATAACTTTCGTCAAGCGCTCTAAATATCACGACAAGGTATGCAGGCCCACGCTGCCGTAGAAGAACACCAGCCAGAATTCATGAATCAGCAGGCATGACAGCGCGGCGATGAGCAGCAGGCGCTGGATCGTGTTGCCGTACTTCGGCAGCAGGGGCAATCCGAACACGACCGCCACGATGCCGAGGTAGGCATATCTCATCGCCTTCAGCCAGCCGGCGTGCTCGGCATAGATCGACTCGAGCGCCATCGGCAGGAACAGCGCGATCGCCGCGGCGTTGATGATCGGTCCCGGCCGGCGGTACGCCTCGGCGAAAATCATCGCGATGGCCAGCGCGTGGAACGGAAAGAATGGGATGATGTGCCATCCGAATATCGAAGGCATCGCGACAAAAAATCCGAACGCGAGCAGGTAGGCCACCGCGGCCGCGATGAGCGTTCGACCGCGCGTTCCCTTGCGCCCGACGGCAATGATGAAGAGCGCAATCCAGCCCAGCATGAGCGGGTAACTGAGCCGCGTGTCGTCGTGAACAAGCAATTGGGTGCGGATCACTTCGGGCAGCATCCCGAAGCCGTGAAAACGCGCCGACTGCGAATCCAGCGCCTTCATGAAAATATCCCAGCCCTGCCACGCGCCGTATGCGAGGTAAAGCGCGGCGCCCATGACCACGCCGAGGAGCGGGTAGATCACGGCGCGGCGGCGGCCTTCCATGAGGAGCAGGAACATGATCACGGCGGCCTGGCTGACCGCCACGAGCTTGGAGAGGGTCGCCGCGACGATCAGCACGATCGTGACAATCGCGAACCGGCGTTCGCTCCAGCGCCCGAGCCGGTAGCGCTCCCAGGCGCACAGCCCGCCCAACAGGAGCGGCGTCGTGAACGTCTCGGTAACGAGCAGGCGGCTTTGCAGGGCCATGTGGTTGACCGAACTGTAAATCAGAAGCGTCACGACGGCGACGAACCAGCCGCAGCGCCGCGCGGCGAGGTCGTAAAGCAACAGGAAGCTGACGGCGAAGAGAATCAGCGAGAGGATTCGGCAGCGGGCCAGATCGATTTGCCAGATCGTCACGCGGTGGCCGGTGTCCGTTGTCAACGGCATCGGCCGGGCTCCCATCAGCCATGCCCACCCGCCCGCGATCACGCTGTAAAGCGGAGGGTGATCGAGCGCCGGCGACACGATCGGGAACGAGGAACCGATCAGCTTTACCTTTCCGAGATGCGCCGGCGTGTTGTTGTAGCCGCCCAGGTACGACCACGCGGTCGGCCGGCCTTCGGTCAGCAGCGACAGCCCGGCCCACGCGTAATGGTATTCGTCGGCGGTGGCGAGCGGCGCGGGAACATTCCCGAGCTCGAACGCGCGCAGGATGACGGCAAAGACCAGCAGCGAAAGGATCGCCAGGTTCCTGCGGGAAATGGATTTTTTCGGTTGCACGGCGTGAGTCCTCGGAGGCCGGGTTCGCGGGGGATATCGTAATCGGAAACGCGGGCGAGTTTCCAATGGTTTGCGGCGGGGGGATGCGGGTGGTGGATTCGATTACGCTGTAAGGCGTGGAATTGGATGCAGAATGCATGCAAAATTTTTCCCCACAGAGACACAGAGAATCAGAGACACAGAGGAATTTGAGGGAGCAAGGGCTGAGGCCGAAGACCGAGGCGCCGGTTTGGAGCAGAAAGAAAGACCCATGCAAAAGCGCCAAAACGCGAAACTCGCAAAAGGAACGGAAATTCAAAAAAATCTTTGGCGGGTTTTGCCTTTTTGCGTTTTTGCGTGATGAATTAAAACCGATGGGCCGGGTGTTTTCTCAGGGCACTCAAGTTTGATTTGGTTCTGGCTACGCCAGGTTAGGATTACGAGCACGAGCCCGGAGGTGTCTCAGGACTCAGGACTCAGTACCAAAAAAAGGAACCGGGTCCTATGCCCGGACCCGGCCCTCTCTCCCCTGCGGATGCCCAAACGGGCTGTCGCAGACTCGATTAACCCTGGAGCAGCTTGAGCGCGGATTGCGTGGTGGTATTGGCTTGGGCGAGGATCGATACGCCCGCCTGCTGGAGAATCTGGTTCTTGGTCAGGTTGGCCGTCTCGACCGCGAAGTCCGCGTCGCGGATGCGCGAGTCGGAGGCTGACAGGTTTTCCGAAATCGTTTCGAGGTTCTGGATCGTCTGCTCGAGGCGGTTGGTGATGGCGCCGAGGCCGGCGCGGATGCGGTTGACCTGCTCGAGCGCGTTGTCGATCTGGCTGATGGCGGTGTTGGCGCCCCCGACCGTCGCCAGCGACAACATGTTGATCGCGGTATTGGCGTCCTTGGCATACGTCGTCGCGGTCAGGCCGGCCACCGTCGGCGCGCTGCCGGCGACCGTGATCACGTCGTCGGAGATGAGCTTGATCTGGCCGCCGGTCGTGGTGTTGTAGTCGCCGTTGGCGGCCACGAGGCCCAGTTCGTCGCCGATCGAGCCGGTTGTGGTGGCGGTGATGTTACGGCCGTCCTGGGCCGTCAAGACGAGCTTGCCGCTGGTGATGGTCGCCGTGACGCCCGTCTGGTTGGACTTGGCGTTGATCGCGTCGCACAAGGCGCCCGTCGAGTCGTTGGCCGAGACGACGATCGAGTTGTCGAAGATATTGACGTTGTTGATCTTTAATTGCTGGGTGGAGCCGTCGAACGTGCCGCCGACGACCGCGTTCAACGAGGTGACGGTCGTGCCGAGGACCTCGGCCTTGACGTTATGTTCGGCGGTCTTGGCGTTGATCGCGTTGGCGATCGCAATGGCCGACCCCGAGGGGTTCGTGTAGGAAACTTCATCCGTCGTCCCCGCGCCGACGTTGATGCCGTTGATGACCAGGGCGCCGTCCGAGAGCGGGCCCGAAGCCGGGACCGCGGTGCTCGTGACCTGGGCGACCATGCCGATCGAGTTGGTCTGCAGGTTGCCGGCCGTGATCGAGATCGTCTGGTTCGGGTCGGAGCCGACCTGAAGCTGCTTGTTGACGAACGTGCCGTCGAACAGCTTCGTGCCGTTGAACGCGACGGTGGTCGCGATGCGCTGCATTTCGTCGAGCAGCTGCGTGGCTTCCTGGTTGAGCGCGGCGCGGTTGGAGGCCGAATTGGTCTCGTTGGCCGACTGCACGGCCAGCTCGCGGACGCGCTGCAGCATTTCGGTGTAGGAGTCCATGGAGCCTTCGGCCGTGCCGATGAGGCTCAGGCCGTCGTTGGCGTTGCGCACGGCCTGCTCCATGCCGCGGATCTGCGAGCGCAGGCCCTCGGAAATCGCCAACCCCGCCGCATCGTCTCCCGCTCGGTTAATGCGCAAGCCCGAGGAGAGCCTTTCCAGCGTCTTGTTGAGCTGATTGGTCGATTTCTGCAACTGGCGTTGGGCATTAATACTGGCGACGTTGGAATTAACCGAGAGAGACATGATCCTCGATCTCCTTGTTAGGGTCTCAGGTGAACCGCCCTGGCTTTCGGCGGTTCGTGCAGCTCCATCAGGGGAGGCGTTACTTTTTTGTCGGCCGTGGGAGTTCTTCGCGGTGCCGGCCTGACGCGGAGCCAAAGGAGCAACAGCCGGGCCAATTCAGGGTTTTCCCCGATGCCAATTTATTGTTTTCCCACAATTTAAATCGTGTTCGTGCTCGTCCTCGTAATCGTAATCGTAATCGAATCAGTCCTAAACGCTCATGTTCGCGCCAATCGAGTTTTGCTGCCAACTGTTCACCCAGCAATCATAAAATCCAAACGAAATGGCTGCCGGGCCGGTCGCGCCGGGAAAATTTTGTCGGTTTTTTTGACGCCGGAAAAAAATTCCCCGCTTGGGTCCGTCATAAATCTGACGGTTTCCGCGCATTGGAGGGTGTCTAGCGTGCGTTGGCGATCGGGAGATCGGCGTTCCCAGGCTCTGGGCGTGTGCTTGACTCGTAGCCGGCCATCCATATTCAGAGCGGTGCATCAAAAAGTTAGCATTTCCATTTTCGTGTTTTCTTTGCTTTTTGATTGACGGATTCGCCTCAGAAGGAGTATGATAATTACGTCGCAGATAGATTCTTGGGAACTGATTTTATTAGGATTATGACAGAAAAAACGACAAGTGACGAGTTCGGCATGGCGTTGCCGGCCGGGGCGAAAGCCGTTGCCCGGCCGCTGTTGCCGCGCGCGGTTCCGGCCGCGGCGTGGCCGGCGGGGCGCATGGTCGCCGCCATGCTGCCGCGGCTGCAGGCCGGCCACCGCCTTTACTGCGTCGATGGCGGCAACCTGTTCAACCCGTATCCGCTGACGGCCGCGGCGCGCTCGCTGGCGCTCGACCCGAACGCGCTGCTCGAGCGCATCCTTGTGAGCCGCGCCTACACGTGCCACCAGCTCGTCGCGGCGGTGGAGGAGCTGCTGGCCGATGCCGCGCGCCGCGATCCGGACGCCGCCGGCGCGATCCTCGGCATCGACCGGTTGTTTCTCGACGACGACATCGCGATCGAGGAACGGCGGCATCTTTACGGCCGCATCCTCGACGAGGCCGCGCGCCTCAGCCGCGCCGGCATGCCGCTGCTCATCACGTTCGTGGGCGGGCCGGGGAGCCCGTGGGTCAAGTTTTTGTCGCAGAGAAGAAGAGACATGCAGAGGACGCAGATGGAATTTTTTACGCCAAGACGCCAAGAACGCCAAGAGGAGGCCATCGAATCGTTAAAGGAACAATTTGGAATTTCTGAGTGATTCGAATTTGTTTCGAATTTCGAGATTCGGATTTCGGATTTGAGGTAAAACCATGGGTCGCACGCTTCCCACATTCAACATGTATCTCAACCGGGAGATCGAGGAGTGGCGGCCGTTTCGGCGGGCGCTGCCGGCCGATGACCGCGAGGCGTTCGACCGCATGTTCGCCCTGGCCAAGCGCCACATCGCCGAAGCGGCCAACGCCGCCCGCCCCGTGCCGTTCGACGCGCTCGTGATGACGATCCTGCTCGAACAACAGAAGGAGATCGAGCGGCTTAAAAGAGAGATGAGCGATGAAAGATGAAAAATTGAATCATCATCAACAGGCTGTTGCTCAGGACTCAGCACTCAGGACTCAGGACTCGATTACCGGCTGGCTTTTTGACCTCTACCCTTCGGCCGACACGATCGTCTTGTGGATCGTTGCCGACGACGGCCGGCGCGTGCGCGTCGTCGATCCGTTCCGGCCGCTGTTTTACGTCGGGCGCGACCGGCCGCAAGGCGCCGAACGCGCGCGGCTGCGCAATTTCATTGACCGTACGCCGGGGCTGGAGTGGGTCGGCGCGTCGATCGGCCGCGACTTCTGGAGCGACACGATGATCGAGGTCGATGCCGTCGCGTTCACCGATCTCGAGCGCGCCGACTACAACCTGCGCCGCCTCGCGCGCGCGTTCCCCGGCGCCACGCTCTACAACTGCGACATCGCGCCGGAGATGCACTACTGTTACGACCGCGGGCTGTTCCCGACGGCGCGCGCGCGGTTCGAGATCGACGGCGACCGGCTCGCCGGGGTCGAACTGCTTGATGATTGGATGGCGACGGAGTTCAGCCTGCCCGGCCTGCGCGAATGCGAGCTTTCCGCCGAGGGCGTCCTTTACGGGGCGCGGCCGCGGCTGCGCACGATCACGCTCGAGGCCGATGGCCGCGCGATCACGTGGGACGCCGGTGACGCCCGCGCGATGCTGGCCTCGTTGCGCGACGCGATCCGCGATTTGGATCCGGACCTGATCTGGACGAGCGGCGGCGACTCGGCGCTCATGCCGGTCCTTTTTCAGATCGCCGCCGAAAACAGGATCGACCTGCGGCTCGACCGCGAGGCGGCCGTGCGGCGGCGGATTGGAGGCGGCCGCACGTTTGTCTCGTACGGGCAGGTGCTTTACCACGCGCCCGACTACCCGCTGCTCGGGCGCTGGCACATCGACCGCGCCAATTCGTTTTGGGCGTCGCGCACCGGCATCGACGGCCTGATCGAGGTCGCGCGCATGGCGCGCATGCCGGTCCAGCGCGCCGCGCGCCGATCGATCGGCACCGGCATCACATCCATCCAGCTCGACCTGGCATACAAGCAAGGCTATTTAATTCCGTATAAGAAGACGCGCCCCGAGTCGTGGAAGAGCGCGGCGACGCTGCTCAAGTCCGACCGCGGCGGGCTGACGTTCCAGCCGCGCACCGGGGTCTATGAGGACATCGTCGAACTCGATTTCGTGTCGATGTATCCGAGCATCATGGTGACGTGCAACGTCTCGCCGGAGACGCTGGAGACCGATCCAACCGAAGTGGCAGGTCGGGTCTCCGCCCCGACTCTAAAACTCGAAGATCGGTCCGATCCGTCGGATCAGTCGGATTCACGATTCACGATTCACGATCCACGATCCACGATCACCGTTCCCGAGCTCGGCTACACGCTCTCGCAATCCCGGCGCGGCCTTGTGCCGGCGTCGATCGCGCCGCTCATCATGAAAAGGAAGAAGTACAAGGAGATGCGGAAGGCGGCGGAGGCGGCCGGCGACGAGGCGCTGTATGAGGCGATGGACCGGCGCCAGGAAGCGCTCAAGTGGCTGCTGGTGTGCTGCTTCGGGTATTTGGGCTATCGCAACGCGCGGTTCGGGCGGATCGAGGCGCACGAGGCAACGACGGCGCTGTCGAGGGAGAAACTGCTGCAGGCGCGCGAGGCGTGCGAGGCGCGCGGGTTCGAGGCGCTGCACTCGATTGTCGATTGCGTGTGGATCCGCAAGCCCGGCGCGACGGACGACGAAATCAAGGAGCTGTGCGGCGAGATCGACCGCGCGACGGGGCTCACGATCGCCGTCGAGGGCCGCTACGACTGGGTCGTGTTCCTGCCGTCGCGCCAGGACCCGGACGTCCCGGTTCCCGCGCGCTATTTCGGCCGGTTCAACACGGGCAAGCTCAAATACCGCGGCATCGAGGTGCGGCGCAGCGACCAGGCGCCGTTCGTGCAGGACATGCAGGCGCGGCTGCTCGGGATTTTGGCGGAAGCCAGAAGCATTGAGGAATGCCGGCGGCTCGAGCCGCGCCTCATGGAAGTCGTCGCCGACGCCGAGCGCGCATTGGCCGAGCACCGCGTCCCGATCGAGCGCCTGCTGCTCAAGCGCAAGACCTCGCGCGAGGCCGAGGAATACGTGGGCAACCAGATGACGGCGGTGGCCGCGCGCCAGGCCCGCCGCGCCGGCATCCCGCTTCACGCCGGCGAGGCGGTGCGGTTCATCGTGACGGCGGCCGGCGACAAGGACATCGACGCGCGCGTGCGGCTCTTGCCGCTCCTGCGCCCCGGCGAAACCTACGACCTCGCCTACTACACCGACCAACTCCACCGCGCCGCCGCAACGATCTTAGACCCCCTCCTGGGCCCGCGTGATTTCGAAGTGCCCACCAAAAAAACCATCTCCCGCCGCAAACCCATCCCAGATTCGCAAATCATCCAGCCAACATTCCTATAAGCTATTTGTATTGTATTAATGTTGGAATTCCTGTTCGGAGTTCAAACTTCAGTTTGCCCCTGCATCTGAAACGAAGTTGACAACTTTAGATACGAATAAGACGATTGGCTTGATGTGTTATCAGTCTAGCGAGGAATGCAGATGCAGCCTCAAAACCTTGAGCCCATCGAGATCAGGCACGGTCTCCGCAAACTGGCCGTCGTGATCTCTATTTCGTTCCTCGGCTTTGCTGTATTCTTTGCTCGCATCCTATGGCACTCGAATCGATCCGCCGCTCTCGCGTTCGGCGGATTCTGGTTTATTGTTTTCGGGGCTTCGCTTGCGTGGACGACCAGCCGGTTCACTCAGCGCTTGCATATCGATGACTTCGGAATGCGTCTTGAGGGTTTCAGGCCGAAGCGAATTGCGTGGGAAGAATTGCGCAGAGTGACTGTCGAGAAAAACGACAAGGATGAATTCTATAAAATGTCGATCCAGCTTGCCGGCGGTGAACTAATTAAATTCGACGACATCGATTGCTCGGGTGCTCCGGCAGAATCAATGGATCGCCTGATCAATTTCCTTCAAACACGACACATCGGCAACGAACCCCAGATCAAGCAGATTCCAAACATCAATATGCTATGGATTCTGATCGAGCTCATTTGGGTATTAATCGCGCTCCTCATCGGTTCGGATTTCTTCCGGCGTGTTTTTTAAATCGCTTTCGCCCATTTCGTGCTTTTCGTGAACTGTATTCAAAACACAATCCACTGGGAATTCGGGGGCGTACGATTTATTTATTTTCGGCCGCCAATTTCATGATCGCTTCGCGCGGATTGTCGTATTTCATCGCGCCCATCGGTGTTTTGTTCAGGCGCACGGAAACGAGCAGGTTCGGGCCGACAACTCCAGCGATCATGTAGTATGCATGAATCACGAGATCATTCATCGACGCCAGCACGCTTCGGTTTGTTGTTTTCGAGATCGCGACCGAATCGGTCAGCGGCAAAATTCGCTTTTCCCAAATATCCTCGATGCCGTCGAGCGCCATCACATCACGCATCACCCCGAATGTAGCGTCAATCAAACGATCGCGATTCGTAATCCCGCGGCCGGGGAACACGATCTCATTTAAAAAAGAAACCCGCCAGGGCAGGGGCCCCTGACGGGTCTCAATGGGGGGGGAGGACCCCGAGAGATTATTGGAGTTTCTGAAGTCTGGCCTGGATTTGTGCCGTTTTGCCTTTCGCGGCCGAGGTCTGCTGGCTATAGGGCTTGTAGCCCGGCGCCTCGATCGCGAGTGTATAACTGCCTTCGGGCAGGTTGCGGAAGATAAACGCCGGGCCGAACGTCACGTCCTGGTTGGACGAATACGCGATCATGGCGGTTTGCTCGTTGACCGGGGCGTCGGACGCCAGCAACTGGCGTTGCACGCCGTTGCCGGTCAGCGTCACCTTTGATCCCGGGATCGGGGTTCTGGACGTTTGCAGGTTCGTATTCGGGGTCATGACGATCACGATGATATCCGAACTGGGCGTGACCGTGAAGTTGAGCGGGCCGGATTCCTGCCCCGCGGTGACGGTGACCGGCGCCGACTTCGGCTCGCACCGGAAGCCATCAGCGACGATCCGAACCTCGACGTCGCCGACCGGGACCGGGCCGACCGACTGCTCGCCTTTGCTCGGGTCAATCATGATACTGTTCGATACGCCGCGCCGATCGGTTCCGGAGCCGGCCTGTGAAACGACGGCCTGCAGATTCCGCGGCCTCACGTTTGGGTCCGTATTCCGGATGTTGACCTTGATGCGGCCGGTCGCCGGGACGGCGATCTCGCCGAGATCGACGTCGGCCTGCGTGTTGTCGATTTTGTAGGTCTGCGGCAGCATCATCGACGTCGTATTGCCGCTCTGGTAATCGCCGGCAATCGTGATGTGGTAGTCGCCCTTGAACCGGCCATCGAACGTGAGGACGCCGGCTTTAATCTCGCAGCTGGCATACTGATCGATTTTGGGCCCGGTCTCGGGTTGCTGAATGTTGCCCATGATCGAGAGATGGCCGTTCCTGAAGCTGGAGCGGTAGGAGGGGGCGGCATCTTCGCTGAACACGAGCCGGCCCGTGACCTTGTGGCCGCCGCGCTCGAAGTTGTGCTCGGTCGTGCCGGCCTTGACTTCGACGACTTCGTTGACCTGATAGCGGCTCATCCCGCTGGAGTCGTCGTATTTGTAAACGTTGGCGTTGTATTTGCCCGGCGCGAGGCCGTCGATTGCGTAAACCCCGTTCTCGTCGGAGTTGCCGCTGAATCCCGTGTATTCCCAATCGAACGTCGGGTTCAGGGTGATGTGGGCGTTCGGGACCGACTGGCCGCCGTTCAAGACGGCGCCGGCCAGGAGGCAGCCCCCCAGGTTGTCGCCCAGGTTGACTTCCTTCTTTTCGCCGTCCTTGAGGGGCACTTTCTTCGAATACACATAGTAGCCGTAGTTGCCAACGCGGCGGTTCGGACCGCTGATCGTGTAGTCGCCGGCATCGAGGCCGCCCAGCAGGTAAACGCCTTGCTCGTCGGTATTGATCTGGCCGAAATCGACGCCCTGGCCGCTTTGGGCGGTGAGCTGATTGATATAAATGTTGTTCTGCGGCTGGATCTTTCCGTCCAGGTACACCTTTCCGGTGAGGGTCGCGCCGCGCGCGATCGGGATGACGTATTCCTTGTCGCTTTTGAACCGGGCGCGGTCGGCCTCGGAGAGGAGCATGCGCTTGTGTTCGGCTGGCACGATCCACATCGTGAGGTGTTCGTTGTCGGCATTCAGTTCAAAGCGCCCATCGGCGCCCGTGACGGCGCGCGCCACGATCTGAATGTTGCTGCTGTAACTGGAATCCGTGATGTAGCGCCACGAGAAGTAGCTGTTCTGATTTGATCCATAGGCGACAAGCGCTCCCGCGATCGGCGTCCTGGAGTTGGCGTCGATGAGGACGCCGCGGATCGCCGCTCCCTTGCTGATGTTAATCGTGATCTCTTCCGTGTTGTCGGCGGCCTTGGCCACGATTTGCGATTCGGTGTGGCTCGAATAATCCTTGCTCTCGATCGTGAGGTCGTAGGCATCGTCTTTCGTAAGCAGCTTGATCTCGAACTTGCCGTCCGGGTTGCTGAACGCCTGACCAGTCGTGTTGAGTTGATAATCGATGCCGCTTCCGGCGACCTTGATCGCGAACGCCTGGACGGGCTTCTGCGTGTCCTTGTCGATGACGCGGCCGCGGATCGAGCCCATGGCCTTGAGCACGAACCGGGTCTCGGTATCGACGCCGGCCGTTTGCGATTGAGACGGGATGTCCTTGCCGCTCAGGTTGACGTTCATTCTCGAGTCCGGGAGATCTTCGGCGCGGAACCGGCCCGAGGCATCGGTTTTGAGGTCTGGGCTCGGCATCGGGTTGCCCGTGCTGGATGAACTCAGGCTGATCTGAATATCCTTGAGCGGTGAATCTTTTTCATCGACGACCACGCCGGCCAGCCAATGTCCCGGTTTCATGACAAAATCGGCCCGGGTCGGTTTGTCCTTGGTCCCCGGGGTGACCGACCGCTTGGCTTCCGTCCCCCAGCCCTTGCCGTAAGCGCTCAGGTAATACGAGTTACTGGCGGTTGTTTGCAGTTCGTAACGGCCCTGGGCGTCGGTCTTGGTCGTTGGGTTGGTGTACGCGCTGGACTGGTAATAGCCGGAGTAAATGTTGATGTCGGGCAGGGGCTTGCCGGTTTCGTCGGTGACGGTTCCGGCGATATAGCTCCCCTGCCGATCCTCCGGCTTTAGCGTGAGCCTGGCTTTTGTCTTGAGCTCGCCGGGGGGGAACATGATTTGCTGGCTGGCGCTGCCGAGTCCGGTTTTGGACGCCGACAGGCTGATGCTCTGGTCAGTGGCCACGTTGCGTACCGTCGTGCGGCCGCTCGAGTCCGTCCGTGGGGCCACATCGTCCACGGTTGAGACGGAATTGAAGTAGGCGCGGACTTCAGCGCCTTCAAGAGGGTTGCCTTTTTCGTCCACGACGGTCGCCTCGACCTCGCCGCCGGGATCAAGCGTGAAATCGCAGCGCGTTTCGGCGTCGGCCGCCGGCATGACCATCCGCGCCTGGATCGCGTAGTTGGGGGCCTTGGCCCTGAGCGTCTGGCGCGCCGCGGTCAGGCCGGCGAGCGTAAACCGACCGGCAAGGTCGGAGGTGGCCTTAAGACTGCGGTTGCCTGTGCTGGGGCCCATGATCGTCGCGCCGGGGACCGGTTGGCCGGTCTTGCTGGCCGTGACGACTCCGGTGACGGTCAGCCCGGGCTCGAGCGTGAGCGCGATCGGGCCGACGCGCTCGCCGACGACGGCCGTCACGACCCGGGCGCCGCCATTGATGTCCGAACGCAGGTTTTTATACGTGGCGGTGAGCGACGCGGAGCCGGCCGGGATCTGATAGACCTCGTAGGTGCCGTCCTCGGCGGAGCGCGTCACGCGGTAGGCGCCGTTGCCCTGGCAGCCGATGTCCGCGCCCGCGACAGGGCGGCCGTCGGTGGTTCTGACGCTGCCGAAAATCCGGCCGGCGCGCGTCAGCGCGATCACGATCGGCTGCTGGACGGTGGCCGGTTCAAAAGTCTGATACATATTGAGCGAATTTGGATTGGAGGTTTTGATGCGGGCGATTTCCCACGCCTCGGGGATTTTGACTTTCGCTAGGCCCGCGGAATCCGTGCGCCCGAATGTCGGGAACACATTATTGCCGGCGCTGTTGTTCTGCATGCTGACGGTGGTGTCGGTCGCCGCGTTTTGCGTGTCGCCCCAGACAACCGCGACGCGAATTTCGCGCAGGGGGCCCTCGGGAGTCGCGGCGGGAGTTGGCGTCGGCGCGGGCGTCGCCTTCGCGGCGGCCGGCTTGCCGGCGTCATTCGTTTTGCGCAAGGAGTTTACGACAACGACCGACGGCGGCGTGGGCCTCACGATGGTGACTTGGGCGACGCTGCCCGGCGCGCCAACGCCCTTGTTGCCGCTGTTGTGGTAATGAATGCCGATCGCCGTGGCGGCGGCAACGGCCAGAAGTCCGGAAACAACCGCAAGCTTCATCTTCATGACAGTGACTCCGACGATTGTTTTGGAGACTGCTGCCGAGCCTCCGGCCGCGATGGCGGCCGATGTCGCGCCGGCAGCGAGCATGGATTCGATCTGGACGTAGAGGACGGCCCCGGCGAGCGCCTTGGGGGGCGAGAGCAACACGCCGCCGGCGGCGACCGCGCCGAGGATTCCGGCCAGATTGCCGAGGCCCGCACGCTCGGCCAGCGGGGTGAGTTTGCGCGTGCCGCGCGACAGGCGCGTCGCCACCGCCGACTGCGAGATATCCATCATTTCGGCGATCTGGGCCTGCGTCATGCCGTGCATGTAATGGAGCTGGATCGGAAGGCGATATTTTTCCGGGAGCATGGCGACGATGGTTTCGAGTCGCGTGCGGCGCTCGGCGGCGGCGGCCATTTCATCGGCTGGGACGGCGCCGGATGAAACGGCAGGCAGCTCGTCCATGACAATCTCCCTTCGGCGCCGCCTGATGCGGCGCTTGTTGAGGGCGTCGGCCTCCCGGATGCTGAACCGGTAGATGAGCGCCATCACCGAATCCGCGGCGGCAGCGGAGCCTTGCTCGCGGGCGTGGGCGAACAGGCGCGCCCATGCCGACTGGAACGCATCGTGGGTATCCTCCTCGTTGCCGAGGATGCGCCAGCAGAGCGTCCACGCCAGGGAACGGAACCGATCGTAAAGCGCATTGAACGACGGCTCGTCCGTCGTGGCGCAGAACGCTTCCCATAATTGCTGTGCGTCGTGATCCATCGAAGAGCTCCGTTCGTGAGACTCCGTCATAATAGGATATGAACCCGGCCCTGTATGGCATTTATTTTCAGGCATCATATAAGGCGGCGATAACCCCGAGTTGAATGACAGGTTATACGCCGCTTTTTGATTCATCATTCATCATTTCTCATTCATCATTTTTCTGATATCTTCCACAAAAGTAATTGGGAGCCGATGTGCCGTGTCAACCAAGCGCGATATCCTGAACTACCTTGAATTCCTGAAGAAAAGCGGGTTTTTGTATATGGATGGGGAGAGTTTGCCGCTGGCGCCGGTCGAAACGGTTGCCGAGCCGCCCAAAAAGAAAAAGCCGGCCGCAAGCGCGCCCGCGCGTGTCGTTGCGCCGCCCGCACCGCAACCGCCCGCGAAAAAGCCCGCCCCTGCCGATCCCGCCGCGAAAGTCGAGCGGCTTGCCGAGCTTGCGCGCGAGGCCGAGAAGTGCCAGGGGTGCCCGCTGCACAAGACGCGCAACAAATCGGTGTTTGCCGACGGCGAGGCCACGGCCAAAATTGTGTTCGTAGGCGAGGCCCCCGGCGGCGACGAGGATATCCAGGGCAAGCCGTTCGTCGGCCGCGCCGGCCAGCTCCTCAACAAAATGATCGCGGCGATCGGGTTCAAGCGCGAGGAAGTCTATATCTGCAACACGCTCAAGTGCCGTCCGCCGGAGAACCGCGATCCGTCGCCCGGCGAAAAGAAGGCGTGCGAACGTTTCCTGGTCGAGCAGCTCGAAATCCTGCACCCGGATATACTCGTGGCGCTCGGCGCGCACGCGGCCAATTTCCTGTGCGGGACCGACATCTCGATCGGACGCCTGCGTGGCAAATGGCACAGCTACCACGGCGTCCCGTTGCTGGCGACGTATCACCCGGCGTTTTTATTAAGGTCGCCCGGAATGAAGGGCGAGGCATGGAAAGATTTCCAGGCGATCCACAAGAAATACTGCGAGCTGAATCCCGGCGACCTGCGCGAAATTTGGACCAAGCAGTAGCCCGAGCGTGAGCGCTTGTCATTCCCCAAATTAAGTGGCCCCGCCGGGGGTAGGCGGCCCGGTTTTTGGCGCCCCGAAGCGGGCGCCCGCAACGCCGGCTTGCGTGCGCCCGCTTCGGGGCGCAATTTTTCTGAGATCCCACTCCTCCCGGCGGCGCTGCGCTTCGCTGGGGGCAACTTGCGAACGCACCTTTGGTGCGTCCAGTCCACCGAGCACTGTCGAATCGCCATGATTCCTCACAAAAAATTGGGGAATGACAAGCGCTCAAGCTCGGGCTACCGCATTGGCTATTGCATCAAGCTCTCGCGCAGCTCTTCCAGCTCGCGTTTTCTTGGGAGCAGCTCGTTCCGGACCGCGGCTTTGTTGAGCCTGTAAACCCACCAGAAAATCACTGTGCCGATCAGAACGCCGCCTCCGATCACAATCAGCGCGAACGCCAACGCCGACCCGCTGAGCGGCATGACCGTGACGAGCAGCGCGCCGTAAAAAATCGCGAGGCTGACACCCGGCGGCAGCAGATACCACCACAGCACATGCTCCAGCAGCCAGATCTGGTGCGAGACGTCCTGAATGGAAGATTCGACCACTTCCAGCAACGATGCGCCGCCGGTTTTGTGTTTCCTTTTTTGAATCATGCGGTCGATGAACAGGAACAACCCGACCCACGCCGATGCCGCGGCCACGAGCAGGAGGGAATAAAAATGGGCGCTCATTCCCACGATGCAGAAAAAGGCGGTCATCATCAGCGCCACCACACACTCGGTCACGTCGCGCCCGAGAATCATCGATGCAAAGTATCTGTGATTGCGTTTGACCTCGCCGAGCAGAACGGACGAGTCGATCGAAATTTTGTAGCCTTCGCACTGCGAGCGCCAGAGGTTTTGCATTTCGTCAAAATTCATCGCTGACTCCTTTCATGAGCTCGGCGAGTTTTTGTTTGGCGCGGCTCAGGCGCACGCCGGCGTGCGATTTCGTGATGCCCAGGACATCGGCCATCTCGTCGTAACTCACGCCGTCGAGGTGCATCAGAATTAGGCTGGCGTCGATGACCGGGAGCCGGCGGATGGCGCGGTAGAGGCTTTCGACGGCGTCGTCGCTGTTCGCCGCTACGGTCGCCGCGCATGGATTCGCGCGTTGCTGTTCGATCGCGCTCTCGAGGATGCGCCGGTGTTTGGCGCGCGAACGTTTTTGCGTGCGGACCCACACGAGCGCCGTGTTGAGCGCGACCCGGTAGATCCACGTCGTTTCCCTGGATTCGTTGCGGAAGTGGGGGATGGAGTTCCAAAGCTGCACAAGGATTTCCTGGAACAGGTCATCCTGGCCGTCGAGGGTGGACTCGTAGGAGCGGATGACTTTTAACAAAAGCCCCTTGTGCCGTTCGATCCAGCTTTGGAAGATTTGATCGCGGGTGGCCATCCTGTTCCCCTGCTCGTAATAAGTAGTAACCGGCGGAGAACGTTTATTACAAGGTTTCCGGAAAAAAGGATAAGGAATGAATCAGTCGTCCCTATAGGACTTGTGGTTTCATCGAACCGGAATCCCGCCATTGCTATGGCGGGCTGAAGGCATTCGCCCCTTGAAAGGGGCTTGGGTCAAACCCAATGAGATCATGGAGCCCAGCGGTCATTGGGTGATCCCTCGCTCACGCTCGGGCTGCTGCATTTACGGCATCACTCCCAAACCCTCATTGATTTTCCGTGGTCGTTTGGATATGATCGCGCGGATTAAATCTTTCCTTCATCGTAGCCGATGAATGGATGGAGAGCTTGAATTTACACGGACCCCATTGAAGCCCGACCGGATTCCCACCACCATGGCAGAGCCCCAAAAAATCGATTTTCCGAGCAGTGAGCTGCGGCCGCGCGTCGCACAGGTCGTGCAGGAGATTCCTCCGTCGGGCATTCGAGCTTTTTTCGAGCTGGTCATCGGCCGTGACGACGTCGTTTCGCTCGGCGTTGGCGAGCCCGATTTCGTGACGCCGTGGCGCATCCGCGAGGCGGCTTTTTACCGCGTCTCCAAGGGCGAGACGAGCTACACCTCCAACGCCGGCCTGCTGTCGCTGCGTCAGGCGATCGCCAAATATCTCTACCGCCGCTTCGAGGTCCAGTGCGACCCGAAGAAGGAGATCCTGGTCACCGTCGGCGCCAGCGAAGGCTTGGATTTGGCATTGCGCGCGCTGATCGAGCCCGGAGACGAAGTGATTGTGTGGGAGCCGTGCTACGTGGCGTATGCACCGCTGGTGCGGCTGGCCGGCGGCGTGCCGGTTTCGCTGATCGCCTCGGCCGAGAACGGCTTCGGGCTGGACATGGTCCGGCTCGAGCAGCTCATCACGCCGCGCACGCGCGCGATCCTCATCAATTATCCGAACAACCCGACCGGCGCCACGCTGCGCCGCGACGAACTGGTTGCGCTGGCCAAGATTTGCACGGCCAACGGCGTCGTGATGATCAGCGACGAGATCTACGGCGAGCTGACCCACGACGGCGAGCACGTCAGCCTGGCGGCGCTGCCCGAGGCGGCCGACTGGACGATCCTGCTGTCCGGTTTCTCCAAGGCGTTCGCGATGACCGGTTGGCGGCTCGGCTACGCCGTCGGCCCGAGCGAGATCATCGCCGCCATGACCAAGATCCATCAATACAGCATGCTGTGCGCGCCGATCATGGGCCAGCGGGCGGCCGAGGCGGCCCTCACCGAGTGCCTCGACGACATGGAGCGCATGTGCGAGATCTACGCCCAGCGCCGCAACGTGATCGTCGATGGCCTGAACCATGTCGGCCTGCCGTGCCACAAGCCGGCCGGCGCGTTCTACGCCTTCCCGTCGATCAGGCACACGGGACTGTCTTCCATTGAGTTCTGCAAGCGGCTGCTCGAAGAGGAATCGGTCGCCATCGTCCCGGGTTGTGCGTTCGGTCCCGCCGGCGAAGGCCACGTCCGCATGTCGTATGCGGTCGGGTTCGACACGATCCACAAGGCAATCGACGGCATCGGGCGGTTCTTGAAGAAGCTTGGCCAGTAGATCGCTTCGGCTCGAAGCGAAATGGTTTTCCGTCAAGCCGGGGGCATTGACCCCCGGCATTTTGCTTGAAGCCATGTGAATGCGATCGAATGTTGCCTCGCGAAGCGACGGGCCGACCTTAGTTTCAATTGCATTAAAAATTCGACGGTGCCATACTTCGCACGGGGCGCGGAGGATGATGTGGCCCCCAAGAGGCGTATTCACGCATAGACTATTCGAATCAAAGGATTTAGCTTGACTTCGCAGGTTTGAAAAGCTGGAATTAAGGGTGGGAAGTGCTGAATCTGTAGTTGTTGCATCGTAGCAGCGAGAAAAAGAAGGAGTTATTCCCACAGGAATTGCTCGCATGTGTATGAACCAGGAGGTTAAGGAAGGAAAATGAACCCAGCATTCCTTTTTGTAGGGATCGCTGCGGGTCTTTTGATTGGTGCTGGTTTAACTTGGTTTTATTTGAGTTATGTGGCAAAGCGAGGCCGACGGCAGGTGGCGGAAGAATCCAAGGCCATCCTGCAGAAAGCCAAAAGAGATGCTGAAAGGACGCTTGAGGAGTCCCGGCAAAGGGGTGAGGAGGAAATCAATCGCCGCCTGAGGCAGTCGGATCGGGATCTGGCCAAGCGACGCCACGAAATAGACCGGCGCGAACGCAAACTGGCTCAACGCGAAGAAACCCTGGACAAGAAGCTGGACCTGTCGGACCAGCGCGAGAAAGATCTGGAACGGATTCAGGAAAAGAACCTGCGGCTGTCGCAGGAATTGGAGAAGCAACGCGAGGCCATCCGCTCAAACTATGAGAACGCCGTCAAGCGGTGCGAGGAAATTGCCGGTTTGACGGCCGACGAAGCCAAGCGGATGCTGCTGGAACTGCTCGAGAGCGAAGTGCGCAGCGAGTCGGCGGCGCTCGTTCGCCGGATCGAGGCCGAAACCAAGGAACAGGCCAACAAGAAGGCCCGTCAGATCATTACGCTTGCCATTCAGAAGTGTGCGACCGAACAGGTCTCCGAGACCACGGTGTCGGTCGTCAATCTACCCAACGATGAAATGAAGGGACGCATCATCGGCCGCGAAGGGCGCAACATCCGCACCCTTGAGGCGGCCACGGGCGTCAACATCATTGTCGATGACACGCCGGAGGCGGTCGTCCTGTCATGCTTTGATCCTTTGCGGCGCGAGATCGCCCGGCTGTCGCTCGAGCGGCTGCTTGGCGATGGCCGCATCCACCCCGGCCGCATCGAGGAAGTCGTGGCCAAGGTGGAGAAGGAGATGGCCGAACACATCCGCGAGGTCGGCGAGCAGACCGTGTTCGACCTCGGGATCAGCAACATGCATCCGGAGCTGATCAAGACGCTCGGCCGGCTGAAATACCGCACGAGCTATGGCCAGAACATCCTGCAGCACTCGATGGAGGTGGCGCACCTGTGCGCCCACATGGCGGGCGAGCTGGGTGTCGATACCCAGGTCGCCAAGCGGGCGGGCCTGCTGCACGATTTAGGCAAAGCGCTCTCTTACGAGATGGAAGGGACGCACGCCCTGATCGGCGCCGAGCTGGCCCGCAAGTGCAACGAGTCGCCCGGCGTGGTGCACGCGATTGCTGCTCACCATAATGAAGAAGAGCCGCGGACGATCATCGCGGTGCTCGTGCAGGCGGCTGACGCGATCAGCTCCAGCCGCCCGGGCGTCCGGCGCGAGTCGCTTGAGAACTACGTCAAGCGGATGCAGCGGCTCGAATCGATCGCCGACTCGTTCCAGGGCGTCGCCAAGGCCTACGCCATCCAGGCCGGTCGCGAGCTGCGCATCATGGTCGAGCCGACCGAGCTCAACGACAACGAAGCGGCCCTGCTGGCCCGCGACGTGACCAAGAAGATCGAACAGGAACTCGAATACCCCGGCCAGATCCGCGTCACGGTGTGCCGCGAGACAAGGGCCGTCGAGTTCGCGAAGTAAGATACGAAACAATCATTGCAAACGACCGGCGGCCCCCAACGGCCGCCGGTTTTTTGTACCCGCTGTAGGCCGCGTTCGCCGAACGCGGCATCGAGATTACATCGCGCCCGAATACCAGGGCTTACGACTTATTTGCATTCGCTTCTATTTGATCGCTCGCTTTCTTGAGCGTGGTGGGATCTGGCTGTGCAGCGCCGCAGGAAATCGAGACGACCCAATTCCCAACCTCGATAAGAACGGATTTCGAGGATGTTGATTTCGCATTCGCGAGTGCCTTACCGGCTGTTTCCGAATCAGCGAAATCGATATAGGTTATCTGCATTTGAGTTCCATCAATCGTCAGAACTTGAGTGTTCATGTCCGTAAATGGGAACTTGAACACATTGATGTATTTCGGCTCATTGGCGAATCTTGCACCAAACCTCATTTCATTTTGAACGACAATGCCGTTGCCGTTGACGAGCTTTAATTGATCATAGGTATAGGTTTTCGCATCGCTTTTGGAATTTTCAGTCGAAATCGGCGTGGCTTCCGATGTCGGCTGCGATACCGGGGTAGCCGCCGGTGGTGTGGGTGGAGGAGTATTATTGCCGCAACCGATCATTAGAAGAATCACTACACAGAAACATGAAGAACGGATCCGCAACATGGCAGAAGCCTCCCATTTTATTTGTGATTGCTGCCGAGGTCAGAATAAATATCCGGCCTTTATTGCAACTGCCTGAATAAGGGACGTATGGGATGTTGAAAAGTTTTCGAAAAAAATAGAGTCAGCAACCGATAACAACTGCCGATCAGCGGAGAGCGGCATGACAGGCCCGTTCGATCTGCTCGGCCAGAACTCGAGCGTTGCGGTCGCCCTCGATGCGAAGCGAACGCGCGATGACCAGGGCCGCTTCCGGCGTCGGATCGTCGAGCATGCGCTTGTTCCAAAGAGCATGAACCCCATACTCCGCGAACGCGCGGCGGTAAAGCGCCCTGTAATCCTGGGTGTCTGGCGATTCCATATTCATGACCGTGTATATCATACCACGCAGCGAAATCGAAGCGCGAACGGGCCGCCGGTTTTTTGTTGTCAGTAGGTCGCTTCGAGCCGAAGCGACCTACTGACACTCATCAAAATCTCGGCACCCGATCGAGGCCGGGGTGGTTTGCCGGGAGCATGATTGAGAACACCTCCCTGCCTTCGACGTTTTGCTGAGTATCCTTCATGATCGGTCGCCGGACGGAGAGGCGGACGAGGCCGGTGGGCTCTGTCTTTGCGTAGAGCAGATACGGGCGCTGTGTCATCGGGTCGAAGAAGTAGGAGTCCGGGCCGATTTGATCGGGGGTCGGGACCGAACCGCCGCGCCGAAGCTCGATGCCACCGGCGACCAAGCGCGAGCGAAGCTGTTCAAGCTGGAACTCGAGGATGCGGCCCTTCGACAGTATGTCGTGCGTGAGCGCGTTCTTCTTGTATGCGACCGCGTAGTTCTGAATGTTCTGCTCAATGCGCAGTTCGCTTTCGAGCGCGGGGACGATGAACTTGGGCGGGCCGATCACCGCTCCGATGACGCCGCTCACGTTCGCGATCGCCGGCTCATACCATTTGCCGCGCCCGCTCTGGATGGACAAATCCTTGAACATCTCGAATGCTTTTGCGGCATGCGTCATTTCTTCGAAATTGAGGCAGGCCTTGCGTTCGCGCTCGAGCACGGTCGCCAGACAGAAATCCCAGTCGAGCGGCTCGCGCGGGGCGAGAAGCTTTAGGTCTAGATTTGAATACTCAGGCGGAAGCGGCCGCAGTGCAGGGCCATTCGATTTGCCGAGCACGTCGGACATATCAAACTGTTCGCGAATATTGAGATTTCCGGCGGGGCAGCCCGTCACGCGCAGGAATTTGAGCGCCAGCTCGTAACGCTCGAACCGTTTGGCGCGCTCGGCGGGAGAGAGTTTGTCAAAGTCGATCGCATATAATTTCTGCGAAAAAGTTTGCCATTTATCGCCGGGCTGAAGGTCGGCGACGAGCGCCTTGGCGAGCGACTCGACCATCTGCGGCGCGGTGAACCATTTGTATTTGGCGCGCGCTTCGGGCGAGACGCGCATGCCTTTGTCATACATCGCGGCGAGGCCGCGCGCGGCGTCGAGTTCTTCGCGCGTGAAGCGCGGCAGCGTCCAATAAAACGACGGCTTGGCATCGAGCGTGGATAGGCTCGCGAACAGCTGGTCGCAGCGGGCCTGAAGCACGGCCGTCGAATTTGCGTCAGAGACGTTCGGGATTGCCGACGCGGCCGTTTGGGTCGTGGTTAACGGAGCGGGGAACAACGCGCGGATCTGGTTGTAGCGCGCGTCGGCCGCGGCGAGTTTCTGCGGGTCGGCCGTCGGCAGCGACTTGAAGTAGCCGACGAACGCGCCGATCGCGATGAGGAGCAATATGAATCCCCAAACGGCGATCCGCCATACCCAACGCATTGCTGATTTCTTCGGTTCTTGATCCATCGTCATCTCCGTAGGCCGCGTTCGCCGAACGCGGCATTTTAGTCCGGTTCGAATGGTTGACTCCACCGGATTGCGGATTCCGCCTGAAGGCGGAACTACGAACTTTAGTGATGCCGCGTTCGGCGCGGTTTACAGCGTTGGGATTCCTTGCAGGCCGGGGTGGTTGGCCGGCAGGTTGAACTGATAGACGTCCATTTCGAATTTGCGCCCGTCGCCGTCGACGACCGGCCGGCGCACGTGCAGCTCGACGTAGTTCGGGTTCGTTCGCGAAACGTATAACTTATATGGCCGCTGCGTAACCGGATCAAAGAAATATGAATCGGGCCGGATTTGGTCGGGCGAGGGGATCGGCGCGCCGCGGCGGAGCTCGATCGCGCCGGCGATCACGCGCGACTTGATCTGCTCGTTCATGCGCTGCATCTCGATCGCCACGCTCTCCTGGACGTCCTGAGCGTTGTGGTTCGAGAAGGCGGTGGCGTAGTCCTGAATGACCTGTTCGCCAACGATTCGAGAATTCACGGTGGGCGCAATGTAAAGCGGGCGCGCCACGATGGCGCCGTATAGTCCAGCACCATTCACGTAGAACGGTTTATACCATGAATTGGGTAACTCCTCGTTCAAAAGGGCGAAAGTATAATGAAAGGCTTTGGCGGGATCGAGCAGTTCCTGCGTTGCCGTGCGCAGATCGTGAGCGTAATCGAGTTGCAGGCCAATACATCGTTGCCAGTCCATGGGCCGACGCGGCGCAAGCAGGTTGAGATCGAGTTTCATCAGCTCGGCCGGCAGCGGCTGCAAATTGGAGCCGATTACTTTAGATACATGATCTTGAATCTGGCCGCGATCGGGCAGGCCGCTTGCCGGGCAATCGATCACGCGCATGAACTTAAGGGCTTCGATCACGTCCTTGAAATTGTGATCGTCGGACAGCTCGTTGGCCATTGCATTAACGTCGGGTGCATGCTTGAGCCGGAAGTTACGGGTAAGCTTGGGCGAGACGCGAACGCCCTTGTCATAGAGGGCGGCGAGCGCGCGGGCGTCGTCCACATGGTCGAGGATCTTTTTGTGATCGCTCCCGTGGGCGAGGACATCAAAGCCGCCGCGGCCGAGGTTGTCCTCGAAAATATTGCGGTAGAGTCGGTCGGCGCGGGCCTGAAGCGCGGCGGTGGAGTCGGCGTCGAGAGTCGTTGTTGACGAGGTCGCGACGCGAGCCGATTTGGTTTCGGGCGCGGAAGCGGGGAATAGCGCGCGAGCTTTCTGATACCGCTCGTCGGCGGCCGCGAGCTCGTTCGCGCTCGGCATGGGGCGGGTCTTGAGAAAGGCAACGCCGGCGAGGATCGCGAGCGCAAAAACAACGAACATGCCCGCCGCGATCCGCCAAACCCAGATCCATGCTGATTTCTTTGGTAATTGATCCATCCTAAACTCCGTAGGCCGCGTTTGCCAAACGCGGCATTTGCTTTGCATTCAATCCCGGAGTCGGGTCGAAGACCCGACCTACCGTTTCCGCATTCCGCCTGAAGGCGGGACTACGAACGAATGTAATGCCGCGTTTGGCAAACGCGGCCTACAGGGGTGGCACTCCTTGCAGGCCGGGGTGGTTGGCCGGGAGGTAAATCCGGGTGACTTCCATTTCGGTCTTCTTGATTCGCCGCTGAAGCGATGAATCCCAATCTTCGTAAGGCGCTACCGTGCGGCGGACGTGAAGATACACGGCGCCGGTCGGGCTGTGCGAAACGTAGAGCTTGTAGGGACGTTGCGTGATCGGGTCGAAGAAGTAGGAATCGGGGCCGATCTTATCGGGCGCGGGCACGGGCGCGCCTTTGCGAAGCTGGACGGCGCCGGCAAGGATACGCGAGGCAATCTGTTCGTTGCCGTTTCCGATGTTCGCCGCGGTATCGAAATCGATTTTGGAGGGATCGATGTTGTTGCCGGCCTTCATCGCGGCATACTGCTGGACCGCATCCTCGGCGATCAACTGAAACTTCAGCTGCGGCGCGATGAACATGGCGGGGCCGGCGATGGCGCCGCCGATCGCGATGGCTTTTATCTGGAAGGGCTTATACCAGGTCGCGGGATATTCGTCGGCGCTCATGCTGTCGAAAAACCGGAACGCGTCCGGGGCGTTGAGGAGGCGCTGCAGGCTGAGCGTTTTTTCGTGAACGCGATCGAGCTCGAGCGCGGTGCAATGATCCCAGTCGAGCGGCTTGCGCGGCGCGAGAAGATCGAGGTCGAGGTTCATCAGCTCGGGAGCGAGGGAAGGCTGGGCCTCGATCTGCCATGAATCGTTCGATTTCCGAAAACATCCGCCCAGCCCCATGCCCGGGATCGGGGTGTCCACGACGCGCATCAGCTTGAGCGCCTGAACGATGCGGCCGAGCATCTGGGCGCGGGCGGCGGGATCGAGCTGGTCGAGCGTTTTATAATATTTGCGGCCGGCTTCGATCGAGTCCTGGGTGTCGTCGGGCCGGATGTCGTAAATCATGGCGCGGGCGATGTAGGCAACGCTATAGCCCCCGAAGTTGCGTTCGAGTTCGCGGCGCGCCTCGGGCGAGATCTTCAGGCCCTTGTCGTAATACGCGGCGAGGGCCTTGGCGCGATCGAGGTTGACCATGATCCTGGGCGTGATGTGCCCGGAGACGATCATGCGGTCGCGGCTGGCGTTCTCGTATTTCGTGTTCACGATTTCCAGGGCCAGCCGGTCGCAATCGGCCTGCATGGCGAGCGTCGCGGAGGTCGGCGCGGGCGCTGCGTTCGGTTCGGCCTCTCGCCCGGAGAAGAGCGGGCGGATCATGGCGTATTTGCGGGTGGCATCGGCGACGGACTCGGGGCTCGGCACGGGGCGCGTTTTGAGGAAGGCGAGGCCGGCGAGGATCGCGAGGGCGAAAAGGATGAACAAAAAGAGAGCGATCCGGCGAACGAGGCACCACGGCGATTTGGCAGGAGTTTCGGACATGGCGGTCTCCTTGAAAACACTAGACGCCGGAGGAGGGGAAAAGTTTGGAAAATACCGGCGGGAATGGTGGACCAGGTGGACGAAGTGGACTGAGTGGACCATGTGGACAGGTGAGGTGAATGGATAGGACCTGATCGAGGTGATGCGAATGTTTACGCTGACTAATTTGGAGCACGCGCACGAACTGATGTGGCCGGGGCCCGCCCGACAGGATTCTTACTTGACTTGAAAACCCGACAAGGTAAGATGCAGACGCGGATTTTTTGCCCGCCGATTCACTTCTGGAAGGCCTTGATTGAGCATGGAAACCACCAATTCGACCCCCACCGCGGCAATGATGCAGACTCTGCCCGGCGATGTCGTGCGCCAGATCATGTGGCGTTTCGAGGACCGTTTCGATTACCAGATGCTGATCCAATCGACGCGCGCCGTGGCGCGCGGGCCGGTCGCGCGCCTGGTGGCCGAAGGCGGCCGCAACAGCCACGAATGGACCGAGGCCAAGAACGCGCTCGTGAAATACTACGATGAGGCCGGCATTACGTCGGCGTTCCTCGATCCCGAGTTCGGCGGTTACATTGAAGGGCCCAAGAATTTCGTCACCGGGCTGACCGCGTTCGAGTTGGCGTGGGTCGATGGCGGCGCCGCCACCGGCAGCCTGGCCGGCAATCTGGCCCTCGCCCCGATCCACGAGCGCGGCACCTACGAGCAGCGCAAATACTACATGAGCAAGTCGGCGCCGTCGCTGGCCGAAAACGGCGTGCCGTGGCACGGCGCGTTCGCGCTGACCGAGCCGCTGCCGTTCGTCGGCGTCGATACCGGCGTGCTGTCGGGCAAGCTGCGCATCGTCGAGTGGGAAGACGGCAAGGAGCCGGTCCTGCAGGTCGATAAGCGCGGCCGCTTCATCACCAATATGGGCTACGCGAACTTCCTGACGGTCGCGGTCGATACCGACGACCCGCGCATCAAGTCCAGCTGCATGGTCATCGTCGAAGAGACCGATCCGGGCCTGTTCGACCGCGGCATCCCGACGAAGAAGCTCGTGCACCAGCTTTCCTCGACCAACGACCCGGTCCTGTCGCTCAAGATCCCGGCCAGCCGCATCATCGGCGGCTACACGGTCAAGGACGGCGTGATCGTCCCGAATTACGACCACAGCCAGGTCATCGAGGCGGTGTTCCACCGCACGCGCGTTCCGGTCGCGCTCATGTCGGCGGCCAAGCTGCTGTCGGCCGTCGAGCCGGTGATCCGCTATCAGCGCCAGCGGTTCCGCGGCGGCGATGCCCAGCCCGGCACCCCGCGTTACGACCTCGGCATCCAGATGAAAGAGGATGCCACGCAGCGCCTGACCGACGTGTGGGCCACCGGCGAGGCGGCCGCGTCGCTCGGTTTCGCCACGGCGCGGCTGTTCGACGTCTATGACGCCGTCGAGAAGCGCAAGAACGAGATCTTCGCCGAGCAGGGGCTCGTTGGGCGCGGCCAGTTGCGCGTGCTGCGCAAACTCTCGTCCGAAGCCGTCGAGCTGATCGGCCTTGAGGCCCAGCCCGAAGGCGCCCGCAACCAGGCCCGCTACGAAGAATTGAAGAGCAACGAGCTCGTGAACTTCATGGTCCTCGACGCGCAGGCCAACGTGTTGTGCCCGGCGTGCAAGCTGTGGGACTGCGGCCACGGCGCGACGATGATGCGCGAGGCCGTGAGCCTCATGGGCGGCTACGGCATCACCGAGGACTGCCCGGGCTTCCTCGGCCAGAAGTGGATGGACGCCCAGCTCGAGGCGACGTATGAGGGCCCCGAGGTCGTCCAGCGCCGCCAGCTGTCGATCACCGCGACCAACGAAGTGTTCCTCGCGCTGTTCAAGCAGTGGATCGTCGAGATGCGCCAGATCGCGGCCGAAAACCCCGGCACGGGCGCCTGCACGCTGGCCACCGCGATG
>JAJFUE010000100.1 GCA_021372575.1 bacterium | reverse complement strand
ACGAGAGCGCTGAAGGCGCGAAAGAAATGGACCACGGGTTTCTTCCGCTCTTTCAGAGCTTCCTAACGTGATGCGATTCTGACCTGGGGCGTCGCTTCGCTTTGCCCCAGGCTATATTCTTGTCGCGCTTTCAGCGCGCGCGTTTCACCATGCGCTCGCAACAACCGATTACCTACGCGCTAAACACATACACCGGTAAACCGGTTCGTGAATTGATTCGATCGGACCGCTTCGCGGTTCCACAGCCAAAACCACATATCAATCCAAGGTGGTCAGCGTATTAGAGTGCTTCCAAGAAGATCTGTCGCGATTCTCAACAAAGAATGTGTTGATTCGATTACGATTACGAGCACGAGGCGGACAAAACTTTCGAGAATCACCCTAAAAACAGGATAAACCCATACCGGCTTCAGCGATCAGCGATTGGTCTGTTGCCTCCCTTAAACGCGATCGGTTATTCTGATCTGACATTCTTTCGCGCGATCGCCGCGCCCTGCATCGACCTTATGACCCATTCTTCACTCGAACCCATCTTACGCGACCGGCCGGTGGGGCGGTATGCCCCGAGCCCGACGGGCGATCTGCACCTCGGCAACCTGCGCACGGCGCTCGTGGCGTGGCAGTCGATCCGGCGGCAGGGGGGGATATTCATCCTGCGCATCGAGGACATCGACCGGCCGCGCACCGTGCCGGGGGCCGAGGAACGGATGATCGAGGACCTGCGCTGGCTCGGCATGGATTGGGACGAAGGGCCGGACGTCGGCGGTCCGGCCGGGCCGTATCGGCAATCGGACCGGGACGAAATTTACGAGGCCGCGCTGGCGAGGCTCAAGGCCGCCGGGCTCACCTACCCCTGCACGTGCAGCCGGCGCGACCTGCGCGAGGCCAGCGCGCCTCACGGCGAGGAAGGTCCGGTCCACCTGGGCGATTGCCGCAATGGCATCCGGGGGGCGAACCCCAAGCCGCGCAACGGCGCCTCGACGCGGTTCCGCGCCGGCCTCGACCCGGTCGTGGAATTCAACGACCGCCGGCAAGGCCCGCAGCGCTTCGACCTGAACCGGCTGTGCGGGGACTTCGTGATCCGGCGCCGCGACGGCCTGTGGGCCTACCAGCTCGCGTGCGCGATCGACGACGCGCTGATGGGGATCACCGAGGTCGTCCGCGGGGGCGACCTGCTGACCTCGACGCCGCGGCAGATCGCGCTCATGCGCGTGCTCGGCCTGCCGATCCCCGAATACGAGCACATCGAACTGGTCATGGACGACGAAGGCCGGCGGATGTGCAAGCGCGACGGATCGTGTTCGCTGCGCAGCCTGAGGGCAAAAGGCCTCACGCCGGCCGAAACCCGGGAACTGATCATGAAACAACCCATTCTGAACCACGGAGACACAGAGACGCAGAGAATCGAACATAAAAAATTCTGATTTCCCCGTGCCTCCGTGTCTCAGTGGTTCATATTTGTCTTTTTACGCTTGACTGCTCCGGAGCGCTTCGGTATGTTCTACTTTTTGGGTCCGCCCAAGACGACCTCACAGTGGGGAATTGACCATGAAGAAGTGCTACATCAGCGGGAAAAAACCGAGCGTCGGCAACACCGTCAGCCATGCGAATAACCGCGTCAAGAGGCGCTGGATGCCGAACCTGCAGCGCGTGCGCATCCTTGAAAACGGCCAGGTCAAGACGGTTCTCGTCGCCGCCAGCGAAATCCGCAGCGGCAAGATCGTCAAGGCCCCGCGCGGCATGAGCGCCAAGCCCGCCGCCAAGGCCTGATCACCTCTCATCAACCGTTTCCAATCAAGACCCGCGCCTCGGGGCGCGGGTTTTCTTTTCGTCCGTAAACCCGGCTTGCGCGTGGTCCCGCCTTCGGCCGGAATTGTCGTCTTTCATGTTTCCTCCCCCAGCGCTCCTCTCGTACTTGACAGCCTTCTCCGTTCGGATTCAAATATGGCTCCGGATTCGTTGCTGAACGCTGTACATGCGAAAGGTCACAAAGATGAAACAGTGGTTCGTGCGTTGGGCGGTGGCTTGCCTTTTCTGCGCGGCGGCCTCCATGGCCTCGGCATTCACGACCGAAACGCTGCAGGTGCCCAGCCTCAAGATGAAGAAGACCATCCCGGCCACTGTCGTGCTGCCCAACTCGTACAAGGCGGGCAACCAGAATTTCCCCGTTTTGTACCTGCTTCACGGCGCCGGCGACAACAACAACTCGTGGGTCGAGAAAACGCCGATCGGCGAACTGGCCGACATCTACCAATTCCTGGTCGTGTGCCCCGACGCCGGCAAGACAAGCTGGTATTTCGACACCGACGACCCGAACTACCAGTATGAAACGTTCACGTCATTGGAACTGGTCAAATACATCGACGCGCATTACCGCACGCGGGCCAATCGGGGCAGCCGCGCCCTGTGCGGCAACAGCATGGGCGGCCACGGCGCGCTGTTCCTCGCGATCCGGCATTCGAACGTGTTCGGCATCGCCGTCGGCATGAGCGGCGGCTATGACCTGCGCCCGTTCTCGACCCAATGGGACATCAACAAGCGCATCGGCGCGTTCCAGCAGCACCCCGACCGCTGGGAGCAGCTTTCGGTCGTGACGGTCGCGAAGAGCCTTAAGAACCGCCAGATCGCGATTTCATTCGAGTGCGGCGTCGGCGATTTCTTCATCGACAACAACCGAGCGCTGCACAACCTGCTGCTCGACATGAAGGTCGATCACGACTACACCGAGCGGCCCGGCGTTCACGGCTGGGTGTATTGGCGGCCGAACATCCAGTATCAGGCCCTGTTCATTCACAATCGGTTTGAAGAAACGGCTGACGGATCGCGCCGGGCGCCGGTCATCCAGGCCACGCCGGTTCAAACGCCGACGCCGACAGCCACGCCCACGGCAAAACCAACCGTGAAGGGAATTACGGCGACAAAGACGACCGTGTCAACGCCCAAAGAACGCCCAACCGGTGAGACGACCGAACCGACCAAACGCGTCGCGCCCGCGGAACAACAAGCGAAGTAATCAATCCGGCTCGGTCGGTTCCCAGAGAAGCATCCCTTATGGAATAAAAAGCAGGCCCGACTTGTATAAGTCGGGACCTGCTCACATCCTTAACCACGTGCAAGACGGGTGAAATCTTCTCAAACCCGGGAGTCGAGCCCTTTCACCGCTTCGGCAGCCTACCCGAACCGAACAGAAATCAGGCTTGGCAATGATCGTAATTAATAGATCAGGTATTGAAATTTTCTAATCGTCTCGGTCTTTAGTGTTGATTCGGGCAAGGATTTCATTTCTTTCAACACATTGAGCGCCTGCGATTGATCATCATCGTACAATGCAATCCATGCGAGCCATAAACGCGCCGTAATCGCCACCTCCGATCCAACGCGCTTCGAGCCCTGTTTGGAAATCTGACACGCCTGATCGAAATATTTTTTACCGTCTTGAATGTTCGGGGGATCCTGGTTGATCGAAACAAGTCCCAGCCATTTCAGCATTTGGGCCTTCTTGGCCCAATCGGATTGATCGCCGGTTTTGAGATATTTATTCGCAGCGTCACTTAATGCGGCAAAATCATTCTGATAAAAAAGCGCGTCCATATCGGTCTTGATCGCCGGCTTCTGATTTTTTGCCCAGTCGATCAGGTATTTGCGCCCTTCCGCTTGAAGCGGAGCGGCCGCATCCTTGCTGCCGCCGCGATTCTTCTGCCGAGCTTCATTCATTTTGCATATGCCGACATAGAGCCTGGCATGCGCGGCGGTTTCGCCTTCAGGCGCCTGCTCGATGAGTTGGCACATAGCAACGGATGACTCCGACCATTTCCCTTCCTTATAATCCGCCATTGCGGACAAGAATTGTAAACCTCTGTGGCCCGGGCTTTGTGCTGTTTCAGCCAGTTTCTTTTGAATATATTGCCTGGCCTGGTCGCACTTGTTCCCAAAGATCAAGCTGTTAAGCAAATCGTGTTCGGCCTGAAGCTTCACTTCTTCTGGAGGGTTCGGATATTTTTCGAGGAACGCCGCTAACGCCGCATTCGCTTTCGACCAATTCCCTTTTTTGAATGGTATCATCGCCTTTGCATATGCAATTCTTGCCGCAGTATTGGAATCCGCATATTTGTCCACAAACTTGATTGAAGCTTGTTCGAACTCGGTCTCATTACCCGCGTTTAGAAGGCATAGTAACCGGTGATAATCGATGAGGTCCTCGCGTCCCTGCAAGATTCTTTTATTCTCAGGTTTGAGACTGGCCCACTTGAGGAGCGAATTGTAAGATTCAAGAGCAACATCCCATTGCTCGCGTTCAAAACAGGATTCTGCCTGCTCGTATAACAATAAACCCTTGTCGCCCTGGTGTTCGGGGCTGGAAAGCGCGTTCTTGATCGCCTCATCCAGGGAATCGTATTTCCCCAACCTCCGGTAACACTGGATAACATGCAAATCCGTCCGGTTTAATAACGACTTGTCTCCGACATCGGCTTTCCTGAATTTGTCCAACAACTCCAAGGCAAGCTGATATTGCTTGGCAACCCGCTCCTCGGCCTCGCCGTTTTTTCTCATCTCGGCCGCCAACAGGAAAGCTGAATAAGCAACGAAGTATTTAGATTTTTGGCATATATTCTCATCCGGATCCGCATCAGCCAGCATTTTATATTTCTCGTACGCCTTGACATATGATTTACACCGCAAGGCTGCTTTTGCATCTAAAAACAAAAGATCGGACCGAAATTTATGTTTCGGTCTCTCTTGAAGCAGTTTGGACACGCACGACTCCACCTGATTGTAATCTCCCAATTCCACCCAGCTCGCAACTAAATACCGCTCGATAATTTCCGTATGTTTCGAACGGTCGTTGCCGAATTTCTCGAGATACTTCAAGGCATATTGCCTCGCCTCGTCATATTTTTTGTTCTTAAAACAAACATAAACGAGACTGGACCACATTTTTGGTTGTTCAGGATTTTGGGCAACCCACTCCTTGGCCTGGGCAACGTTTTTATTAACTCCACTGGACGCGGCGGCAGCCATTACTGAATGCGACATAACAATCAAGAAGAAAAGGTGAACTAGAACAATGCTCCGGGCCATGATCATCCCCTTTGGTCTGGAACTATCAAACAAGTTTTTCTTTTCGCCGCCCATATGTCAGGCAAAATAACAACTACTTATTACCAGAACAAGACTTCAGTCTGTTGGAGCAGAACACTAACCATTTCATTCCTTGATGTCAAGTATTATACTTCGGTTTCAAACATGCATCATGAGATATGGGATTGGATGTGAGATGGCATCAAACCAAGACACAAATAAAATGGCGGAGAGGGAGGGATTCGAACCCTCGGTACCCTTACGAGTACACGCGCTCTCCAGGCGCGCACCTTCGACCGCTCGGTCACCTCTCCGCCCGATCCGTCGCCGGGCGACGGATGGAACGTCCTATTGAACCGACCCGCGGCGCTTGAATCAAGTTTTATTCAACCGCCGATGCAAAAATAAATCCGAAGCCTCGAATAATTAGAAATCGCGCCGCGCATCCCATACAATGGCCCTACGACAATGTGCAGGTCCAACCACGACAAACCGAACGGCGGCGCGGCGGAAGAATCGATCCGCAACACCCTGCCGGAGTCGTATCACACGATTGCCATCCCGGCCGGCAGCTCGTGGCGCAAGATGCTGGCGTTCGCCGGGCCGGGATTCATGGTCGCGGTCGGCTACATGGACCCGGGCAACTGGGCCACCGACATCGCCGCCGGCGCGCGCTTCAATTACCTGCTCATCAGCGTGGTCCTGATTTCGAGCCTCATGGCGATGTTCCTGCAGCGGCTCGCGTTGCGGCTCGGCATCGCCACCGGCCGCGACCTCGCGCAGTCGTGCCGCGACACTTACAGCCACCGCGCCACGATCATGCTGTGGGTGCTGTGCGAGATCGCCATCGCGGCGACGGACCTCGCGGAGGTGCTCGGGTCGGCGATCGCGCTCAATTTGTTGTTCCACATCCCGCTGGCCCTGGGCGTGTGCATCACGGCCGCGGACGTGCTGGTCGTGCTCCTGCTTCAACACAAGGGCTTCCGCGCGATCGAGGCCATCGTGCTGACGCTCATCGGCACAATCGGCGTCTGTTTTTCCCTGGAGCTCTATTACTCGCAGCCGGCATGGGGCGCCGTGGCCGCCGGGCTGCTGCCGTCGGGACAGATCGTTGCCGATCCGCACGCGCTTTACATCGCGATCGGCATCCTCGGGGCGACGGTCATGCCGCACAATCTTTACCTGCACTCGTCGATCGTGCAGACCCGCAACTACGAGGACCGCGCCGAAAGCAAGCGCGAGGCGATCCGGTTCGCGACGATCGACTCGACGGTGGCGCTGACGCTCGCATTCTTCATCAACGCGGCGATCCTCGTCATGGCCGCCGCGACGTTTTACAGGGCCGGCCATCACGACGTCACCGAAATCGGCGACGCATACAAGATGCTGAGCCCGCTGCTGGGGGCGCCGGCCGCCGGCGCGCTGTTCGGCCTGGCGCTGCTGGCCTCGGGCCAGAACTCGACGCTCACCGGAACGCTCGCCGGCCAGATCGTGATGGAAGGCTTCCTGAACCTGCGGCTGGCGCCGGCGATCCGCCGGCTGATCACGCGCCTGATCGCGATCGTTCCCGCGGTCATCGTGACGCTCATCTGGGGTTCGCGCGGCGTGACGGAACTGTTGATCCTGAGCCAGGTGATCCTCAGCCTGCAGCTCTCGTTCGCGACGTTTCCGCTCTTGTTTTTCACCAGCGACCGGGGCAGGATGGGCGAGTTCGTCAATTCGCGCCTGACGAGCCTTGCGGGCTGGGCAATATGCGGATTGATCGCAATCCTGAATGTGTGGCTGATCTTGAGCACGATCGGCGAATGGTTGTCGTGAGGCCGAAATTCGTTTAAATTGAAGCAGGGGTTTGGCCCATGTATCAGCACATTCTCATTCCCCTCGAGAACTCGCGCTACGACAAGATCATCCTGGATCACATCCGCCCGCTTGCGCGCATGCGCGGCGCTCGGCTGACGCTGATCCACGTCGCCGACGGCTGGGTCGCGCGCCACTACGAGCAGCTCAAGCTGCGTGAATCCGAGGAGATCCGCCAGGACCGCGCCTATCTCGCGCAGGTCGCCGGGCAGCTGCGCGACGAGGGCTTCGAGGTCGATACGGTGCTCGCGATGGGCGATCCCGCCGACGAAATCCTGCGCGTCATCGAGGAGACCGATTGCGACCTCGTGGCGATGAGCACGCACGGCCACCGCTTCATCTCCGACCTGCTGTACGGCAGCACGGCGCACAAGGTCCGCCACAGCACGACCGTGCCGGTGCTGCTGCTGCGGGCGCCGTAGGTGAAGCCATGACCCGTCCGCCGCGCTACCTCAAGATTTTACTTTTACTGCCGATCCTGCTGATGCTCGGCCTGCCGTTCTTTGCCGGGCAGCAGCAGGTCGTGTCCTCGACGGTCATCCCGGCGGGGATCGAATACACCCATCAGCGCAACGGCGGAATCCCGTGGTCGATCCACATCGTGAAGATCGACCGCGCGTCAAACAACCTCAGATTCGAGACGACCGTTTCCAACGGGAAAATCCTGGGCCTCGGCACCGTGAGCGAACAGGCCGGGGCGGCGGGGCATGACGGCTGGTCGCCGGTGGCGGCGATCAACGGCGACTTCTTCCGCATCGAAAAAGGGCCGTACCAGGGCGACATGCTCGGCCTGCAAATCACGAGCGGCACGCTGATCAGCTCGCCGTCGGGCCCGTCGTTCTGGATCGGGCGCGACGGCTCGTACCACATCGGCCAGGTCAGCTCGCGGATCAACGTCACGTGGCCGTCGGCCAATCCGACGACGCGCACCGCGTTCGTCGCCGGGCTCAACGGTCCCCGCACCGAAGGGCGCGCCGTGCTGTTCACGACCGAATTCGGCGCCACGACGCGCACCGAGGACGGCGGCCTCGAATTCGTGCTGGAACCCGCGAATGGCGATCCCATCGCGCCGCTCACGCCATCGATGCAGGCCGACCTACGGATCGTGAAAATCCACGATGACGGCAACAACGACATCCGGCCCGGCACGATGGTGCTGTCGCTCGACGAGGCGCTCGCAGAGAAACTGCCGCCACCGGAGAAGGGCGCAATCCTTCACATCGCGGTCAAAACCGTCCCCGACCTCACCGGCGTCGTCACGGCGATCGGCGGCGGTCCGGTGCTGGTCCACAACGACCGGATCAATCCCGACGCGGACCAGGCCACGCGCCACCCGCGCACCGCCATCGGCTTCAACAATAAACACTTCTACATGGTCGTCGTCGATGGCCGCCAGCCGAGCCTGTCCGAGGGCATGACGATGCCGGAACTGGCGCAATTCATGGCCGATTTGGGCGCGACCGAAGCGCTCAACATGGATGGCGGCGGCTCGTCCGAGCTCTGGATGGACGGACAGGTCATGAACAGCCCGTCCGACGGCCACGAACGCCCCATCGCCAACGCGCTGGTCGTCTTAAATCACGACAAACGTTAATTGAAACTCTCGGTCCTTCGGATCGATCCGTAATCGTTCACGACCCGTGATTCACGATTTGCGAATTCACTCGCCTTCGAGCCCGCGGCGCAGGTCTTCGATCAGGTCGTCGGGGTGTTCGTTGCCGACGCTCAGGCGAATGATCTCCGGGGTGATGCCGGCGGCGATGCGCGCTTCCTCGGTCATCGAGGCATGGCTCATCGACCACGGCTGCTCGCACAGCGACTCGACGCCGCCGAGCGACATTGCCAGCTTGAAGAAGCGCAGCCGGCCGAAGAAATCGTTGATGCCGACCTGATCCGTGTTCAGCTCGAACGTGACCACGCCGCCGAACGAGCGCATCTGGCGCTTGGCGAGGTCGTGCTGCGGGTGCGATTTGAGGCCGGGGTAAAAAACGCGCTTGACGAGCGGGTGGCCTTCGAGGAAGTTCGCGACGGCGGCGGCGCCGCGCCAGTGGGCCTTCATGCGCTGCGGGAACGACTTGATGCCGCGCAGCAC
>JAJFUE010000091.1 GCA_021372575.1 bacterium | reverse complement strand
ATCGACGAAGAATAATCAGGGGTTATTGGAATCAATGGATATTAATGAAATGCTGAAGATCGTGACGGACCGCGACGCGGCGGACCTTCACTTGCGCGTGGGCAAGCCGCCCGTGATCCGTTTGCACGGCGAGTTCGAACCGCTCGACCCCCAGCCGCTCACACCCGAGGACACCGAGCGGCTCATGAAGGAAATCACGCCGCCGCGCTATCAGCAAATGCTTCAGGAGCAGGGCAGCGCGGACTTCGCCTACGCCTTCAGCGAGCAGGCCCGTTTCCGTACCAACATTTTTCGCTCCATGAGCAACGTCGGCATCGTCATGCGACTGATCCCGACCCGTATTTTTTCGTTCGAGCAGCTCGGCCTGCCCAAGGAAACCATTTACCCCGTCTTGCAGGCGCATCGCGGCATGGTTATCGTCACCGGCCCCACCGGTTCGGGCAAGACCACCTCCCTGGCCACCATGATCGACTGGATCAACTCCAATCGCGCCGTCCACATCATCACGATCGAGGACCCGATCGAATACACGCACAAGCACAAGAAGGCGATCATCAGCCACCGCGAGTTGCACGTGGACACGCCGAGTTTCGCCAACGCGCTGCGCGGCGCCTTGCGTCAGGACCCGGACGTCATCCTCGTCGGCGAAATGCGCGACCTCGAGACCATGGAAGCCGCCATCACGGCGGCTGAAACCGGCCACTTGGTCTTCGGCACCCTGCACACCATCGGCGCGGCCAACACGGTCGATCGTATCATCGACCAGTTCCCGGCCAACCAGCAGGAACAGATCCGCGCCGTCCTTTCGGTGGCGCTCACGTCCATCATCTCGCAGACCCTGATGCCGAAGGCCTCGGGCAAGGGCCGTATCGCGGCGTTCGAGATCATGCACAACACGCCGGCCGTCGCCAACCTGATCCGCGAGAAGAAGACCAACCGCCTGACGTCCATCATCCAGACGAGCGCCAAGCTCGGCATGATCACGCTCGACGACTACATGTTCATGCTGTATCGCAAGGGCATCATCAGCGGCGAGATCTGCCTCGAGCGCGCGCAGAACTACGAGGAAATGCGCAAGCGCCTGCTTGGCCAGACCCTCGGCGGCGCCGACAGCGACGAAGCCAAGATGGCGACCGTGGCCGGCAGCTCGTCCGAGCAGTCCGATGAGTATTGAGAGGCATGCTGAATACTGAATCTTGGTATATAATTCAGTAGAGACTGTTTGGGGCGGGACAGGGGCCAGCGCAGTCAAGTAAAGCAAGGAACAATGGGCAAAAAACTTTTCAAATTCGGCAAGGACACGGCGCCGGTCATCAACGCCAACGAGGCGGCCGCTCGCAGCCAGGAGCGCATGCGCGACCTGATCAAGCGCGACTACTCGCCCCAGCATGTCGAATTGCTCAAGCAGCTCATCGACGAGAACGAGGGCGCGGCCCGCTACGAAGAGGGCGGCGCCGTCGCGCTCCAGGAAATGGTCGCGCCCCCGACCGACCTGCTCAAGATGCTCTCCGAGCAGACCGGCCTGCCGATCGTCAACATCGGCACGTATCCGCGCGCCAGCGCCAAGCTGCGCCGCGTGATTACTCCCGAACAGGCCAAGATGCTCAAGGTCGTCCCGCTCGAGGAACGCGAAGACGGAAAGATCCTGTTCGCCATCGCCGATCCCTCCAACCCGACCATTCTCGACACGCTCCGCCTCACGCTCGGCGCCGACGTCGAGGCCGCGATCGCCGATGAAAAAGACATCATGGATCGCATCGAGCAGTATTACGGCATGGACGGCGAATCGATCGAGCAGATCGTCGAGGACGCGAACGTCGAGGAGGAGAGCGACGAGGACATCCTGACGGGCGACCAGGCCCAGATCGACCTGACCGATTCCTCGACCAACACCGAGCAGGCCCCGATCATCCGCCTCGTGAACATCCTGTTGGCCAAGGCCATCAGCGACCGCGCCAGCGATATTCACATCGAGCCGTTCCCCACGTTCATCCGCGTCCGCTACCGCGTCGATGGCGTGCTGCGCGAGATTCCGGCCCCGCCGCGCAGCCAGCTCGTCCCGATCGTTTCGCGCCTCAAGGTCATGGCGGGCATGAACATCTCCGAGACGCGCATGCCCCAGGACGGCCGCATCAAGCTCACCCTCGAAAACCGCGAAATCGACATGCGCGTCAGCAGCGTGCCGACCGTTCACGGCGAGGCCATCGTGATGCGCGTCCTCGACAAGTCGATGATGAACGTCGGCATCAGCCACATCGGCATGCTGCCCGAGGTGCTCGACCAGTTCAAAAAGCTGATCCACCTGCCCAACGGCATCATCCTCGTCACCGGCCCCACCGGTTGCGGCAAGACCACGACCCTTTACGCGGCGCTTGCCGAAGTCCGCGACCCCGGCGAAAAACTCATCACCACTGAGGACCCCGTCGAGTACGAACTTCAGGGCATCCAGCAGGTCAACATCAACGAGGGGATCGGCCTCACGTACGCCCGCTGCCTGCGCGCCATCCTGCGCCAGGACCCCGACCGCGTGCTCGTCGGCGAAATCCGCGACGTCGAGACGGCACAGATCGCCGTCCAGGCGGCCCTTACCGGCCACCTCGTCTTCTCCACCCTGCACACCAACTCGGCCGCCGCGACCGTGACCCGTCTGCTGGACATGGGCGTCGAGCCGTTCCTCATCACGTCCTCGCTCGAGGGCGTCATTGGCCAGCGCCTCGTCCGCACGATGTGCCAGTCGTGCCGCAAGCCGTATGATCCGTCGGAAGAGGATCTCTACGAGTTCAGCAAGACGCGCGATGACATTCAGGAGATGGGGCTTCAGTTCTACATGGGCGAGGGCTGCAACGAGTGCAACCAGACCGGTTATCACGGCCGCATGGGCATCTTCGAGCTGCTTACCGTCGATGACGACATCCGCGAGCTGATCCTCGAGCGCGCCACCACCGACGAAATCCAGGAAGTGGCCCTGCGCAAGGGGATGATCTCGATGCGCAAGGACGGCTGGACGAAGGCATCCATCGGCATGACGAGCCTGGCCGAAGTCGCGCGCCAGACCCCGCGCGAAAGCGAAATGGGCCCTGAACCCGGAGCCAAGGGCGCCGCCGCCGAAGGCGAGGCAATGGAACCCCCCGAGGCGATCGAGGAACGCCCCAAGCACGAGGCGCTGGAAGCTCCGCACGAACCCCGGATCGACGAGGAAACAATGTCCATCGGCGGCGAAGAAGCCGCCCGCGCCAAGGACAGCAAGCACTAGCCTTCACGAATCGCCCGGGCGTAAGCCGGCAAACAGCCATTTCACCTTCAAAGCCGCCAAAGAAACGTGGCGGCTTTTTTGTCAGGTGCGCCCGGCAGGGCGCACTCACTTGGAGGTGAGAGTCCTCTACAGACCCGACAGGGGGAACTGTTAGCCGGACGGCAAGGGTGTCGGTCGCGAGGCCGAATCCGAAGGAAGCCGCAGGCAAACCGCTGGCCCGACGCAC
>JAJFUE010000102.1 GCA_021372575.1 bacterium | reverse complement strand
GGTCGAGTTCACGCTCACGATCGCGCGCCGTCCGTTGCGCCCGGCGAAACCGCCGCAGGGCTCAAGCCCGAGGACGTCACGAGCACGCACCGCCTCCTGACGCTTCCGCGCGCCGGCGCCGGCGACAGCGACCTCACGCGCCAGCTGCGCGAGGAGTTCAACACGCAGTCGCAATCCGGAGAGGGGAGCGGGCAACAATGATGCACTCCCTCTCATCATCAGGTCGCCTGTCAGGCGGCCGCTTCGGTTCGAAGCGGCATGGATGTATTTGTTCGCGATCGCGGCAATATCGGCCTGCCGATCAGATTGCGCCCGAGCCCCGGCAGGGGCGATACAACTTAGCCCAGGGTGGAGCGAAGCGGAACCCTGGGTTTAGCGTCCTCATTTCCAACGGAGCCCCGGAGGGGCGGCAGAAAAAATTCCGAAACAACCTCGCCGTTTCTCGGTTCGATCATCGCTTCCGCTCTTCATCCCGCCGCGGTTCCGTGCTGATCCTCGTGCTGTGGTTGCTGATCATCCTCGGCGTGTTCGGGATCACTTACAGCGCCTCCGTCAAATCCCAGTACGATTCGTTCCAGATGACGCGCGGCCGCAAGGAAGCCTACTGGGCCGCGCGCGCCGGCATCGAGCGCGCCTTGGCCGACCTCACGCAGGCCGACATGACGACGATTGCGTTGAACGACAAGCTGTTCGACGATCCCGAGCATTACAAGGACCAGAAGGTCGGCCCGGCCACGTTCTCGCTCATCGTCGATCCGGTCGAGGATGGCGAGGCGGTGCGCTACGGAGTTTTCGACACCGCCGCCAGGCTCAACATCAACAACGCGACCGAAGAAATGCTCCTGAAAATGGAGGGCATGACCGACGAGATGGCGCAAAGCCTCCTCGACTGGCGCGACGGCGACGACATGGCGCGCGAGGCCGGCGCCGAATACGAATACTACCAGTCGATCGAGGAGCCCTACGTCCCGCGCAACGGCGCGTTCATGAGCCTTCGCGAACTGATCCGCGTGCGCGGCTGGAGCCCCGTGTTCCGCGCCGTGACGCCCGATCCATACGAGCGTTTCCTGCCCAGTCCGCCGGAGTCCCCCGAGATCGACCGCGTCGAGGCGGTGCATATCCTCGGGCGCATCACCGCGTGGTCGGCCGACAGCACGATGGCCCCCGACGGCCAGAAAAAGCTCGCGCTCAAGTCGGCGACCGAAAGCGACCTCAAATCGCGCGCGGGGCTTACGGATGACGAGGCCAAGGCAGTCGTCGCCTTTCAGAGCAACCTGAACTCCGCGCTCGACCTGTTCAACGTGACGAAGCAGAGCGACAACAGCTCCGGCCGTCAATCGAGCAGCAATTCCGGCCAGAAGGTCTTCGATCTTTCCCGCATCGGCGAAATCATCGACTACTTCGAGGGCGGCACGCAGTCGAACGATCAAAATCAAACCGGCAACCAAACCGGCCAGGGCAATCAGGGCAATCAAAGCGACCAAGGCGGCAGCGGCAATCGTTCCGATTCATCGGGCTCGGGCCGCGACTCGAGTTCGGGCAATTCGGGCGATGCGTCGCAGACTTCGACCGGCGACACCTCGAGCGGCACCCAGTCCGGATCGACTCAGGTTGGCAGCGGCACGGTCGGCGGCGGCTCCCAGCCGGGCAAGATCAATATCAACACCGCCCCCCACGAGGTCCTGATGCTGGTCCCGGGAATGAGCGACGACCTTGCCCTTGCGATCGAGAGCCGTCGCGAGGGCCAGGGGCGCATCGACAAGGCCGGCGTCATCGCCTCCCTCGGCGCGGACGAATCGACGTTCAAGCAGGTCTGGCCGTGGATCACCGCCAACTGCAACCGGTTTTACGTGAAGTCCGTCGGCAACGAAAAAGCCAGCGGCGCAAAGGCAACGATCGAGGCCGTCATCTCGGTCGAACAGAACGGCACCGAAATCATCTACTGGAGCGAGAATTGACCCGAATCGCGAACCACTCTCCCGGTTGCACTCCGGCTCGTATTCATGAGCCCCGGCAGGGGCGGCATAAGGTCGCCCGGGGTGGAGCGAAGCGGAAGCCTGGGTATGGCTATGGAACCGCGAAGCGGTTCGATCATTTTGCTTTCGAACTGGACGAATCTAAAACGGCGTTGCTGCACGAGGACTGATTCACACTCAGGACTCAGCACTCAGGACTCAGGACTTGTTTTATGAACCACCACTTTAACGTGCTCCACCTCGACAACCACGGCCTGCGCTGGGCGCAGTTCGAGCGCGAACACGGCCGGCTCAAGCTCATCACGCAGGGGCAGTCCGCGGGCGGGCCGGTCCAAACCCTCAACGCATGGCTGCGCGATTCCCAACCCGGCGATGCGCCGATCTACCTCTACGACAGCCGGCCGTTGGTCTTCAGCTTCCGCGTCGAGCTGCCGCGCGCCGCGCACCGCCGCCTGCACCAGATCATCCCGCTGCGCATCCGCCAGGAATTGGGCCTCACCGAGGACGCGATCTTCTGGACGTCGCGGATGGAAAGCTCATCGGACCGCAAGCAGCTCCGGCTGCGCGTGTTCGTCGTGCGCCGCGCCGCGCTCGAGGACGTCGTGCAATGGCGCGCCGAGCACCGCCTCGACAACCTGTGGGTCGGCAGCGACCTCGCCGCGATCAACGTCCTCGAGGAACAGCGCGCGACGAAGGCCCCGCTCGTCGTCGTCAACGCCGGCGCGGCCGGGACCACGTTCTATTACGCCGACGGCCAGGGCCGCATTTTCAAGGGCGTCGGCCCCGAAACCGGCGCAACCCGCCTTCCGGAACTCGGCTGGGGCGCCGGCGCCGACCGCGCCCTTTTCGGCCGCGAGACGACGCTTCAGGCCCTGCGCTCGAACCCGGCGCTTTCGGTTCTGGCCACCGCGCCGGTCGAGGGCTGGATGAACCGTTTCGAGAACGGCGCGGGCCATGGCGAAGGCGCGCTCAACGACGCCGTCATCATCGGCGGCGCGCTCGTCGCATTGGCGCGCGCGCCGGCGATGGAGAGCCTCATCGCCGAAGTCGGCGCGCCGCCGATCGAGCCCAACGCGGTCGAGCGCTTCGGCCGCCAGTTTTCGATGCAGCAGCTGGCGGCTGCGACCACGCTCATGTGCCTGTTGCTGGTCGTGTCGGTCTGGTTCGTGATCCACCAGCGCTCATCGCTTGCCGAGCGCCTCACGAGCCGCGTCGCCGCCGCGACCGCCGGCGCGCAGATCGACCAGTCCGAGCTCGCCGTGCTCAATCGAATTCGCCAGAGCCGTTCGAGCCCCATGGCGCCGGTATTCTTTGACCTGCTCAAGGCCGCCCCCAACGGCATCACCCTTCAGCGCCTCACGATCTCGGACACCGGCCAGGTCCAGATCGACGGAACGGTCCAGGACATGAACCTGACCGACCTGTTCCGCAAGAGTCTCACGGAATCCAAGCTGTTTCAGGAAGTGCGCCTCCCCGAAACGCAGGCCAACTCCCGGCAGGGCTCAAACAACTTCAAACTGACGGCGCAGCTCAAATCGAGGAGGCAGCGGTGAAACTGGAACGTCGCGAATGGATCACAATCGGAATCGGCTCCGCGCTGGCGATCATGGTGATTCTGTGGAAGCTCGCAGGCTCGTGGTCCGAGTCGAGCGCCGGCGTCGTGATCGAGGACAAATCCGCGCAGCTCGGCGGCTTCATCGCGCTTCACCAGCAGGTCACTTCGACCAGCAGGCAAATGGGCGTTGAACTGCCGCAGGTCGGCGGTTCCCACCAGGAATTCCTGATCCGCCGCGAGCTGACGAAGCTCGCCGGCCAGGGCGGTCTTCAAATCAGCAGCACGCGCCTCAACGCCGGTCGCAACCGCGGCGGCGCCGAAGCGCAACCGATGCCGTTCCGCCTCGAACTCGCCGGCCAGTTCGGCTCGGTGATCGCGTTCATCAGCGATCTCGAGCACTCGAAGATCCCGTTCGTCATCCGGGACGTCCAGATCGAGTCGGTCGCATCCGGCGGCGGCGGTGGCCAGCCCGGAGGCGGCGGTTCGCCCGGAATGGGCGGCTCCGGCGGACGCGGCGGCGGTGGTGGCGGCCAGAAGCAGCCCGACGGCTCGGTGCGCGTCACGATGAACATCGACAGCTACATTTTCCCGAAGGTTCACGTCTCGGCAAAAGCCGTCAAGGAGGTCGAGGCGAGCATGCCGACCCCGGCGCCGGCACAGACGCAGCCGCAGTTGATCGTCCAGCAGGCCTCGTCGTCGGGCTCGTCGATGCCGCCCCAGGGCGCCCCGCGCATGTCGGGCCCGACCACGAGCGGCAGCCGCTCCCGAAGCATGCCCCCCGGCATGACACCGGAAAAGATGGAGAAATTGAGGGCCCGCCAGCAGGAAATCATGCGCATCATGCGCGAGGATCCCGCCCGCGGCAAGCAAATGATGGAGGAACTGCAGAAGGAAGTGGGGGCCGGAAAATGAACCTGAAATTCATGTCCAGAATCGAGCCCCGCGTCGCCGTCATTTCCGTGCTCGCGATTGCATTCGTCGGCACGCTCAGCTCGATGACCTACGGTTTCGTGCTAGGCAGCCGCGTCGGACGCATCATGACCGACTCCGCTTCACTCGTCGAGGTCACCAGCGGCACGACGACCCGCGTCGCCGATACAATCACGACCGGCACGCGCGCCCGCGACGCGGCGACCAGCGGCTCGACCCGCTCGATTGCCGGCGCAACCTCCGGTACGCGCACGACGGCCCGCTCCGCGGCGACCTCCGCGACCCGCAACGCCATGCGTATGACGACCGGAACGCAATCCGCCGCGCGCCTGACCAGCGGAACGAAAACCGTTCATGCAATGACCAGCGGCACGCGCGTGCGCCTCGCCGACAAGTCCGGCTCGCGGACGGTGGCGATGGGGCCGGGCAAGGATGGCATGATGCGTCCCGGCCGGGGCCCGCGCGGCGGACCCGGCGGACCCGTTCCCGCAACCTCGACCCTTCCGACGACGATCACGCAATTGATCGAGCAGAAGGGCCTTTTCGGCCGCAAGCCGCAGCCGCCCACGACCGTCTCGCTGCAGGGCATCCTTGGCGAGTCGGCCCTGATCAACGGCCAGTGGGTCAAGATCGGCGAATCGCAGGGCGGCATCAAGCTCCTCGAACTCCAGCCGAACAAGGCGGTCATCGAGTTCCAGGGCCAGCGCCGCGACCTGACGATCTGGCAGGACATGCCGAGAGGCGGGTGAAAATCAGTCTTTGGTCCTGAGTCCCGTGTGCTTGAAAACTTGAAATCGTGTTTGATGCCATTTAAGGGGAAAGGAATCACCGAACGTGAGACGTAACGCAACCACTTGGATCATCGCCGCAGCCGTCGTTTTTTCGTCGCTCATCGCGGCCCCGGCGCGCGCGCAAGACAGCGCCATGCCCGAGGTGATCTACGAATCCAATTCGTCCGAAATCCAGACGGCGGCGGCCGCGGAAATGCCGGCGACAGGCGTGCTCGGCGCGGCGCGCTCGAAGCTCACGCCCGAGCAGATCGCCATGATGAAGGCCGCCCGCGACAAGATGACCTCATCGACCGTCGCCCGGGTGCGCGCGCGCGCGAAGATGCCGGACGCCAAGCCCAAGATCGACGACATGGAAACGACGATGCTCCTGAACCTGCAGGGCATGCAGATCGACCAGCTCGTCAAGTTCCTCGCCGAGACCACGAAGCGCCCCGTCATCAAGGGGCCCGGCGTCGATGCCAAGGTCGATCTGATGAGCCCCGTCCCGGTGACCAAGAAAAAGGCGCTGCAGGAAATCTACCGTTCGTTGCAGATGCAGAACGTCTTCGTCATCGATGACGGCGAGCGCCTCACCATTCTCAAGGGCGACGACATCAAGAAGATGCCGATGCGCGCGATTTCGGCCGACGAGGACCTGCAGTCCATCCCCGAATCGCCGCAGCTCGCCCAAAAGGTCTATCGCCTCAAGAATATCGGTGCCGACAGCCTGCAGAAGCAGCTCGAGCGCGTCATCCCGAAGGAGTCGCTCACGGTCGATCAGCAATCCAACACCATCATGGTGATGGACCAGATCAACCGCCTCAAGCAATACGACCAGATCATCCGCGTGCTCGACCAGGCCCAGAAGGAAGACCGCGTGACCGATATTTACGTGCTCGAGAACTCCGACGCGATGGAAATGGCCACGCTGATCCTGAACGTTCTCGCGCAGACCCCGGGCGGCGCGCCGCCGAGCCGCGGCGGCAGCGGCGGCGAGGGCGGCGGCGGCATGAGCCCCGACATGATGATGATGAGCGGCATGTATGGCGGCCGCAGCAGCCGCATGGGCGGCTCATCCTCCTCCGCCCCGGCGCCCAAGAGCGCCAGCGCCACCGCCGGCGAGGTCACGATCGTCTCCGACCCGCGCATGAACTGGCTCATTATCGTCGCGCCGCAGCGCCGTATCGCTGAGGTTCGCGAGCTCATCAAGAAATTCGACGTTGCCCGCGACCAGGACGTCCGCACGCGCGCCATCCCCGTCAAGCATGTCGAAATCGATACGCTCATCAACGCCGCCAAACAGCTCATCGCCGACCGCACGATGAATCGCACCGAGCGCGAACAGGTCCGCATCGTCGGCGCCGACGACGGCAACAGCATCCTGGTCATGAGCTCCGAGGCGAATTTCAAGCTCGTCCAGGATCTCGCCAACCAGCTCGACACCGACACCGCCGGCAAGAAGGAAATGCGGACCTACAAGATCAAGAACCTCGAGGCCACCTCCCTGGCCCAGCAGCTCCAGCAGCTGTTCGACGACAATTCGAGCACCGGGCGCCGCTATTATTACTACTGGGGCGGCGACGACAATTCCTCCCAGGCCGCCAAGCCCTCGTTCTCGCCGATGCCGCGCAGCAACTCGCTCATGGTCCGCGCACGCCCGCGCGACTTCGATTTCATCGAGAAAATGATCCTTGAACTCGACAAGCCGGCCACCGAAGGCCAGTACGAGCCCCGCATCTTCCAGATCCGCAACACCGACGCCAACGAGGTTCTCGACGTCCTGAAGACCATCTTCGGCGAGGGCCCCAAGCAGAGGCAGAGCTACGACGAGATGTGGATGGAATACTATTGGGGCGGCTCGAGCAGCAAAAAGGGCGACGCGATCGATGCCCAGTTCGGCAAGACCCGCTTTGTCGTCGATAACGTGACCAACCGCATCATCGCGCTGTCGTCCAACCCGTCGAACTATGCCATCATCGCGCGCATCATCGAGCAGCTCGACACGTTCGACAAGGAGTCGGCGCAGCTCATGATCTATGAGCTCAAATACGCCGACGCCCTCGACGTGGCCAACCACATCAACAACCTGCTGAGCGACGGCCCCGTCCAGCGCGGCGGCAGCGGCACCCAGCAACGGCCGCAAGGCAACGACAACAGCAATCGGCGCTATTACGGAAATGACAATGAAAACGACAACAACACCGACTCCGACGCGCAGCTTGCAAGCTACTTCTACGACGGCGAGCGCGAGGTCATCTTCCCGTGGCAGTCGCCCGGCCGCGAACGCCAGCGCCGCACCGAGGAAGAGCGCCCGATCAACACGATGGTCGGAAACGTTCGCATCGTCCCGGACCTTGCGTCCAACCGTATCATGATCGCCGCGCCGGCGATTTACTTCAATACGCTCAAGACCATCCTCTCCGAGCTCGACGTGCCGCAACCGCAGGTCCACATCAAGGTCCGCATCGTCGAGATCATGCGCAACGACGAGGAGCGCATCGGCGTCCGCTGGTTCCCCGACCCCGGCACGGTCACCCAGGATGAACTCAACGGCGCGTTGTTCGGCCTGAGCCAGCTCAACTACGTCGATGCGTTCGGCCCGCACGGCGGCGCGTTCGATTTCAGCTCCGGCTCGGACGCGCAGAATCTCATCGCCACCACGACCCGCAAAGGCAACGTGCTGATCGGTTCCAGCGTCAACCTGAACCTGCTCGTTCAGTTGCTGATCAAGAACAGCAACGGCCGCATCGTGTCGAGCCCCGAGATCACCGTCAACAACAACCAGCTCGGCCACTTCAGCGTCGCTTCATTTTACCCGTTCCTCACGAACTCGCAATCGACCGACGTCGGCAGCATCACGAACGGTTACGAGTACAAGCCGTACGGCATCTTCCTGATCGTGCGTCCACACATCAATCCCAAGGGCGAGATCGTGCTCAAGGCCGCCGTCGAAAACTCCAAGGTCCGCGAGGGCGTGACCTTCAACGGCCAGTTGATCGCCGACAGCCAGCGCCTCCAAAGCGAGATGAAAATCAACTCCGGCGAGACGATGGTCATCGGCGGCATCAAGCAGGACACGCGCCAGCGCACCGACCACAAGGTCCCGATCCTGGGCAGCATCCCCGTCGTCAACTGGGCGTTCAAGAAAAAGGACGACGTCGGGACCCAGCGCGAGCTGGTGCTCTTCCTGACCCCCGAAGTCCTCAAGACCGACGAGGACAAGGCTGGCGTTCTCACTCGCCAGCTCGAGCAGCTGCGCGAGATCGACCCGTTCCCGAAGGAAAAAATCATGGACCTGCCCGGCATTCCCGAGAAAAAGAAGTAAGCCGTTCGGCATTGAAATCAAAGAACTCCGCGGGCCCGCGCCCGCGGAGTTCTTTTTAGGTTTCCAGGCGCCATCCCGCAATCAACCCGCTTCATCCACCCCCATTTTTTTCATCGTTCCTCTCATCATTTCCTTTCACCATCCCCCCTTTAACGATTCACTCTTGACCTTTGCCGCGTGTGTCTTGAAAATAAAAGCCGTCGCAGGGAGTTTGGCGCAAACGTTCCGCATTCAGTCGAGGAGAGACCTCATGGTTGACAAACGTCGCCCGATGGCATGGGCCTTGAGCCTTCTGGTCATGTTCATGATGCTCGCGGCATGCGGCGGACCCGATGAGCGCGAAAGCCAGCGCGTGCCGACTCCCGTTCCCATGAACCGGGATGCCAACCTGAAGGAGCGGCTGAGCCGCCTTCAACAGCAGGTCCTGGACGTGGACGTCAAGATCAGGGCGGCCGCCACGGCCAGCCAGCAACTGAATGCCGAACTGACGGCCCTGCGCGGCGAGATCGAAGGCGTTCCCGCGGCCGCGCCGGTTCCGGCCGCCACGCCCGCGCCCGCGATGACCGCCGCGCCGGCGCAGGCAGTGGCCCCCGCGGTGGCGCCGGTGGCCCAGCCCGCGGCGCAAAGCCCGACCAATCCCTTTGTCTGGATCATCATCCTCATCATCCTGGCCGTCGCGATTGTGTTTATCGTGAAGCACTTCATGGGCATGTGGTCCGAGGAGGAAGACGAGGAGTGGATTGACGAGGAAGCCGGCGAGGCCGAAGACGAGACGATTCAGATGTCGCCCGAAGTCGGCGAATCGGCTCCCGACACCGAGACTCGGAACACGGACGATGAACCCAAGCCGTAGCGGCTCGGTCGTCACGCTCGTCAGCGGCGGACTCGATTCGCTGCTGTTCATGGCCGATGCGTTGGCCGCAGGCGAATCGATCCTGCCCGTCCACGTCCGTCAGGGCGCGCTATGGGAAGACGCCGAGGCCTACGCGCTTCGGAACATCCTTATTCAGTTTCGCGAGAAATATGGCGCCCGCGCCGGCAGCCTGATTGAAACCCGCATCGAGTTCCCGCACGATTACCCTTCACGCTGGGCTGTGGATCCTTCAGTCGCACCGCCCGGCGCCGACAGTTCCGACGACTCGGTTTATCTCCCCGGCCGCAACCTGGCGCTCCTGCTGGCCGGATCGCTCGTGGCCCACGCCCATGGCATCCCGATCATTCGCATCGGAACGCTCGACACCAATCCCTTCCGCGACAGCGCGGACGATTTCCTGCGCCGGTTCGAGGACCTCTTCGCCGCAGCGACCGGGTTTAACCTCAAGATCGAAAAGCCCCTGGCCGGCCGTGCCAAAGGCCAGTGGATGCGCTCCATGGCCGATTTGCCGTACATCCTGACCGTTTCCTGCCTGCGCCCGGAGGGGTTGCGCCATTGCGGACACTGTAATAAATGCGCCGAACGGCGCCGGGCTTTCGCCGACGCCGGTCTGGCGGACCCCACGAACTACTTTTAGCGATACTGTAAGAATTATCGGTATTTGCCAAAAGCTTGCCTTGACAAACAGGGGTCTCAAACTAGTATATACATTGGCTGTCATGCACGATAGCCCTTGGTTTTTCAATCTTCCATTCTTGCCGCGGTTGACGCAGAACATGCTCCAGATCCCCAGTCCCGCAGCTGAAGGTAGTCACATGAATCGTGAAGAGTTGAAGGCCTACCTCGACGCCCAGATCGAAGAAATCCAGAAATACAAATGGATCAGTTCTGAGCGTGAACAGCGCGACATTGGCTTTAATCGCGCGGCGCTCGAGTGGATCGAGCGTTATGGCGAGCAGTTCTACCAGCACTGGTCCGGGCGCAAACACGCCGACGGCCACAGCACCAATTAACCCATCAGCGCTTGATTCAGTTTCCTGCGGGCGATCTGATCGATTCGCCCGGCAACCTTTTTTTCATCATTAAAATGAATTCCTGCGGCGGCCATGTAGTCGCGAAGAAATTTGTGGCGCCGCTGGCGGTCGGGCAGGCCGCTGTCGCGCAGCGACGCGATCATCTGGAACAGGTTCGCCACGCGCGGCCCCAGCGGAACACCCCCCGCATAAATCCGCCCGTGATCGATATCGAAGATCTGAAACATTTTCAAGACATCGCCGCTCGAGAAATCGGCGTCCGGGCTGATCGAAAAATTTTTCGACAGGCAGTCGTCGTGATAAAAACCGGCCGCGTGCATGGCCGCCATGAATTTCGCAAGAACCGCATAAAAATCTGGAATCCGGTCGGCCGGACCCTTCTCGGCCCAGAACGAAAGCGTGCCCTGATTTTTGAGTTCCAGCGACAGCAGGAAATTCGACGCCGGCCGCGCGCCGAGCAAACGCGCCGGTCCCGCCAGCGCCCACGCCAGCGGGACGGGCGTTGACAATCCGCGCTCAATGAGCGCCCAGCCGAGCCGGTATTCGCGCCGCGCCTTGCCGCCCGAAAACAGGTTGCCGATCCGTTGGCGCCACGTATCGATCGAGTAGCACTTCGCATACAGCGGCCGGTCGAGATCGGCGCCGAAGCGGCGCGGCTGCTCGATGCGCAGCACGTGCCGCCCGCCCGAGCACTTGATGCAGCGGATCGTCCCGTCCTCGGTCATGCGCTTGCGCTTGCGCAGCGTCTGCCATGGCAGGGCGAAGAAATCGAACCGGCGGCACGCCGAAACGGCGCGGCCATGCCAGCCGCCCGTGCCGGTCCAGGCTCCATTGGGATCGGAAATATCCAGCGGGATTTGGTCGGAAGACAGGGCCACAACAAATTCTCCGCACCGAGTTAAAATGAATTGATGGGAAAAATGAATTGAAAAATCGAATGGAACGAATCGATTCAGGAAGACTGGCGGAGGGAGTGGGATTCGAACCCACGGAACCCTTGCGGGCTCGCCGGTTTTCAAGACCGGTGCCTTCAACCGCTCGGCCATCCCTCCGGCATGCAAAATCATGCGTGTTTATTTGGGTTTTCGTCAAGCCGAGAATTATGGCTCTCTCCACGTTCCGGCGCTGTTGCTGCCAGATTCCGGCTAGAGTTTGGCAGTTTCCTGGCACTTTTTTCATGTGCATGTTCCCGTTTGGTGCGGCAACCCCAATCAAGGACTGAGTTTCGGCGACGCTCGACTGAATAGGGCTATGCTCTGAATATGCATCTTTCCGTCACTTCTTAGATGCATGATTGGCGTGCTGGATGTCCCAATCAATGGTGTCCGAGCCGAAATCCTGATGACAGACCACTAGCCAATAACCTGAAGAGATGTTAGATTAAAACCGTTATGAACTACCAATCCATCATCACCATCGAACCAGGAAAACGCGGCGGGCGCCCATGCATCCGCGGAATGCGCATTGCGGTGGCCGATGTGCTCGGCTGGCTGGCCGCTGGAATGTCGCACGAGCAGATCATCAGCGACTTTCCGGAATTGACCGAGGATGATATCCGCGTCTGCCTTGCCTACGCCGCCGACCGTGAACGCCGTGTCTTGACGGCATGAAGCTCCTCTTTGACCAGAATCTCAGCTTTAAACTTGTGGGCCGCTCGCCCCAAATTAATAAAAGTGCACGTCCCGAATGGCACTGACTTAAGCTGCTGAGTAGTGGTTGCGGTGCGGGATCTCGCGATATTGATCGCGCGGCGCGGTCAGCATCGGATAGACTTTGGGGCGGCGTTTTTTGACGCGCAATTCGGCGCGATGCGGACGCCACGGCAAGAGCCGTGCGGCGATGCACTCGAGCAGGCGTGCCAAGATCAGATCGGCCTGCTGTGGCTCGGCCGGCAGACCACGGGCCGCAAACGTTTCAAGCACATCGACCGCCCCTTTGAAGCTGATCGACCAGATATCGCCTCCGCGGCGCCCGGCCGCCTGCGCGATCAGCGCGCGCAGCAGGTTGTGGGCAATCATAAACATCACGAGCTCCTTGCGGATCATGTCGGGGCTCTTGCAGCGCAGCACTTCCATGCCGAGCGTCGTCTTGATGTCGCGCAGGTAGAGCTCGCAGCGCCAGCGCCGCAGATACATTTCGCTCAGAGCGCGCGGCGGCCAGGCGCGGGCGTCGAGCAGCGTTGTGGCCACGGTGATCGTCTGCGTGCGCCAGCCCTTGACCGGCACGCTGAAGCGGACGTGGCGAACGACGAGCGTCGCGGGCAGCGCCGCCCACTGCGCATGCGTCATCCACTTGGGGCAAGCCTTGGTTTTGATCCACTCAACGAGCCAGTCCTGGCGCCCGAGCCGCCGCAGCGGGCGCACGCCGACGCTGCGGCGCTGGTGCAGGCGCATGACGCAATCGACGCCGCGACGCCCGAGCAGCCAGAAGCCGGCCATGTCGCAGAAGCCGCGATCGCCCAGCACGATGTCGCCCGGCGCCAGACGGCGCCACAGCCTCCGCCACAGGGTGCGCTCGGCGACCCGCAGCGAGCCGACCGTCCAGGACAGGGCCGCCCCGCTGGAGAGCGAGAACAGCACGACGAGGCGCATGACGGGAAAACCACAGCCGCGCTTTTGGCCGCGTGGCTGAGGCCAGAGGCGCTGGGTGTCCGGGGTGTCGGGCATCGAGACGGAGGAGCCGTCGACGACCTTGACGACGCGGCCATGCCACATGTCCCGTGCCGGCTCCAGTTGCGCCAATCGGCCGCCCATGGCGCGCAGGACGGCACGCAGATCGGATAGGGCCAGGCGCGCGCGGGCGCGGCAGTAGGCGGCGGTGCCGGGCGAAGGCATGAAGCGGGCCACGGGGGCGAGCGCGGCCATCCAGGCGGCCACGGCATGGGCGCACGACTTGTCGGCCGCGAGGACCTGGGCCAGAAAAATCCAGAAGACCTGACGCAACGGATAGACGCGATCGCGCCGGCCTCGCAAGGCGGGCGGCAGGGTGATCAACGAGCCGGCCAGCGCCTTGAGATCGTGGGGCGGCTGAGCTTGAATCTGGCGCAACCGGCGGCCGAGGCGGCGCGGCGAGGGCATCATGGGCGGGGGCTCCGGCGGGGGGATTTGACGGCGAAACTACAAGTATATATACTTGTAGCTAGGAGGGCTGGAAAACGCAACGAGAAACGGAGATGATGCGTGGGACGGGAAAGGAGCTGCCGATGACGAACGAGCGAGAGCTGTCAATGCTGAGGCGCCGTCACGCGCGCCTCTGCGCGCGTCTGGCCGACCCGGGCCTCGTGCTGCAGGGCACGATCAGCGTCGTCCGTCCGCGCCGGGCGGTGTCGGCCGATTCGGGCCGGACCAAGGTTTACGGTCCGTACTATCAATGGACGTGGAAACAGGCGGGCAAGACGGTCACGGTGAATCTGTCGGCGGGCCAGAGGCGCGCCTTCGAGCGCGCCATCGCCAACCACCGCCGCCTGGAGCAGACGCTGGCCCAACTGCGCGATCTATCGCGCCGAATCCTCGATCTCACAACCGAGGGCGTGCCCAAGAGAAATCGTTGATTATTTATGATTTGGAGCTTAAGTCAGTGCCATTCGTGACAGGCACTCTTTTCTTTTCTTGGATTTTTCAACGAGTCTCAGTTAGGAGCGGGTTGGCAAAGGTCGCGATTTAAAACAACCATCATAAAAAATCGGCATTGCATCAGCCCTGACTCAAAACCGAACTCGGAGATTCTGGAAATTGAAGCAGCCGGAATCGAATTTCGCAAATTTAATAAGGTGAACGTCCCTTTATCCCCTTTATCCCTTTATTCCGGCTTAATGGTGGCCGCTCCCCAAATGGATGTGCACAAATCATATAGACTTTTACCATTCACCACAGTCTCGGCGGGTGAAGCAACAACAAGCCAACTCAATCCCTTGCCGATAGTCCGATTGGTGTAGAAATGGAGTGAGGCCATGATGAAGCCACCCACACCGTTTTCAGAATGGCCAATCGTGAAGTGCGAGATGAACCGGTCTCCCCAATGGAGTTCAACAGCACTCGTCTTCAGGTGCTTCTCAATGAAGTGCGGCTTCGATGTATCAATGGCACTGTGAATCCACCAACCTGGATTGTATCGCTGAAGGATGTCGCCGCCAGTGTTCAGCCAGTAAATGGATTTCACTATCTTCGTGAGCGTTTGGTTCCTAGGCAGTCTATCGAAGTTTATAGCCGGCTTTCCAGTATTGGGATCCACCCCCAAGTAGGGTTGCAGCAAAATATTCCGGCGTTTAGTTTCTTTGGGATCGTTGAAGTGACCCTGCGTTTGCCGATACAAAGCCAGCAAATCAGGATCGGTGGGTTCCTGGTCCCTCAGGATGGAATCCTGGTTGAGCCAGTGTGATAATGCTACGCTGAACAAGAAGTCCTCGTCGCACGATGAGTTATTGCATAGCTTGCAAACCGGGAACGTGAAGAGTTCTGTCTCGTGAGTCCTTATCATTGTGGGGAAAAGGACCTCAGGTGGCAGATGATCTTTGTCGATTCCCTCGCGTTCCGCACAGATTATGCAGGGACGCTTCTTGCGCTTCCAGTCACGGAACAATTGTTGATGGGTTCTCTTTAGTGCGCGATATCTCTCTTTTTCGGATAGTGTCATATGGGTAAATTCAGTGACGTTTATCATTTTTATCCAAAACTGGATCATACGCGAATACACATCCATCGCCCAGCTCTACGTTGCCGAGCGCGCCGATTACCCGGCGGTCCTTATTTGCCGCCGGGCGCTTCGACTCTCTTTTCTTTGTATTTCTTTTTCTGCACGATCCCGGCGGTGGGGCAGGCTTCGGTGGCGGCGGCGAAATCCGCACCGGCGGGAGCGTCGGCCAGTTTGCCGTTGAAGGGGGGCTTCACGCGGGCGTCCAGGCCGCGGCCCACGAACCCGAGCGCATACGAGCCGTCTTGCTCCAGCAGCCGCACGCAAATGCCGCAGTTGATGCATTTGCCGCTCTCGAGCGCGACCTCGGGGTGAGAAAGATCGTTGTCATGGCCGCGCCTGGCCCCGGCGTAACGGGCCTGGTTCACGCCATACTCCGTGCTGTATTGGCGCAGCTTGCAGTCGTCCGCTTCCACGCAGCCGCACTTGAGGCAGCGCACGGCTTCGGCAAGCGCATCCGTCTCCGGCAGACCGGTATCGACTTCCCCGAAATGTTTCACGCGCTCGCCGGCCGGAAGCGCCGGCATGTTTGCGCGCGGGAACTTCTCCCGATCCACGAACAAACTCTCCGGAAGATCGGCGAGTTTGCCCGTGGTGGAGTTGAACTTGACCGGCTCGCCCGTCACCGCCACGCTGCGCAGATACTGCCCGATCGAGCAGGCCGCCTTGCGGCCGGCGTCGATCGCCCTCACGGCGACGTCCGCACCGGTGGCGCAGTCGCCGCCGGCGAACACCCCGGGCAGGTTCGTCGCCATGGTGCGCTCATCGACCAGGAATGAGCTCCGCTTCGTCAGGTTGAGTTCTGATTGATCGGCGAGCGACGCATCGACCTGCTGGCCGATGGCGGTGATGCAGGTGTCGCATTCGACGGTGAATTCGGAGCCGGGCTGCGGGACCGGGCGCCGGCGGCCGCTCGCGTCCGGCTCGCCGAGCGCCATGCGGACGCATTCGAGCAGGACCTTGCCGCCCTCGTGGCGGACCTTCACGGGCGCGACAAGGAACTCAAACTTGACCCCCTCGTGCCCAGCCTCCTCGATCTCGAAGGTGCTGGCGGGCATTTCCTTCCGGGTGCGCCGGTAAAGCACGACGACCTCGGCGCCCAGGCGCACCGACGTGCGGGCGCAATCCATCGCGACGTCCCCGCCGCCCATGACCGCGACCTTGTGGCCGACCTGGGGGCGCTCGCCGCGGGCGCATTGCTCCAGAAAGTCGATCCCGGCGAGGATCCCCTTTGATGTGTCGCCGTCAAGCGGCATGTCGCTCGACTTTTGCGCGCCGACCGCAATGAACATGGCGTCGTGCCGGCGGCGCAGCTCCTCGAAGGCGATGCCGTCCGGTCCAACGGTGGTGTTGTACTTGACCTCCACGCCCATCCCGATGATGGCTTCGCACTCTTTGGAGAGGACATCGGGCGGCAGGCGGTAATCCGGAATGCCCCACTTGAGCATGCCGCCGGGAGACTCGTGCTTCTCGTAGATCGTGACGGCATGGCCCTGAAGCCTGAGGAAATACGCCGCCGTCAGTCCCGCCGGCCCGGCGCCGATGATCCCGACGCTCTTGCCGGTCGCCGCGCCCGGCTTGGGAACGAACGGGCCGCCTTCCTTCATTTCCATGTCCGAGACGAAGCGTTTCATGTTGCAGACGGAGACCGACTCATCGACTCTCCCGCGGCGGCACGCCGTCTCGCAGAACTTGGGGCAGACGCGCCCGAGCGAACCGGGGAAGGGAAGCGTCTCGCGGATCTTCTGGGCGGCCTTGACATATTCGCCCTTGGCGGCCAGCGCGAGGAAGTCGCGGATCGGCACTTGCGCCGGGCAGGTCGCGGCGCAGGGCGGCTCGCAATCGCCGAAATGGTCCGACACCAGTAGCTCCAGCGCCGCCTTGCGCGCGGCGAAGACGGCTTCGCTCGAAACCGTGATCTCCATCCCCTCCGCGACGACCGTGCTGCACGACGGGACGAACCCGCGAGCGCCCTTGACCTCGACGAGGCAAACATAGCACGAGCTGAACGGGGTGAGTTTTTCATAGTGGCAGAGGATCGGGATTTCGAACCCGGCCTCCCGCGCCGCCCGCAGCACCGTCCAGCCGGCCTCAGCCTGATATTCCTTGCCGTCGATCCGGATCGACACCTTATTGTCAACTAAAGTGGTCATGACGATTCCTTACTCAATCACGATCGCGTTGAAGTTACAGCGGAGATAGCACCGGCCGCACTTGATGCAGGCCGCCTGGTTGATCGCATGGCGCTGCTTGCGAAGGCCGGTGATGGCCTGCGTCGGGCAGACCCTCGCGCAGGCGGTGCAGCCGGTGCACGTGTCGGTGATGGTGTATTTGATGAGGGCCTTGCAGACCCCCGCCCGGCACTTTTTCTTCTCGATATGCTCCACGTATTCCTCGCGGAAATACTTGAGCGTCGTCAGCACCGGGTTGGGCGCCGTCTGCCCGAGGCCGCACAGCGAGCCCTTGTTGATGTTTCGCGCAAGAGAGTCGAGTTCGTCGAGATCCTCGATCTTGCCCTGGCCCTGGGTGATGCGGGTCAGGATCTCCAAAAGGCGTTTCGTGCCGATGCGGCAGAACGTGCATTTGCCGCAGCTTTCGCTCTGGGTGAAATTGAGGAAAAACCTCGCCACATCGACCATGCAGGTGGTCTCATCCATGACGAGCATGCCGCCCGAGCCCATGATCGCCCCGGTCTTGGTCACCTCGTCGTAATCGACTCGCGTGTCGAACAGCGAGGCCGGGATGCAGCCGCCCGACGGGCCGCCCATCTGGACGGCCTTGAGCGCCCGGCCGGTATTGGAGCCGCCGCCGATCTGCTCGACGATGTCGCGGATCGTGATCCCCATCGGCACCTCGACCAGCCCGCCGCGCTTGACCTTGCCGGCCAGGGCGAAGACCTTCGTGCCTTTGCTCTTCTCGGTGCCGATCGCGGCGTAAGCCTCGCCGCCGTGCATGACGATCCACGGGATGTTGGCGAACGTCTCGACGTTGTTGATGTTCGGGGGGCAGCCCCACAGGCCCGACACGGCCGGATACGGCGGCCGCTTGGTCGGCATGCCGCGCCGGCCCTCGATCGACTGCATGAGGGCGGTCTCCTCGCCGCACACGAACGCGCCGGCCCCCTCCTTGACCGTGATCTTGAAGATCAGGCCCGAGCCGAGGATGTCCTTGCCGAGGAACCCCTTTTTCTTGGCTTTTTCGATCGCAATGCCGAGCCGGCGCACGGCCAGCGGGTATTCGGCGCGGCAGTATATGTAACCGTCGGTGGCCCCGGTCGCATGCGCGCAGATGATCATGCCCTCGATGACCGAGTGCGGGTCGCCTTCCAGCGTGGAGCG
>JAJFUE010000059.1 GCA_021372575.1 bacterium | reverse complement strand
ACTCAGGCCCATCGGTTCCTATACGACCCCACCAATGGCACGGTGTCACAAGGATTCAGATTCAGACTGATAAAATTAAACTAACGTGAACAGCCCCTTTAAATTTTATCGAACTTCCGAACGCCAAGACGCCAAGGACGCCAAGAGCAATCTCTCTTGGCGTCCTTGGCGTCTTGGCGTTAAATATTAATTCACTCTTCCTCTTCCACGTGCCCCTCGTCGATCACCTGCCTTAAAAACTCGGCCGCTTCTTCGGGCAGCGTCGGGTTGACGTGGAATCCCGTTCCCCACTCGAACCCGGCCACCGTGGTCAGCCTCGGGATGATCTCCATGTGCCAGTGGTATTGCCGCGCGCTGAGGCCGCCGGTGTCGCTCGGCTTGGCCTGCGGCGCGCTGTGAATCACCAGATTGAACGGCGGGTTTTGCAGCGACTGCTCGATGCCCGACAGCGTTTGCCGCATCACCGCCGCGAGGCTCGGGATTTCGCCGTCGCTCAGGAACTGGAAATCGTGGCTGTGCCGCCGCGGCAGGATCCACGTCTCGAACGGGAACCGCGCCGCGAACGGCTCGATTGCGATGAACCCCTCGTTCATCGACACGATCCGCACGTTGCTCTTGATCTCCTGCTGGATGATGTCGCAGAACAGGCAGCGTTCCTTGTAGTCGTAGTATTCATGCGTGCTGCGCATTTCGTCGGCGATCCAGCGCGGCGTGATCGGCAGCGCCATGATCTGCGAGTGCGCGTGGAAGATGCGCGAGCCGGCCATCTGGCCGTAGTTGCGGAACACCTGCACGTAGCGGAAGCGATGGTCGCGATACAGGTCGCTCATGCGGTCGCGCCACGTGCGCACGACCGTCTCCATGCGCCTCTGGCTGTAGTGCGCCATGCGGGCGTTGTGGCGCGCGCTTTCAATGACAACTTCGTGCGCGCCGACGCCGTTGACCATGTCGTAGATGCCTTCGCCCGAGCGCGTGACCTCGCCCTCGATGCGCAGCAGCGCGAACTTGTTTGGGATCACGCGTACCGACCATCCCCGCGAGTTCTTCGCCATCCCGCTTTGGCGGTCGGCCCAGATCTCCGGAGGCGTCATGCGCTCGTTGCCCTCGCAGAACGGGCAGCTTGCTTCACTGGTCGTTTCGGTCTCGTTGATCGGCACAAGCGCCGGCGGCCGCGGGATCACTTCCCGCGCCATGATGACCCACCCGCCACTCACCGGATCTTTTCGCAGCATGGACATTCCTGGACTCACTTCGCCACTGCCGTGGCCGTCGTGGCAGTGTCTTTGGTCTGCAGCCGCTTCGCGATTTCCTGCCGGTACGGAACCGCCATGTTGTCCCACTTCGGATCGCCGGCCGCGCGCTGGAATCTCTGCCCCGCCTCCGCCAGCTTTCCGCCATCGAGAAGCATGACCCCCAAGTAAAAGTTGGCCTGCGGGTCATCGGGCTTTTCACGAAGAATCCTGGTGAAATATTCGCCGGCCTTCTTGTGGTCCTTCTTCTCGAAATACGCCCATCCGAGCATATCGTCGATGTTGCGGCCCGTGTTCGCCTTCTGGAATTGATCCAAGTACTTCAGGGCAATGTCCGGCTGCTTCAGGTTCAGATAGGCGTTCGCCAGGTCGATCCAAGCGGCTTTCTGGTCGGCCCGGGGATTGTTCGACAGGTCCAGCAGATACGGGATCGCGTCGGCGTATCGCTGCTCCTTGATGGCGTTGGTCGCGGCGATGCGCCGGCTGAGCATCCGATACGGCGGGTAGCTCCTGACCGCCAGCACCAGCGTCAGCAGCACAAAGAAACCCAGGATGATCCACGTCAGCAGATCAAGCCCGAGGTATTCCTTTTTAATCCCTTCGTTCGTGACAGGATTTGTTTCCGGTTGTTTTCCCATATTATTTCTTTGTCGGTTTCCGCGTTCGTTCGTCTGCTTATTTCGTGCTCTACGAAAATACGTATGAAGACCCCGTGCCTGTGTTCGTGCTCGCAATCGTAATCGATCCCCTCACCATCCACCATTCACGATCCACGATTCACGATCAAACGTTCGCTTCGGCTTCCTCGATCTCGCTGATGCGGACCGGCATGACCAGGAACAGCGACTGCGGATCGCTTTCGCATTCGAAGACGATCGGCGCGTTGACGTCCTTGATCTTGAGATCGACCTGCGGATCGGGCGTGACCTTGAAGATTTCCTGCAGGTACTGGTGGTTGAACGCCAGCTTGAACGACTCTCCTTGGTAATCCGTCTCGATCGCGCCCTCGTAGGTGCCGTCCTCGGACGACTGCGCCTGGATCTCGATCTGCCCCGTCGAGAACTTGAGGAGGATCGAGTGATGGCGGCGCTCGGCGACGATCGCCGCGCGGTTGATCGCGTCGGCCAGCGTCGTTTTCTGGATGCGGATCGTGCGCTTGAACGACTGCGGGATGACGGCATCGTATTTCGGATACGTGCCCTCGAGCCGCGCCGACACGTAGCTCAGGTTGTCCAGCGTGAAGCTGACCTGACGGTCGCTGATGCCGAGCTCGATTTCGCCTTCCTCGCCGATCGCCTTGTCCAGTTCCTCGAGGATGCGCTTGGGCAGGATGACGGAGATCGAGTCGCGGCCGCGGATTTCGGTCGGCTCGATCGTGATCTTGCCGAGCTTGCGACCGTCGGTGGCCACGCACGTCAGCCGCCCGCCGTTGAGCTCGAACAGCACGCCCATCAGCACCTTGCGCGGGTCGCGCACTGGGATCGCGAACATCGTGTTGTGCAGGATGCGGCGCAGGTCGGCCTGGCGCAGCACGAGCGTCGTCTCGGCCTCGATGCGTGGCCATTCCGGGAAGTCGTCCGACGGCATCGTCCCCATCGCGTAGGTGTTGCGCCCTCCGCTGATCGTGAGCTTGTTGCCGGTCGCGTCCATGACCACCTCGCCCTCGGGCATCAGCTTGACGATGTCGGCGAGCAGGCGGGCGTTGACCGTCACGCGGCCGCCCTCCTCGACCTGCGCCTTCATCTCGACCCGGCCGAAGGACTCGAGATCGGTTCCGTAAATGGTCGTCGATTCCGCGCCCGCCTCGATCAGGATGTTGGCCAGGATCGGCATCGTTGAGGCCGAGTTAACGATGTTCTGGATCAGCGAAATCCCGCTGGCGAGTGACTGCCGTTCAAATATGACCTTCATGCCGCTATCTCCCGATGATATTGAATTCGCGTTTGTTCGTGCTCGTAATCGTAATCGAAAAGCCCCACGTCCGGTTGTCCCTCGCTCACGCTCGGGCTACTACTTGTGCTCCCGGTTACTCGACTGCTCCACTTTAGGCGAACAGGCGGGGTTGTCAATAGAAGTTCGAGCACGATTACGATTACGATTACGAGCACGAGCACGAGCACGAAAGACAGGGATTAATAGTAACTCTCCGCCCCCCTATGAAGGAAGACGGAGAGGTCTTTTTCGAGGCTCTTGTGATGCCGGCGCCGGAACTACTTCTGGCTGACGTACGGCAGCAGAGCCATGTAGCGGGCGCGCTTGATCGCCTGGGCGACCATGCGCTGGTGGCGGGCCGTGTTGCCCGTCATGCGCCGCGGAAGGATCTTGCCGCTGTCGCCCATGTAGGCGCGCAACCGCGCGATGTCCTTGTAATCGATATAATTCGCGTTCTCGAGGACGTACTCGGAGGTTTTCCCCCGGTGCGGGCGCCGCCCGCCGCGGCGGAAACCGCGACCTTCGCCGCGATCTCCGCGATCGCCACGGTCTCCGCGATCTCCGCGGTCGCGATCGTAAGAACTTGATTCGCTCATAACCTGGATGGCTCCTGATTGTATTTCAAAAAGTTATTGCTCAGTCTTCTGCACTCGGACCTGGCTAAAACGGCAGGTCGTCCTCGGTGCTGGGATTCTTCGGAGCCGGAGCCGGCGCCGCATTCTGCGCCGGTGCCGCCGGCCAATTCGAGGCCGGCCGCTGCTCCTCGTCCTGCATTTCCTCGCCCTGTCGCATCGTCCCGCCCGAGCCCTCGGGCTTCGGGTCGGCGAACTGCACGCGCTCGGCGACGACGCTGATCTTGGTCCGATTGGCCCCCGTCTCGCGGTCCTGCCAGTTTTCCTGGCGCAGGCGCCCCTCGACGAAAATCAGCCGCCCCTTGGTCAGGTAGTTGTGGCTGAATTCGGCAAGCTTTTCCCACGCCGTGATATCGACGAACACCGTTTCGTCCTGCGCCCCTTCGCCCGACTCGCGGTCGAACGAGCGGCGGCGATTGACGGCGATGCGCATGTTCGCGACCGGACGTCCCGACGTCGTGTTGCGGTACTCCGGATCGCGCGTCAACCGACCGACCAGTAATACCTTGTTCAGTTCCATGCTGTATTGCTCCCGCGTTCCTTATTCAGCTGGTTTTTCGGGGGCGGGCTCGGCCGGCGCGGCCTCGCTCGGAGCGGCCTCGCTCGGGGCTGCTTCGGCCGGGGCGGCTTCAACCGGGGCGGCCGGCGCGGGCGCCGGGCGGTCCTCATAACGGCGGCGCATGCCGCCGCCACGCGGCTCGAAGCGGAAATCCGCCAGGTAACCGGGTTGCGGCACGAGCTGCGCGACTTCGCGGTCGCGCTTCTTGACCGGGACCGTGATCACCATGTGGCGCAGCACGTTCTCGTCGAACCGGCACGCCTTCTCGAAGTTGTCGAGCGTGTCGCGGCTCTTGCCGGTCATGTTGAAGTAGAAGATGACGTAGTAGCCGTCCTTCTTGCGGGCGATCTCATACGCGAGACGCCGGCGTCCCCAGCGTGCGATCTCGCGGATGGTGGCCCCGCCGCCGTTGAGGATCCCCTCAAGGCGTTGGACCATGGCGTTGATGTCCTCATCGCCCATTTGGGCGTTGAGGATCACCATTGCCTCGTAGTTACGGACTTCCTTACCGGGCATGGATGGTAACGACCTCCCTCTGGTTTCAACAGTCCCGCCCCAGTGTCGCAGGGTGCGATGGGCGGAACAGGGGGTACCGAATGGTTTTCGGTGTGCGAAATCGGCCCGGCTTTCAGCGGTCCGGACCGATTAAAATCATACATCATCGCCGGGGGCGGCATCAAACGGCTTCATGCCGTTGTAACGGTCGGCCGTCGAGACCGTCCCGTTGGCCACCCAGTGCTCGACGGCATCGGCCGCCAGGTCGAGCATCGTGTCCAGCCGGCGGCGTTCCTCCGGCGGAAGCTTCGCCAGCACGTACTGGACCAGGTCGTCGATCTCCTCGCCGGGGTGGATCCCCACCCGCAGCCTCGCGAACGTGTCGCTGCCGAGGCAGGCGATGATCGACTTGAGGCCGTTGTGGCCGCCCGCGCGGCCGCCGGCCCTGATGCGCAGCCTGCCGATCGGCAGGTTTACATCGTCGGTGATGACCAGCAGGTCATCGGACCCCAGTTCCCGCTGCCGGGCGATGGCGGCCACCGCCTTGCCCGACAGGTTCATGAACGTTTGCGGCTTGACCAGCATCGCGGCGACGCGTGCGAGCTGACCATCCGCGATCTCGGCCTCGTAGCGCTCGTTCATCCGGAAGGCCATCCCCCAGCGCCGGGCCAGACGGTCAACGACCTCAAAGCCCATGTTGTGCGCCGTGGCCGCGTAGCGGCGGCCGGGATTGCCAAGTCCGACGATCAGCTTCATTCAAAGAACCAATTCGTGAACGATCGCGATTACGATTACGAGCACGAGCACGAGCACGAATAAACGGCTCGCGACGGAAGAATTACTTCTTCTCCTTCTCCTTGCCTTCCTCCGCATCCTCGCCCTCTTCCTTCTTCTTGCCGATCAGTTCGGGTTCGACAGCGGCGCCCTCGGCAGCAACGGCCGGGACGACTTCCTCTTCCTTGCGCGGCGGCAACACCGAGAACAGTGCCGTCTCCGGCTCGTCGATGACCCGGATGCCTTCGGGAAGCTGCAGGTCGCTGACGTGGAACGTCTGGTTCATGCCCAGCCCGCTCAGGTTGGCCGTGAGGTAATCCGGAATCTCGAGCGCGCGGCACATGATCGTGACGGCGCGCTGGACGTGCTCGAGGATGCCGCCCGCCTTGACGCCCGGCGGAATGTCGCCCGTCGCGCGCACCGGGACCTCGACTTCCAGTTCCTTCGTCAGATCGACGCGCACAAAGTCCATGTGCATGAGCTTTTCCGTGACCGGATGGCGCTGGATTTCGCGCACGAGCGCGGGTTCCTGGGCGCCGCCGAGGGCCAGGCTGAAAATCGTGTTGGTGCGCCGCGCGCCGCGCAGCACCAACTCCATGTCGTGGTCGCCGACGCTGATCGACTTGACTTCGCCCTCGCCGCCGTAAATCACGGCCGGGACGCGCCCGTCGCGACGCAGACGCTTGTTGTCGCCCTTGAGGACTTTCGTGCGAAGTTCGCCCTGGATGGTCACCTGCTCCATCGTCCACTGCTCCTATGTCACGCCCGCCATCCCGATGCCCCCTCTGGAGGCTCACGGTCCGCCCTTCCCGAGCCGGGTCCGGCGGGGGTGGCTGGGCAACCAAAACCGGTATCCTACCGATTCACCAGCCGATTGCAAAGTATTTTTTTTGTCAGACAGGAGCCCGACCCATTTCGTTTTCACTCGTGCTTGTAATCGTGCCCGTAATCGCTGTCGAACCAATCACCGGTTCGCCCTCCCAAAACCGGCAATCGGATTGGTTCTGCTCCATCCGTTCGGGGTTCTTGGGAACCCTTTTCCCTTGCCGGTCCCGATCGCTCCCTGCATGTGCATAAACATCTGCACATATTTCTTGACCCCATTCGTGAATGTGCAGTATATTGTGCACATATCAGGCGAGGTCTCCTGTCCATGAGCAAATTTACCGATGGCGAACTCGATGTCATGCGCATCCTGTGGGAACACGGCGAACTCAAGCCGGCTGACATAATCGCCCGCTTCCCGCGTCCGATTAAAAACCCGGCCATGCGCTCGTTCCTTTCGGTGCTTCTCCGCAAGGGCCACGTTACCCGCAGCAAGGTCGGCAAGGCTTACTTCTATAAGGCCGTCACGCAGGAGGACCCGGCGTTCAGCTCCATGCTGCGCAAGATGGTCGATGTCTTCTTTAGCGGCTCGACCGAGGCGCTCCTGCTTCGCCTGATCAAATCCGAGAAGCTCACCGGCGAGCAACTCCTTGAGCTCAAGAAACTCGCCCAGCAGGAAGACAAGAAGGGAGCGGGGAAATGAACACGGCGCTTCATGCCATCATATTCGGCTTGCCGGTTGCCCCTGTCTGGGCGCAGTTGCTCGGCAAGGCAACGCTCGTGCTGGCGCTCGGCTGGGCGATCCACGCCACGCTCGGGCGCGCGAATCCGCGCTGGCGGGTGCTTCTGTGGCGCGTCGTCGCGGTTGGGCTGGCGCTGCTGCCGGTCTCGATCTGGGGTCCGTCGATCGAGTTCAAGATCATCCGCCCGGCGGCCGTGGCGGTCGAATCGGTTACGCAACCGGACGCAACCGCGGATGCGCCGCGGCCGATTCCGAACATCACGATGGTTGCCGGCGCCGGCCGTGACGCGCCGCCTGTCGCGGCGCAGCCGACGATCACCGCGCCAACTCGCGCCTCCCATTTCAGAATCCCTGTCCCCGCAGTCGTTGCCTGCTTGTGGGCGATGGGCGTCGTGGCGATCGCGCTGCGGTGCGTGGTGGGTTGGCGTCGGCTTCGCGCGATCGCGAGGCAGGCCATGCCGGCGCCCGAGGCGCTGACCAACGTCGCCGCGCGCGTGGCGTGGGACCTCGGTGGCCGCGGCCTCGATCTGCGCCTGACCGAGGGCATTTCAATTCCGTTCGTGATGGGCTGGCGCCGGCCGGTGCTGCTTCTGCCGGCGCGCATGGCGGGCGAGTCGTATCGGGAGCAACTGCCGGCGATCCTTGCCCACGAGTTCTCGCACCTGCGAGCCGGTGACATGTTCTGGTCGCACGCGCTCGCCTTCGCGCGCATGCTCCTGTGGTTCCATCCTTTTATCTGGAAGGCGCCGGCTGCTCATGCCGCCGCATGCGAGGAGGTCAGCGACGCGATCTCGGCCGCTTACATCGGTGATGCCGGCGCGTATTCGCGGACGCTGGCGCGGGTCGCCGTGGAGCTGGCCGAACTGCCGTCGCCGGTCGGCGGGATCGCTATGGCGCGCGTTCCGGAAGTCATGCGCCGCCTGGCGTGCCTGCGCCGCCACGTGTTCGCAAAATCGATCTCGCGCCAATACCTCGCGGCGTTCGTGCTGGCGTTCATGCTCGGCGCGCTGCTCATCGGCTCGCTGCGGTTTGCTTACGCACAATCGCCTGCGACGCCTGAAGTCGCCAAATCCAACGAAGCGCCGCTGCCGGAGCAGATGGTGCTCTTGCGCGTCACGAACACCAAGGGCGAGACCTTGCCGGGTGCAAGCATCAGGGTTCGTCAGGACAACACGACGCAAACGCTGATTGCCGAAGGCGGGACCGCGAGCATCCGGATCGCACCGAAGACGAAATACGTGAGCCTCCTCGCGGAGGCGGACGACTGCGTTTCGGCGCAGGCGGTCTGGTCGCAGCGCGCGACCGACCCCGTTCCCGCCGAATACACGTTCCGGCTCGAGAAAGGGATCACGATCGGCGGGGTGGTGAAGGACGAGAAAGGCAAGCCGGTTGAGGGCGCGAGCGTGGAAATTTTCGTGCAGCAAACGCCGTATGAAGGCCGGCGCGACTGGCCGCGCGGCGACGACGTGGTCAAAACCGATGCCGACGGGCGCTGGGAATTCAAGCGGATGTCGCCGACGCGATCCTTGAACGACGTCCAGGTGACGCATCCCGATTACGCGTCGAGCGAGGGATACAACATCGGGAACGAGCGGCTATATCCACAGCTGCGCGCCGGGACGGCGGTTGTCGTCATGAAAAAGGGCGTGGCGTTGGATGGCCTTGTCGTCGATGCGAAGACCGGTCGGCCGATCAAGGCCGCGAAGGTGATGTGGATGGTCGATCGGTTCATCAAAAATTCGGTTGTGAGCGGCGATGACGGCCGGTTCGTGTTCGCGGCGGTCGATAAAGGCGAAGGCGCGATCGCGGCGACCGCGCCGCTGCACGCACCGGAGATCATTCCGGTGAGCGCCGAACCGAATGCGAAGCCGGTGCGGATCGCGCTCGGGCCGGGGCACGTGGTCGAAGGTCGCGTCGTTGACGGCGACGGCAAACCGGCTCCGAATACGCTTATGTATCCGCACACGTGGCGCAATGTCTCGAATCTCTTTGATGTGGGGCCCGGTTGCTGGTTTGTGAAGGCTGACGGCGAGGGCCGTTTCCGCTGGACCGAGGCGCCGGAAGATGCCGTCCTCGCGAGTGTTGGCGGCACCAACGGGACGATCTGCGACACGAAGTATCCGCTTGTGCCGGGGCGAGATGTCGTGATCACCGTCCAGAAACTGCTTACGGTTTCGGGGGAGGTGACCGACGCCGAAACCGGCCAGCCGATCAAAAGCTTCAAGGTCGCGCCGGGAACCTTTTGGAGATTCTCGACCGATTGGTGGCGCGATGAGTCGGCGATCGGCAAGGACGGACGCTACAAGCTCGAATCGAATCGCGGCGGATGCCAGGCCTATCAGCTCGAGTTCAGCGCCGAAGGTTACCAGACTGTCGCCACGCGCGAATTCCACTACCAGGCCGGGGGCGTGGTGTGCGACGTCAAGCTGAGGAAGGACGCGGTCGGGACGGCGTGGCTGGCCGACAGCGCCGGGCGGCCGATTCCGCTTTACGAAAAAACGCCGGAGTCCAAGGTTGAGGGGCGTGTGGTCGATCCCGCGGGCAAGACGCATCAGAACTTGGATTTTTTCATGTGCACGCCGGACAGCTATGTGACGGTTTGCAACGGCAAGGCGGTCTCCGGCGGCGGATGGACCGCGCATTTGGCTTCCTCCGGCAATGGACACTTTGAGATGACGGCGCCGTTCTATCCGCCGTATGAGTTCATCGTTGTGGGTGAGTGGGGCTACGCGGACGTGAACGATCGCGAGCTGCGGAAGAATCCCGAAATCCGGCTTAATGCGTGGGGGAAGTTGCAAGGAACGGTGAGTGTTGGTGGGAAACCGGCGGCGGGGATGTTGTTGAGAATCAAATACGACCGGCCGTTCTGCGACGCCTCCGACCCCAACCGGCCCAAGGTGTGGTTTGACGACTATGCCCAAACCGATTCCTCGGGTAAGTTTGTCTTCGAGCGCCTCATGGCCGGCCCGGTGCACGTCGTGGGCGAGGGGATTGACGAGAAGGCGGAAGTGAATTCAGGCGGGATGGTCGAGATTGTGATCGCCAAATGAAAAAGGTCCTATAAGACTTATCAGCCCTATAGGACCTATTCTTTTTCCTTTTTTCGTTCGTCAGCCCTGCGACGCCAGCAGCGCCTGGTCCAAATCCGCGAGAATATCGTCGATGTGCTCCAACCCGATCGACAGCCGGATCAGCTCGGGCTTGACCTGGGCCTGCTCGAGCTGCTCCTCGCTGAGCTGGCTGTGCGTCGTCGAGGCCGGGTGGATCGCGAGGCTCTTGGCGTCGCCGACGTTGGCCAGGTGCGAGATGAGCTTGAGGGCGTTGATGAACTTCGCGCCGGCGTCGCGGCCGCCGCCGATCCCGAATACGACCATCCCGCCGCAGCCGCGCGGCAGGTATTTCTTCGCCAGCTCGCGCGACGGATCGCCGTCGAGCCCCGGGTAGCGCACCCAATCGACGAGGTGGTGCGCCGACAGGTAATCGGCCACCGCCGCCGCGTTTGAGCAATGCCGCTCCATGCGCAGGTGAAGCGTTTCGAGCCCCTGCAGGAACATCCATGAATTATCGGGCGCGATGCACGCGCCGAGGTTGCGCAGCGGCACGAGCCGCATGCGCAGGATGAACGCCAGCGGGTTCATGTCGCCGAAATCGAGCGCCCAGCGCATGCCGTGATAGCTGTCGTCGGGCTCGGTGTAGAGCGGGAACTTGCCGCTCGCCCAGTTGAACCTGCCTGAATCGACGACCACGCCGCCGATCCCCGTGCCGTGGCCGCTGATCCACTTCGTGAGCGAGTGGACGACGATGTCGGCGCCGAGCTCGATCGGCCGCATGAGGAACGGCGTGGTGAACGTCGAATCGACGGCGAGCGGCAGGCCCGCGTCGTGCGCGATCTTCGCGATGGCGCCCACGTCGGCGACGTCGAGGCCCGGGTTGCCGATCGTCTCGCAATACAGCAGCCGGGTCTTGCCGTTGATCGCCTTCTTGAAATTTTCCGGGTCGCGGCCGTCGATCAGGCGCGCCTTGATCCCGAACTGCGGCAGGATCGAGTCGAACATCGTGTAGGTGCCGCCGTAGAGGTTCGAGGCCGCGACGACCTCGTCGCCCTCGCGGCAGACGTTGATGACCGTGTAGAAGATCGCGCTCGTGCCGGACGAAAGCGCCAGCGCGCCGGCGCCGCCCTCCAGCGCCGCCATGCGCGCCTCGAGCACGTCCGTCGTCGGATTGCCCATGCGCGTGTAGATGTTGCCGGCCTCTTTCAGCGCGAACAGGTTGACCGCGTGTTCGGTGTTGCGGAACACGTACGAACTGGTGCGGTAAAGCGGCACCGCGCGCGACATCGTCGTGGGATCGGGAGTCTGCCCCGCGTGCAGGCAAAGGGTCTCTATTTTCGCCATGTGAGTTGCTCCCTGAAAAGGAATCGCAAGCGCGTTCGATAAAGCGTGCTTCGCGCAGGCAGATTCCATCATTCTCGCGCGCCCAATGAAAATCAATCATTAATGGATTAACGCAATGATAAGACAAAATGATCTTGATCATGGGCCGCATGGGGCAGGACAGCCCGTGTTTTCGAGCAAAAATTTGACCCCGTCGCTTGCCGCACGATATCATGAATTAGATTTCATGGAGTCGATGAATCCGGGAGCGCCTTGCCCGCGACAAGGGGTGCGCTCGTCCTCTTTGCATAGCTTTTGCGAATCAAAAAGGAGGAATCATATGGCCCTGAATTCGCTTCGCGATCTGTTCGTCACCGAACTCCGCGATGTATATGACGCCGAGAATCGCGTCGTCACGCTGCTGCCGCGCTGCATTGAAGCCGCATCCTCGTCGGATCTTCAGGAAGCCTTCGAGGACCACCTGGACGAAACCCGCGAGCAGATCCGCCGCCTCGACCGGATCTTCAACCAACTCGGCGAGAGCCCGCTCGGCGAAAAATGCGATGCCATGGAGGGCCTCGTGCGCGAATGCGAGGCCATGGTCAACGAACCCGCCGAAACTTGGGTCCGCGACGCGCTCATGATCTCCATGGCCCAGCGCATCGAGCACTACGAGATCGCCGTCTATGGCACCGTCTGCAACTACGCCCAGCACCTGGGCGAGCAGGATGCCCTCGACTCGCTCCAGCAGACGCTGACGGAGGAGAAGGAAACCGACAAGAAGCTGACCAAGATCGCCGAGGCCTGCTTGAAATCCTCCGGAGCCAGGAAAGAGCCCCGGCGCTAGAGCCGTTTCGCATCTCCTGCCGGCGCGTGTCGCCGGCAGGAGATCGTTGTCGGGATGTGAGGTGTGATAGATGAAACTCAGGTTTTCATGGCGGGAGGCCCGGCTGAAATGGCCCATCATGGAGGCGTTCCGCGCAACCGCCCGGCAGAGCCTCGGCTCCGATGGGCACGACGTGATCTCCTTCACCATCCACTACCAGACCGTTGAAAATGAATCTCACCAAAATGACCTCGGGGAGGACCCCGGCGATGATTTCTCTAAAACGCTTGGAAGAACTGACCAGCCTGAAGCATGACGCATTCATCGTATCGGCCTACCTGCGCGCCGACCCGCGCCTGGCCTGCGACCGGCACCAGCCGCTGACGCAGTTCAAGGGATTGGTGCGCCGGTTCGATCAATTCTGCCCCGACCGCGCGCGCCGTGACGCGCTGGAACGCGAGCGCCCACGCATCGAGCGCCATTTGCAGGGGCTTGGCCCGTCCAGCCGCGGCGTCGTGATCTTCGCGTGCGAACCGGCCGGCTTGTGGGAACCGATCAACCTCGACGTCCTCACGCCGAGTCACCTGGCGGTCGAAACGCGGCCGGTGACGTCGTTCCTCATGCGGATCATCGAGCAGTATCCGCGCCTCGCGGTGATGGTCGTGCAGAAGGATCAGGGCGTGATCTACACGACCGAACTGCGCCGCGGCGGGGAACGCGCCCGCGTCGAGAGCGAGGTCCAGGGGCGCCACGACCAGGGCGGCCGTTCGCAGTCGCGGTTCCAGCGCCACATCGACTACCAGGTGCGCGTGCACCTCAAGGACGTGATCGACGCGCTCGCGCGGTTGCAGACCGAAAACCCGTTTGGCCGGCTGGCCATCGGCGGCACGCCCGACACCGTCGCCGAGGCCCTGCGGCTGCTGCCCGACTCGATCTCAAAACGCGTGATCGGCACGTTCCCGATCGACTTCAAGCACGCGTCCGAGGACGAGATCCTCGAGCAGGCCTGCCGGATCAACCAGGAATACGAGCGCAAGACCGAACAGGAGCTTGTTGATCGGCTCGACGAGGCCAAGCACCCCGGCGGCCGGGGCGTGGTCGGGCTCGACCAGACGCTCAAGCGTCTCGCCGAGCACCGCATCGATCACCTGATCGTGGCCGAGCAGGTCGAGCTGAAGGGAACCGTGTGCGAAAAATGCGGCCACCTCGACACGCGGCCGTTCGATCATTGCCCCGCGTGCGGCGCCGCTGGCCGCGAGGCCGATAACATCGTCGATCTCGCCATGGAGCGCGCGCTGCTGGACGGCGCGCGCATCGAGTCGCTCGAAGGCACCCCGCGCGATTGGCTTCGCGAGCACGGCGGCATCGGCGCGATCTTGCGCTATTGATGTTCCGATGGGTCCTATAGGTCCTATAAGTCCAATAGGACCTATTTTTTATATTTCTGCGCCACCCGGGTATATTTCGGCGCAAAGACGGCGTGGTGCGCGCGCTCTTCTTCGGTCAGTTCGCGGCGGACCTTGGCCGGCGCGCCGAGGACGAGGCTGTACGGCGGGATCACGGTTTCCTGCGTGACCAGCGCGCCGGCGCCGACGACCGAACCTTTTCCGATCACGGCTTTATTCAAAACGATCGCGCCCATGCCGATCAGGCAGTCGTCCTCGATCGTGCAGCCGTGCAAAATGCAGTTGTGCCCGACGACCACATTTTCCCCAATCACGCACGGGTCGTCGTCGCCGACGTGGCAGACGCTGTTGTCCTGCACGTTGCTGCCGTTGCCGACTTTCACAGGCGCGATATCGCCGCGCAGCACCGCGCCAAACCAGATCGAAACATTGTCGCCCAGCGTGACCTCGCCGATCACCGAGGCGTGATGCGCGATGAAGACATCGTTGCCGATCGCGGGCTTCTTGTCGCCATAGGAAAGAACAAGCCCGCCGCCGTAAAGCGATTCGGGCAAGGCGAGCGAGTCGGGGTTGTCGATGTGATGGGACATTTTAATTTCCAATTAATGAGAAATGAGAAATGAGCAATGAGAAATGAGAAACCGAAAATGCCGCGGATGAAATGCGACTTATCGATTTTCATTTCTCATTTTAAATTTCTCATTTCCCATTTCTCATTCAATTTGTTCCGGCTGAAGCCGGGACTACGATCTTTACGTCTCAGCTTATTTTCTTCAGTTCCTCCATGTCGGCGTGAACCGCTTGCGCCGAGGCCTGCAGGGCCTTGAGTTCCTCGCCGGTCAGCTTGACTTCATAAACCTTCTCGACGCCGCCCGCGCCGATCTTGACCGGGACGCCGATGTAGCAGCCCTTGATGCCGTACTGGCCTTCAAGATACACCGAGCACGGCAGGACGCGCTTGCTGTCGAGCAGGATCGACTCGACCATCTCGACGGCCGACGCGGCCGGCGAGTAGAACGCGCTGCCGGTCTTGAGCAGGTTGACGATCTCGCCGCCGCCCTTGCGCGTGCGATCGACGATCGCGTCGATCTTTTCCTTCGGCATGAGGTCGGTCAGCGGGATGCCCGAGACACTGGTCATGCTGACGACCGGGACCATCGAGTCGCCGTGGCCGCCCAAAACCATCGTGACGACATCGGCCGGGTGGACATCCAGTTCGTCGGCGATGAACGCGCGCATGCGCGAGCTGTCGAGGACGCCCGCCATGCCGAATACGCGGTTCGAGGCAAAGCCGGTGGCCTGCAACGCAACCCAGCACATGATGTCGAGCGGGTTGGAGACGACGATGACGGTCGCGTCGGGAGCGTGCGTCTTGATCTGCTCGGCGACGCCGCCGACGATCTTCTTGTTGACGGCCAGCAGGTCGCTGCGGCTCATCCCGGGTTTGCGGGGCAGGCCGGCCGTGATGACGACAACCGAGGAGCCCTCGATGTCCTTGTAGTCGTTCGTGCCCTTGATGCGGCCGCAGTAGCCGTGAATCGGGCCGCTTTCGAGCATGTCGAGGCCCTTGCCTTGCGGCATCCCCTCGACGATGTCCGTGACGACGACGTCGCCCAGGCGCTTTTCGGCCAGGAACAGGGCGGTGGTCGCCCCGACGTTCCCCGCACCGATGACTGTGATTTTTTTCTTCATCTTCGTTACCGTTCCTTCCAAGTGTAAATCTGCAAACAAATTCTCGCGGCACGGGCCAGCTTAGGGCGGAACGGGGCGATTAGTCAAGCAGCCCTGTTGCATTCTTGCCGCATCTTCAGCTATCGCCATCATTCGCGCCCGCCGATACGATATTCAGGGAAGAATCATGCCTGAATCCGGGAAAACACCCGACACCAAGCGAAGAGTTCGTTTTGTATTCTTTTTCATTATATGTATTGCGGCGCTTGCGGTCATGTTATTGATTGCCGCGATTGTCACCGGCTGGTCCGACCTCACCCGAGAAGTGCGTGTTCCCAAAGTTGTGGAACGATTTGGGTCGGAACCGGCCCATTCATCCATTCACACGACTTCTGCAATGCTTGCGGCTGCGATGATTTCCGACAGCCCCGATCTTCCGGGCTTTGTTCGCGAGCATCGTGATGAATTCAACGTTCATTTGGCCGGGCTCGATCGCGTGATCCGGGATTGGCGCGTTAATAAAAATGGCTTTAAAACAGATCGGGAAGCCTATCAATCGTACTCGATCATGCGGGAGAAATTCGTTCGTGCGAATAACGATTTTTATAAGGTGTGGCAGGACGCCGGTGGAAGGGATGAGGCGGCAAGGCTCGAGTTCCGCCGAATTATGAAAAGCCTCGAAGATCAACTCACCGATGAGCACGATGAAATTGGGATTCGCTTCGGCAACTGGAAAGCCGTGGCCGTCAACAGTGAGGGACGCGGCAACTGGGATGAAGCCGTTTACTACTGGCGCAAGGATGGATTTTACGGGCAGTGGCGAATCGTGTCGGGCTCTGTCGCGCGCAAATTGGTATCAAATTCGAGATTGGTTCCAATTATCAAATCGCTTCCCTACGAAGGGCCCGAGAGATGGCAGAATGCCGGCAGTTCCAGAGCAAACTGAAGTTTGAACTCCGAACAGGAATTCCAACATCTATTTGTATAGCGCCCACGATTCGGCGGCGTTGCGGGCGTCGGAGATCGTGAGCTTGGGGCGCGTCGCTGTGTCGGTCGCGTTGAGCGCGTACAATGCAATGTAGTTGTCGTTCTCGGTGCGGGCCTTGATGAAGAAGCCGGCGTTCTGGCCGCTCTGGATATACGCGTTGACCAGGGATGTGACGTCGAACGCGCAGAATTGTTTCGTCGCGGGCTGCGATCCGCTGAAGGTGATGCTCGCGTAGGGAACGTTGCCTTGCGCCGTGCCGTTCTTGTCGAACCAGTCGCCGCCGGCGTTCGTCCAAGCGGTCGTGCCGGACTTGATGTTCCAGCAGACCGTGTTGTGATCCCAGCCCGCGGCGGGGCGGTAGATGTCAACGATCGTGTCGTTTATTCGCGTTGCGGAGGGGAAATACCAGTAAAGCGAAAGCGTCGCCTGCTTGACCGAAGCGTGATACTGGCTCAGGTCGAACCAGATCAGGTCGCGATATTTCTTGCCATTCGAGGCCATATGGCCGATGTCGAGGAACGTGTTGGAGGCATACACGATCGTCGGGTCGCGCTCGAGCAGGCGGTTGTCGCTGGGCGGATAGACGATCGGGCCGCCGCCGCTGGACTTGGAGGCCTCGGTCGTGTTGCCGTAGCGGCCGATGTTGATTCGGCCGCCGTTGGGCGCCGGTTCCTTCGTGTAGGCGGATGACTGGTCGCCGGCGTCAATGCACGGCGAGCTTTCGGCGTCCTGCACCCACGCCGATCCATTCCAGCGGCCGGCCTTGGACTTCAGGTGGTAGTCGGTCGTCGAGGCGAACAGCGGATCCTGCGAGATCGTGCCTTCGCCGCCGAACGAGGCAAACGTATTGCCGAAAATGTCGTTGTAGGTTGCAGTGATGGCGCTCGTGCCGTCGGTGCCCACCTTTCCGCCGAGCGGATAGGACATGTTTCTCCCGTCGTAGCGGTTGGTCATGCCGGTCAGAATGCTGTTCTTGAGCGTGATGGCCGTGTTCGTGTTGGTGTAGCGCGCGAAATAAACGAACTTGTCGAACACGCAATTCTCGAACACGGTCCCGCTGGTGCGGTCAAAGTAGATGCCGATGCTGCTGGATTGGTTGCCGCTCTTCAGCAGGCAGTTGATCCACCTGTTGTTCGGCTTGTCGAGCGTGGTGTTGCCTTCGGCGTAGTTGGATAGGCTCACCCCGACGCTGCCGGCGGTGCCGTTGCACTCGCGGTCGGTGTTGTCGTGGGCGCCGTTGCGCGCCTGGAAGCACGCATTGTAGCCCATGGTGCGCTTGGAATTGTCGGCGGTGCACCTGAGGAACGTATTGCCATAGGCCTTGTGCGCGACGGAAAAGCACTCCTCGAAGTTCTTGGCCGTGCAGTCTTGGACGACGTTGCCCGTGCTGTTGGGCGTGTAGGTCAGGTCCTTGAAAATGAAGCCGTGATTGCCCTTGCTCGAGACGGTGTCCTCGTTGGCGCAGTTCTTGATCGTATTGTAGCTCGAGCAGCGCCCCACAAAGTAATAGTCGGTCGCATAGGTGTCGCTGGATGCGAGCGTGCCGATGCACTTGAGGTTGTCGATCGTGTTGTAATTCGAGTGATTGAGAAACACGTCGTCGCCGCCGGAATCTTTGACCGTGCAGTTGGTGATTGTGCAGTGATCCGCATACGACAGGATGATGCCGTCGCCGTAAGCGCCTTCGCCGCCGCACTTGTCGATGTAAAGGTTGTCGAGCGTTACATAGTCGGACGAATTGACATAGACGCATTCGAAATAATAGGTGAAGTTCAGATTGCGGAGCGTGATGTAGTTCTTCCCGCTCATGTAAAACCCGTAAAAGGTCGAGGCCGGCGTCGTGCGCGGATTGGGCAGCGTGCCCAGCAGCACCGTCCCGCCGTAGCCTTCAAACGTAATCGGCTTGCCCGAGGAGCCCGAGTTCTTGACGACAACCGTCTCGTTGCCGTAGTTGCCGGCTTTGATATAGACCGTATCGCCGGCCACGGCCTTGCTCGCGGCGTAGGTGATCGTGCGCCACGGCTTGTCCTGCGTGCCGGTGTTGCTGTTGCTGGCGCCGGAAGCCGTGGATACGTAATACGTCGCGGCGAAGGCCGGCATGGCGCTTGTGACGATCGCCGCCAGGGCGAGGGACGCCAGGATTCTGAAATGCGACATCATCATGCTGAACTCCGCCGAAAGTGCTAACGCGTTTAACCCATGATGTTGAATCGACGACGCAAAACGCCATCTTGACTGTAACAAAAAGGAACAAACGCTTGCAAGTCGGCAGGTTCGGTCAGGCGTCCGCTTTGGGCCGGGGGGCAGGGGTGGGCTTGCGCCTTCTGTTTATTGATAAACAGCCCAGGTCGCGGCATCGTTGGCCTTGACCACTTCGAGCTTCGGCAACGTCGCGCTATCTGTCGCGGCCAGCCCGTCGAAGGCGATGTAATTGTCGCTCTCCGTGCGCGCCTTGATGAAGAATCCCGCGTTCTGGCCGCTTTTCAGGTATTCGTTCACCAGCGCCGTGACGTCGAACGCGTAATACTGGTTCGTCGCGGCCTGCGTGGCGTTGAACGTGACGCTCGCATACGGCGTGCTGCCCTGCGCCGTGCCGTTCTTGTCGTACCAGTCGCCGCCGGCGTGTGTCCACGCGACGCCATTGGCCTTGTTGTTCCAGCACGCGTAATCGTGATTCCATCCGTATGCCGGGCGGTAAATATCGACGACCGTGCTGTTGGTGCGCGACGATGTTGGATAATACCAACACAACGAAAGCGTCGCCTTCTTGACCGAGCCGCTGTACGGGCTCAGGTCGAACCAGATCAGGTCGCGATAGCTTTTGTTGATCGTCGAGGCAAGATGCCCGGCATCCAGGAACGCGTTGCTCGGATAAACCGTGGTCGGGTAACGCTCGCACAACCGATTGTCGTATGGCGAGGCGGGTCCGTTGTTGCCGGACGAGGACTTCGAAGCCTCGGCCGTGTTGCCGTAGCCGCCGATGTTGATCCGGCCGCCGTTGGGCGCGGGTTCGTTCGTGTAGCTCGACGATTGATCGCCCTTGTCGATGCACGGCGAGTCCTCCGTGTCATACACCCACGCCGTTCCATTCCACCGCCCGGCCTTGGACTTCAAATGATAATCGCCGCCGGCCTGGTTGGCGAACTTCGGGTCGGCCGACATGTTGCCGGAGCCGCCGAATGCCGGGAAACTGTTGCTCCAGAAATCCGAATACGTCACGGTGAGGGCGCTCGTGCCGTCGTAGGGCGTATTGGTGCCGTAGGGATAGGGATCAAGATCGTAAGGATCGTAGGTGGCCTGCATGCCGGCGATGATGCTGTTCTTGATCGAGTTGCCCGTGTTGGTCGTGCCGTTGACCCAGCGGGCCAGATACGTCACCTTCTCGAAAACGCAGTTTTGGAAGACGGAGTTGGTGGTTCGACCGAATACGATCGCCCGGCTGCCGCTCAGGCCGGTGCCCCTCAGCCTGCAATTGATGAACTTGTTGCCGTCCTTGTTCGTGACATTGCCTTCATCGTAGCTCGTCAGGCTGACCAGGGCCCTGCTGCCGACGCCCCCGCACTCCTTGAACGTGTTGTTGTAGGCGCCGTTGCGCGCCTGCAGGACGGTGCTGAACCGGTTCGTCTTGGCCGAATTGTCGCCGTAGCACCGGAGGAACGTGTTTTTATAGGCGAGGTGCGCGGCGGAAAAACACTCTTCGAACGAAATGGCCACGCAATCCTTGATCAGGTTGTCGTGACTGTGCGGCGTGCTGCTGAGATCCTTGATGATGAATCCGTGGTTGCCTTTGTCGGAATCGACCTGATCTTCGGCACGGCTGTTCTGGACGGTGCAGCCACTGCAGCATACCAGGACGCAATAATAGTCGGTGGCGTAAGTATTGCTGCCCGCCAGCGTGCCAAGGGTCTTGAGGTTGTCGATCAGGCAATCATTCGAGTGACGGAGAGACATGTTGTTGCCGCCACAATCGATCACCGTGCAGCCCAGGATTTTTCCGTTATTCGAACTTGTATAGACGATGCCGTGCCCAAGCCAATCCTTCGATCCGCATTTGTCGATGTAAAGATTTTCACAGGTGACATAATCGGAGTTTTCGATATAGACGCAATCGAAATACCACGTGAAATTGAGGTTTCGCAGCGTGATGTAGTTTTTGTCTTTGATCTTGAACCCGACTTCGGTATCGGCGGGCAGCGTGCGCGGACTGGGCAGCACGCCCAACTGGACCTTGCCGCCGTAGCCTTCAAACACGATCCGTTTGCTTTCGCCCGTGCCGAAGTTCGCCACGACCACATGCTCGTTGCCGTAATTGCCGGCCTTGATCATGACCGTGTCGCCGGCCATTGCCTTGCTTGCGGCGTAGGCAATCGTCCGCCACGGCTTGTCCTGCGTGCCGGTGTTGCTGTTGCTGGCGCCCGAATCGGTAGCGACGTAATACGTCGCGGCGCCGGCCGGCATTCCGCCCAGTAACGTAATCAAAACCAGGACGAACGCGACGATCGACGTTCTGAACACCACGATTGAATGCTCCTTCTTTAGCCCGATCCGATTCGGCGGGACAGTTTCATTTTCTGCCCGCGGATGGCGTGGTTTTTGACGCCCGCGTCGTGTTGCCTGTGCCATTCAATGCAGGGAATGCATTGTCATAAAAGTCCGAATAAGTGACCGACAGCGCATTCGTCTCGTCCGTCGGTGTCGCGCCTTTGCCGAACGGATAATACCCGATGACGGTTGGGTCGTAAGCGGCCTTGATCCCGGTGAATTTGCAGCTCTTAAAGGCGATGCCTTTGTTTTCGCCGACATAGCGGGCAAGGTAATTGACATTCTCGAAGACGCAGTTCTCGAAAATGGTGTCGCTCGTCAGCCAGAACTGGACACCAAGGCTGTTGGATTCGCCGGTCGCCCTGAGCTTGCAGTTGACGAATCGATTTCCGGACTTGTTGACCGCATTGCCTTCGCTGTAATTCCCAAGGCCGACGACGATGCGACGGCCGGTTGCCGTGCAGTCCCGGAATACGTTATCGTGGGCGCCGTTGCGGCAGTTGAGGGCCTGGTTGATCGTGTTCGGCACCCGCGTGCTGTCCGCGACGCACCGGATGAACTCGTTGTGATGGGCCAGGTGCGCGACGGAAAAACACTCTTCGAACGATACCGCCCTGCAGTCGATGATTTTGTTGTTGCAGCTGTGCGGAGTCCCGTTCAAATCCTTGATAATGAAGCCGTGATTGCCCTTGCGTGAGGCGAGCGTGTCCTCGGCATAACTGTTCCGGATCGTGCAATCGTGGCAGCAGATCAGGACGCAGTAATAGTCGGTGGCGAAGGTGTCGGTCTCCTTCAGCGTGCCGAGCGTCTTGAGATTGTCGATCAGGCAGTAATTCGAGTGGGCCAGATCGACATTGTTGCCGCCGCAGTTGTTGACCGTGCAGTCGATGATTTTGCCGTAATCCGAGAACGAATAGATGATGCCGTGGCCCAGCCATTTCTCCGAGCCGCACATGTCGATATGAATATTTTCGCAGTTCACATGATCGGAGCCCTTCACGCTGACGCAATCGAAATACCAGGTGAGACTGAGGTTCCTGAGCGTGATGTACGATTTCTTCTCGATCTTGAATCCAATTTCGGTGTCGGCCGGCAGCGTGCGCGGGTTCGGCAACACGCCCAGTTGCACCGTCCCGCCGTAGCCTTCGAACACGATCCGTTTGTTTTCGCCCGTGCCGGCGTTCGCCACGACCACATGCTCGTTGCCGTAACTTCCCGCCTTGATCATCACCCTGTCGCCGGCCTTGGCCTTGCTCGCGGCGTAGGCGATCGTGCGCCACGGCTTGGCCTGCGTGCCGGTGTTGTTGTCGCTCGCGCCCGAATCGGTCGCAACGTAATATGTCGTGGTGCATGCCAGCGTGGCGCCCGCCATGATCGTCAACGCGATCCCGAACAACATCATTTTGAGTTTTGGCGACATCATGAAATTCCCTCGGCATGCCGCTTCGGCTCGAAGCGGCACGGGTTTAATGGTATAGCGCCCAGGCTTCCGCCGGGACGGGATTGGCCTTGGTGATCTCCAACTTGGGCAGCTTGGCGGTCTCAGTGGATGCCAGGCCGTAGAAGGCGATGTAGTTGTCGCTTTCCGTGTGTGCCTTGATGAAGAATCCCGCGTTCTGGCCGCTTTTCAAATATTCGTTGACGAGCGCCGTGACGTCGAACGCGTAGTACTGGTTCGTCGCGGCCTGCGAGGCGCTGAACGTAATGCTGGCGTAGGGCGTGCTGCCTTGCGCCGTGCCGTTCTGGTCATACCAGTCGCCGCCGGCGTGTGTCCACGCGACGCCGTTGGACTTGTTGTTCCAGCACGCGTAATCGTGATTCCATCCGTATGCCGGCCGATAAACATCAACGATCGTGCTGTTGGTCCGCGCCGAGGACGGGAAATACCAATACAGCGAGAGCGTCGCTTTCTTGATCGATCCGCTGTACGGGCTCAGGTCGAACCAGATCAGGTCGCGATAGATTTTGTTGTAGCCCGCGTTATGGCCGACATCCAGGAACGTATTGCTCGCATAAACGGTCGTCGGATATCGCTCGCACAGCCGGTTGTCGTATGGCGTGGCGGGTCCGTTATTTCCGGACGAGGACTTCGAAGCCTCAACCGTGTTGCCGTAGCCGCCGATGTTGATGCGGCCGCCGTTGGGCGCGGGTTCGTTCGTGTAACTCGACGATTGATCGCCCTTGTCGATCAACGGCGAGTCCTCCGTGTCATACACCCACGCCGATCCATTCCACCGCCCGGCCTTCGATTTCAGGTGATAGTCCCGCGCAGACTGGTTCGCGAACTTCGGGTCGGCCGACATGTTGCCGGCGCCGCTGAACGCCGAAAAACTGTTGTTCCAGAAATCCGTATAGGTCACGCTCAGGTCGCCTGTGCCGTTGTAGGGCGTTTTCTGGTTCCCCCATGGGTAGTAGGCATCCCCCGTTCCGATCAGCGCGTAGGGATCGTAGGAAGCCTTCATGCCCGTCACAATGCAGTTCTTGAACGAATTGCCGGTATTATTCGCGATATAGCGGCCGAAGTAATTCGCGTTGTCGAAGACGCAGTTCTGAAACACGGTATTTTGCGTGTTCCAGTAGTTGATGCCGATGCTGGTTGTTTTGCCGGTGCTTTTCAGCCTGCAGTTGATGAATTTATTATTGTATTTTGTCTGGTAATTGGTCTCCGCGTAGTCCGACAGGCCGATCAGGATGTTGTCGCCGACGCCGTCGCAATCGATGAACGTGTTGTCATGCGCGCCGTTACGGCAGTTCAGCACATTATTGAATTTGAGGATTTTCTGCGAATTGTCCCCATGGCACCGGATGAACTGGTTGTTATAGGCCAGGTGCGCGACCGAGAAGCATTCCTCGAAGGATTTGGCCGTGCAATCCTTGATGACATTGTTGTAGCTGTTGGGCGTGTAGATCGAATCCTTGATGATGAAGCCGTGATTGCCCTTGTTCGTGGCGGCCTTGTCCTCCGCGTAGCTGTTCTGGACCACGTTGTCATGGCAACAGCGCATCACGCAGTAGTAGTCGGTGCAGAAGGTGTCGCTCGCCACCAGCGTGCCAAGGCTCGTCAGGTTGTCGATCAGCATGTAATTGGCGCGGCTGAGGAACACGTTGTTGCCGCCGCAATCGGTCACCTTGCAATTCAGGATCTTGCCGTGGTTGCTGTATTTATACACGATGGCGCTGCCGCCTGCCCCGTCCGCGCCGCATTTGTCGCACACAAGATTTTCGCAGGTGATGTATTCGGACTCATCGACCCTGAAACATTCGTAATACCACGTGAAGTTGAGATTCCTGACCGTGATGTAGTCCGGGCCCCAGATCCTGAAGCCGATCTCGGTGTCGGCGGGAATCTTGCGCGGACTATCCAGCGTGCCCAGCAGGACCGTCCCGCCATAGCCCTCGAAGACGATCGGTTTGCTGGCCGTGCCGGAGTTCTTCACCACCACATGCTCTCGGCCGTAGCTGCCGGCCTTGATTTTGACCGTGTCGCCGGCCACCGCCTTGCTAGCGGCATACGTGATGGTGCGCCACGGCTTGTCTTGCGTGCCGGCATTGCTGTTGCTCGCGCCGGAGTCGGTCGCGACGTAATACGTCGCCGCCCGAACCGGAATGGCGCCGTGGGCCATCAAGATCACCGCGAACAACAAAATGTAAATTCTAGCGGACATCCTTATATCGCCTCCGTGTTGAGTACTCTGAAACTGCAGCGACAATCATTTGTAGAGGCTCCAATCCATGGCCGAGTTCCGGCCGCGCGTCCTCGACGCCGTCCGCGACGGCGGAGATGCCATGCCCACGGCCGCGCCCAGCCGCACCGTTCCGTTCTCGGCGACGATGCGCATCGGCTTCGTGATGCGCGCCGTTTCGGCGGTCGTGCCCGCGATGATATGGAGCGTTCTGCCCGCGGTCAGCGCGCCGACGCCCTCGACCAGCGTGTTGAAGGGCTCGGCCTGCAACCCCGTCTCCGCGCCGGCCCACGAGAAATCGACCCACAGGTCGGCGTCCAACGTCAACTCGAGTTTAGGCCGCATGGCGGGATTTGTGTTTTTCAGGGCGGCAAAGGCGATGTAATTATCGTTCTCCGTGCGCGCCTTGATGAAGAATCCCGGGTTCTGGCCGCCGGCGATGTATGCCTTGACAAGGTCGGTGACGTCGAACGCGTAATACTGGTTCGTTGCGTTCTGCGAGCCGCTGAACGTCACGCTTGCATACGGCGTGCTTCCTTGCGCCGTCCCGTTCCTGTCATACCAGTCCCCGCCGGCGTGCGTCCACGCAACCCCGCTGGATTTGTTCACCCAGCACACGTAGTTATGGTCCCAGCCCGCCGCGGGTTTATAGACTTCAGCCACCGTGTCGTTGGTCCGCGTCGATGACGGGAAATACCAGTAAAGCGACAGCGTCGCCTTTGATATCAACGCCGCGTTCTGGTAGTGGCTCAGGTCGAACCACACCAGATCCCGGTATCTCTTGTCGTAATTGGCCAGGTGGCCGATGTCCAGGTAGGTGTTGTTCCCGTAGATCGTGGTCGGGTATCGCTCGGCCAGGCGGTTGTCCATCGAAGTGACGGGCGTTCCCGTCGGCGACATGGACGCCTCGGTGGTGTTGCCGTAGCCGCCGATGTTGATTCGGTCGCCGTTGGGCGCCGGTTCGCTGGCGTAGCTGGAGGCGGGGTCGCCGGCGTCGATGCACGGCGAGTTCGCCGTGTCCTGCACCCACTCCGATCCGTTCCAGCGTCCGATCGTGGACTTCAAATGATAATCGCGGTTCGTCCGATCGGCGAACAGGGGATCGGCCGACATGTTGCCGGAACCGCCGAGGGCCGTGAACACATTGTCCCAGAAATCGGTGTACGTCACGACAAGGTCGCCCGTGCCGTCGTAGGGCAGCAAGGTGCCGCCCATTGGATAGAAACTGGTGATGTCTTTGTCTGGGTCGTAGGTTGAGGTCATGCCGGCGAGAATGCAGTTTTTGAACGCGTTGCCGGTGTTGGTGTCGCCGGTTGTGGCCGTCTGGATGTAGCGCCCGAGGTGATCGACGTTGTCGAGGACGCAGTTCTCGAACGTGTTGTTGCGGGTCCTCCGGAAAAGGACACCAAGGCTGCGTGCCTCGCCATGGGTGCCCTTCAGCACGCAATTGACGAATTTGTTGTCATACTTGACGTCGTAGGCGCCTTCCGCCTCGTCCGACAGGCCGATCAGGATATGCCGGCTGGTGCCGGTGATTTCCCGCCACGTGTTGCCGTGGGCGCCGTTACGGCAGTTGATGATATAGCTGATGCCGTTGTCTTTGCCCTCCGTGTTGCCGTGGCACCTGAGGAATGTGTTGTTATAGGCGCCATGGGCGGCGGCGAAACACTCGCCGACGCCGATCGCCGTGCAGTCCTGGATGAGGTTGTTGTAGCTTTTGACCGTGCAATCCATGTCCTTGATGATGAATCCGTGGTTGCCTTTGTCGCATTTTTTTTCGTCCTCGACGTAGCTGTTCTGGACGGTCGTGTTATTGCAGCAGCGCATGATGAAGTAGTAATCGGTGCAATAGGGATCTTCGTCCTCCAGCGTGCCGCGGCAGGTGAGATGATCGACCAGGCAATAGTTGGCCTCGGCGAGCATCACGTCGTTGCCGCCGGCGTCGATCACCGTGCAATTGAGGATCTTTCCGTAGTTCGAATACTTCCAGAAGATGCCGGTGCCCGCGGCCCCCGTCGAACCGCTCGTGTTGACATAAATGTTGTCTGCGGTGACGTAATTGGAAAGCTCGACGTAAAGGCAGTTGTAATAATAAGTGAATTTGATGTTCCGAAGCGTGATGTAGTGACTCTTATAGAGCCGGAAACCCCACTTGGTGACATCGCTCGGCGGCGTCGTACGCGGACTGGGCAGCGTTCCCAGCACCGGCCAGCCGTCATATCCCTCGAAGACGATCGGCTTGCTGGCCGTGCCGCTTTTATTGCTCATCGTGATGTATTCGTTGCCGTAATTGCCGCCCTTGATCATGACCGTGTCGCCGGCAACGACCGTGGCCACCGCGTGGGCGATCGTGCGCCATGGCGAGGCCTGCGTGCCGGGGTTGCCGTCGCTGGCGCCTGCGTCGGTCGCGACGTAATACGTCGCCGCATGGGCCGTAATGGCGGCGCATGCAATCAATGTCAGGCTGAGCCGATAAAATGCGTGCCTCAATGACCCCATGGTGGTCTCCGCGATTTAAGACAACGATTGAAATCAGGAACAGGTAGATTCCCGGCAACAGCATCCATGCGAACAAAAGGTAGGATATATCAGCCGGGTAAAAGGTGCCTTGTTGTAATTTGGTAACCGTAATTGCATTTTGTGCCGCCGTGAATCGAGCCGCCTACTTTTCGATTGACCCTCCATTCGTTTTCTTTTATCCTAATATCCGGATTTAAGGATAAAAGCCGCGTCAGGCGCGGCGGTCCACATCAAGGAGCTTTCGATCATGGCGACATCGACCATTCCGGCTTACGCCGTCAAAGACCTTGGCCTGGCCCAGTGGGGCCGCGAGGAAATCCGCATGGCCGAGCACGAAATGCCGGGCCTCATGGCCGTGCGCAGGGAATTCGGCACCAAGAAGCCGCTGGCCGGCGCGCGCATCACCGGCTCGCTCCATATGACCATTCAGACGGCCGTCCTTATCGAGACGCTCGTCGAACTCGGCGCCTCCGTCCGCTGGGCCTCGTGCAACATTTTCTCGACCCAGGACCACGCCGCCTCCGCCATCGCCGCCCGCGGCATCCCGGTTTTCGCCTACAAGGGCGAGAGCCTCTCCGAATACTGGCAGTACACGAAGCTCGCGCTGTCGCACGAGTGCGGCGGCCCGAACCTGATCGTCGATGACGGCGGCGACGCCACGCTGCTTATCCACCGCGGCTCGGCGCGCGAAATCGAATTCGAAAAGACCGGACGCAAACCCGCCGTCTGCAAGGACAACGAAGAGATCGAGATCATCGACCAACTGCTCAACGACACGCTCGACGAGAATCCGAAGATGTGGCGGACGATGGCCGCCGGCGTCTTCGGCGTCAGCGAGGAGACCACCACCGGCGTCCATCGTCTTTACGAAATGCAGGCCAAGGGCACCCTCCTCTTCCCGGCGTTCAACGTCAACGACTCCGTCACCAAGAGCAAGTTCGACAACCTCTACGGCTGCCGCGAGTCGCTCGTCGATGGCATCAAGCGCGCCACCGACGTCATGATCGCCGGCAAGAAGTGCGTCGTCCTCGGCTACGGCGACGTCGGCAAGGGCTGCGTCCAGGCGTTCAAGGGCCTCGGCGCCACGATGTACGTCACCGAGATCGACCCGATCAACGCCCTGCAGGCGGCGATGGAAGGCTACCAGGTCGTCACGATGGACGAGGCCTGCAAGTTCGGCGACATCTTCGTGACCACAACCGGCAACGTCGATGTCATCACCCGCGAGCACATGGACCAGATGAAGAACGAGGCGATCGTCTGCAACATCGGCCACTTCGACTCCGAGATCCAGGTCGGCTCGCTCTACAACGACCCCAAGCTCAAGGTCCACGAGATCAAGCCGCAGGTCGATCAGATCGAGTGGCCCGACGGCAAGCGCGTCACGGTCCTGGCACAGGGCCGCCTCGTGAACCTCGGCTGCGCCACCGGCCACCCGAGCTTCGTCATGAGCGCCAGCTTCACGAACCAGTGCCTCGCGCAGATGGAGCTCTGGAAAGAACGCACGACCGGCAAGTACGAGCGCGGCAAGGTTTATGTCCTGCCGAAGATCCTCGACGAAGGCGTCGCCCGCCTGCACTTGGACCAGCTCGGCGTCCACCTCACCAAGCTCACGCAGAAGCAGGCCGACTACATCAACGTCCCCGTCGAAGGCCCCTACAAGCCCGATTATTACCGGTATTGATCCTCAAAAAAAACGGGCTCCGGAATGAGTTGCCTCATGCCGGAGCCCGACCAATGAAAATCCCCACCCGATGACCGGGTGGGGATTCGATTTTACGCATTGTATTTTCGTATATCAATTGGTGCCCGGCAGCGGCTGGGTGCGATTTTCGGCGTCGCCGCCGAAGCGATAGATGTCGCCCCAGCTGACGGTGCCGTTGGTCGGATCATACCGCATGCCGTGCATGTAATTGTGGGTCGCGGTCGGGTTGATCCAGTTGCCGTTTTTGTCTTTGCCGATGGCCGGCGGATTCGAGGCCTCGTTCGCAATGATCATGGGCAGCGTGTAATAGTAGGCGGTGTTGGTGACCCCATCGGGTCCGAGACTCCAGGTCATCCAGCCCGTCTTGGGATACGCCATGGGCATGAGAGTGGGATTCTTGCCGCCGCCGGTTGCGACGTATTCCGGACCCGGGCCGGGATACGACACGGCATACATGCGGAATCCGGGCTGCGAGATGCCGGCGACGATCATGAACACGTCGCGCGGGAAATCGGCAATGTAGGAAACAGGCGTTGACAGCAGGCGCCTGTCCGTGGCCGCATACGTGCTGACGGGGGGCATCAGCCAGGTATCGGCTTCCGAAAGCGGATAGCTGTTGTTATCGAGGCGATAGGACTCCATGGCCAGACTGATAGTGCGCATGTCGTTCTGTGCGCGCGAGACGCGCGAGCGCGTCTGAGCCTCCAAAAAGTTGGGGACCGCGATCGCCGCCAGGATCGCAATGATCGCCACAACAATCAGCAGCTCAATCAGAGTAAAGCCAGAACGTCGAATCATAACCATCCTCCTCCAATCGTTTTTTCACGTGACGTGACACGCTTGACATAATGACGCGCTTTATATACTACCCAATTGTTACATTCAAGAAAAAATTCACGATCTTTTTTCTATTGTTATATTGGCGCATTTGTTGAAATTTCGCCAAATCCAATAAAATGAATCGCGAAAGCCGCTAATAACCCGCTTGCACACCACAACACGCCCATACCCCAGCATCTCTTTTGTCCCCATAAACAGATAAACATGTAATGATAGTTTCCGTAATGAACCGAGATTGCCGTTAATCGCTTCAACTGTGTTCTACATTCTATTCTATAACTGTATTTTATTGCTGGATTGCCTTCCTTCCGAATTTTCAAATTTTGAAGCTCGATGGGTGCGTTGACGCATTCTCGAGCGCTTGCCGAATGTTGTCCCTCAATCTCGGCTGTTACAAAATCCATCGATCCTTCGAAAAATCGGGGTCGATTCCGATCGGGCTGATTGCCGGAAAACCTCTGTCACTCACTCTAAACTCCTACCCCCCCCACGCCGGCCATGCCTGACCCCAAACAAAATCCCCACCCGATGGCCGGGTGGGGATTTTGTTTCACATCATCCGATCAGACGTATCAGGACCCGGGCAGCGGTTGCGTACGGATCTTGGCGTCGCCGCCGAAGCGATAGATGTCGCCCCAGCTGACGGTGCCGTTGGTCGGATCATACCGCATGCCGTGCATGTAACTGTGGGTCGCGGTCGGGTTGATCCAGTTGCCGTTTTTGTCTTTGCCGATGGCCGGTGGATTCGCCGACTCGTTCGCGATGATCATCTGTTCGGTGTAGTAGTAGGCCGCATTGGTGACCTGGTCGGGGCCGAGACTCCATGTCATCCATCCCGACTTGGGATACGCCGTGCCCATCATGCTCGGATTCTGCCCGCCACCGGATGCAACGTATTCCGGGCCCGGGCCGGGATACGACACGCCGTACAGTCGGAACCACGGCTGCGAGATGCCGGCGACAATCATGAACACGTCGCGCGGAAATTCGGCGATGTAGGAGACCGGGGTGGTCAGCAGACGCCGGTCGAGTCCCGACAATGTGCCGTGGCCGGGCAACCAGGAGTCGGTATCCGACAGCGGATAGCTGTTGTTGTCGATCCGGTAGGATTCCATCGCCAGATCGATGGCGCGCATGTCGTTCTGCGCGCGAGAGACACGCGAGCGCGTCTGTGCCTCCAGGAAGTTGGGAACCGCGATCGCCGCCAGAATCGCGATGATCGCCACAACAATGAGCAACTCAATCAGTGTAAAGCCAGAACGTCGCATCATAACCATCCTCCTTCAGCCTGTTTTGCGACAACCCTTAACATAAGGACAGAAACTTATATCTTAATCCAATTTGCACATTCAAGAAAAAATTCACAAACTTTTTTTAATTGTTTTGTTGTCGTATTTGGCGGAATAGACATAACTCCATTAAATACAATATTATAATTCGCCGTGTAAATGCAAGAAAACGTCAAAAAAGCGAAAGTGAATTGAGCGGTTCCCAATGCTGCGGATCCGAATTCATGATAAGAATGAGATGAATATTTCTGTATTGGGCACAATGTCTTTCCTGAATTACCTCGGTCTGTTTTAATTTCCATGGAGATTGTATTTTGTGGCCTATTAATTGCATTTTGTGTAATCGGGAATGATGTTGAATCATTTTCAACTGTTAAAACTCGATGGGCGTATCCACCTATTTCGACCGTTTGCGCTGCACCATGCTGATGGATTTTGGGGCGCCGCGCTCCACCCCATGGCAACCCGCGTCCACCGATGCGATGATCCGCCTGGCATCGAGCCGCGAGCCCCCGTCGATTCCAGTGGCGATTACCAAAAAAAGAATATACAGATGTTCCAGTTAAGAAACGCGGGGAGATGCGATGTGATTCGGAAATCGACTGGCGCAAGTGTTTTGCCTGCCTTTCTGTTCGTGTGCCTGATCGGCGCGGCGTGGGGCGGGACGATTTACGTCAAGCCGGCCGCCACCGGCAGCAACAACGGGACCTCGTGGGCCAACGCATACAAGGATCTTGTCCCCGCCCTGGCGGCGGCGAAATCGGGCGACGAAATCTGGGTCGCTTCGGCCACATACAAGCCAACCGCCGGCGCCGACCGCGGCGTCTCGTTCATGCTCCCGGCCGGCGTGGCCGTCTATGGCGGATTCGCCGGCACGGAGACCTCGCGCGGTCAGCGCAACTGGACGGCGCGCCCGACGACGCTCAGCGGTGAGATCGGCGCCGCCGGAACGGCCGATAACTCGTACCACGTGGTGGTCGGCGCAAACAAGGCCCGGCTCGACGGGTTCATCGTCCGGGACGGCCTCGCCGATTCCACCGCCAATGCGTTCAAAAGCGGCGCGGGCCTGTATTGCGATCGCGTGACGACCATGACCGTCGCCAATTGCACCTTCCGCAACAACGCCGCCACGTCCTGCGGCGCCGCGGTCTTCAGCACCGGCGACTCGCAATCGATCGTGTCCTGCTCGTTCACGGGCAATTCCATTAACAATTACAGCGGTCATGCAGGCGGCGCGATATACAACTCCGGCAAGTTCCTCAAGGTCTCAAGCTGCGCGTTCGAGGGTAATTCGGTGTATTCGTTCTCGCCGGCGTCTCATCCCGCCGGTGGTGCGCTCTACAACAGCGGCGCTTCCGCGGCGATCGTGAATTGCACCTTCAAGGCCAATTACGTCCTTTCGGGCGCCGCTTACGAATCACCCAACGGCGGCGCAATCTGCAACGCCGGCCCGTCGCTGGTTGTCACGCAATGCAATTTCAGCGCGAATTCGGCCAAACAGTATGGCGGGGCCATTTACAACACCGGCAATTCGGCCGTGGTTTCCGGCTGCACGTTTACCGGCAACCGGGCCTATGGCGGCGCGGGGCTCTTCAACAGCGGCACCACGGTGACCGTTTCCGTCTGTGCGTTCAACGCCAATGCGGCCACCGGCGACGGCGGCGGCGGAATCCTGAATGCGGGCCTTTCACAAACGGTCACCAACTGCGCGTTCGATGCCAACACCGCGATCGGCCCTTCCAGCAACCTGGGCATGGGGGGCGGCATCCTGAATGGAACTTTCACAGGCAACCCCCAAGTCGTGACGTGGTGCCGGTTCACGCGGAACACATTCACCAATTCGGGCGGTGGAATTTGCAGCCTCTACGACACGCCCATCGTGACGTATTGCACGTTCAGCGACAACTATTCGACCGGCACGGCATCCACCGCGGGCGCCGCGATCTCGAAGGCCCGACAGATTTCGAACTGCGTTTTTAGGAACAACTCGGCCGATTCCGCCGGCGCCGTCAACTCGGGTCCGATGACCGAATCGGTCGCCGACTGCGTGTTCGTTGGCAACACGGCTAAAGGGCTGAACGGCTACGGCGGCGGCCTGTTCATGACAAGCGCCTACTTCAATCCGGTGGTGGTCTCGAACTGTGTTTTCATCGCCAACTCGGCCAAGAGCGGCGGCGCGATCGAGGCCTACAGCGCCGGCATTTACGGCTGGACCAATTCGGAAATCGCCAACTGCACGTTCTCCCAGAACAGCGCGACGAATTACGGCGGTGCGTTTCATCAGCAGTATCCGATGGAGGACATCAGCACCTCGGCCACGAATTGCGTGTTCTGGGGCAACACCGCGAAGCAGGGCGGGCCCGACGTTTTTATCGACAGCGGCATCATGACGGTCAGCCACTGCGATCTTTCCGATTGGGATGGCTCCCACTGGAACCCGAATTTCGGGACCAATCGTGGCGGCAACATCAAGGGCAATCCGAAGTGGGTGAGCGCGGCCAATCCGGCCGGGCCGGACGGGTTATACATGACGTGGGACGACGGGTTACGTTTGCAAACGGGATCGCCGTGCATTGACGCCGGTTATACCGTAGTCGCGCCGTCGAAAGACATCCTCGGCATCCCGCGCGAAGGCGCGGCCGACATCGGAGCCTACGAGTTCATCACGCCAAGGAACGCCGCGCGCGGTTGGATGATGTACTGGTAATGGTTCGGGCTATACGATCGATGAAACAAATCCATCGAGGAGAGCCTAACATGCGCAACACGGCTTTGACGTGTGTCTTGGTGGCGACTCTGTTTTCGTGCATGATCAGCGCGGCGTGGGGGAAGACGATTTACGTCAAGCAGGGCGCCGCCGGCGGCAACAATGGGACATCATGGGCAGACGCGTTCACAAAATTGAATTCAGCGCTGGAGAATGCGAGACCGGGCGACGAAATCTGGGTCGCGGCAGCGACGTATAAGCCTACGAAGGGAACCGACCGCACAATTTCATTTGTCCTGCCGGAGGATGTGGCGATTTACGGCGGATTCGCCGGGACCGAAACGGAACGCAGCCAGCGCGACTGGGCTTCCCGAGTCACGACCCTGAACGGGAACATCGGATCGACCACAACGCCATTGGACAATTCTTATCACGTGGTGATCGGCGCAAGTCTCGCCACGCTTGATGGATTCACGGTGAAGAACGGTCGTGCGGATTCCAGCGTGTCATCTTCCAAATCCGGCGCGGGGCTTTATTGCGACGGTGCGACGACGATGAGCCTGGTCAACTGCACTTTTTCCGATAACACGGCGACGTCGTGTGGTGGGGCGATTTATAACACCGGTGATGCCCAGACCATCATGAACTGCAGGTTCCTCAACAATTCGGTCATCAGCGATTCCGTCTTTAAAATTGGTCATTCGCCGACCGGTTACATTGGTTGTGGAGGCGCTTTATACAACAGTGGTCATTCCCTGAAAATCATCAATGCCGTTTTTAATGGCAATTCAGTTGATGCCGATTTTGCCAGTGGCGGCGCCGTTCACAACTATGGAACTTCTCCAACGTTGATAGGCTGTGCATTTAACAATAACATTGTCTCTGGAAGATTGGTTTACCATGCTGGTGGAGGTCTCTATAATTGGTCAAACGGCCTGACAATGAGCGGTTGCACGTTGCGTGGCAACAAGGCTTTTGGTGGTAGTGGTTACGGCAGGGGTGGTGCGGTCAGTAATTACGGAAAATCAGGCACGATCACGAATTGCAAAATAATAGAAAATTCCGCCGACGATGTCGGGGGAATTGATAGCAGCGGTGAGTTGCAAACCATATCCGTTTGCGATTTCATTGGGAATTCGGCGACATTTGGAGATGGAGCCTTATCCATGGCCGGGAGCGTTGAGAACTGCACGTTCATTGGGAACTCGGTTGAAAGAGTTTCGGCAATAGCAAGTGGCGGCGCCGCGGGTGCGGCCACTGTGGTGGGCGGGCCTGTGTCGCATTGCGTGTTCATTCAGAATTCATCTATTCGTTGCGGCGGTGCTCTTTATTCCGATGCCATCGTGACATATTGTTCGTTCCTTAATAATTACACGACCGGAACTCTTCCGGAAAATCAATTGAGCATGGGCGGCGCGATCTGCGGCGCCAAAAAGATCGCTAACTGCGTGTTCAGAGGAAATATGGCGCAGATGGCGGGTGCGGTCACCAATGGCTACAAGGGAATGGAGTCGATTGAAAATTGTGTTTTTGTTCAAAATCGCGCCACCAGTGATCGAGGCGGCGCGATCGTGTCATATCAATCCGAAATTGCGGTGAGCAATTGTGTTTTTACGGGAAATTCGGCCCAAAACAGCGGCGGGGCAATCGGCAATACGATCTGGGGTGGTGCTGCGCAACTTGTCAATTGCTCGTTCACCGGCAACTCGGCCGGACAAAATGGCGGTGCGTTGCATGCATCGGGCGCCGCTACCAATTGCCTGTTCTGGGAGAACTCGGCGCCTCAAGGCGGAGCGGATATTTACAGCTCCAAGGGCCTTGTCAAAACGAGCTTTTGCGATTTGGCGGATTGGGATGGAGTGAATTGGAATCCAAATTTCGGGACGGATGGCGGCGGGAACATCAAGGCCAATCCGCTGTGGGTGAGCGCGGCCAATCCGGCCGGGCCGGACGGGTTATACATGACGTGGGACGACGGGTTACGTTTGCAAACGGGATCGCCGTGCATTGACGCCGGTTATACCGTAGTCGCGCCGCCGAAAGACATCCTCGGCATCCCGCGCGAAGGCGCGGCCGACATCGGAGCCTACGAGTTCATCACGCCAAGGAACGCCGCGCGCGGTTGGGTGATCTATGAGTAAAATCGGTTTCAGGTCCCATTCTTCCCATTCTCCCTCACAAACGAAAATCGCCTGCCGCGCTTGCGACAGGCGATTTGAATTTTACTCAGCACTCAGGACTCAGCACCAAGCACTAAGGACTCTCTTACGCGCGCTCGACGTATAACCCAGTCTCGGTGTTGACCAGCACGCTGTCGCCGTTCTTGATGAACGCCGGGACCTGGATCGTGATGCCGGTCTCGAGCTGGGCGTCCTTGGTGATATTGCCCGAGCTGTTGCCGCGCGCAACGTCATCGACCGTGTCGATAATCTTGAAGACCATCTTGAGCGGCAGTTCGAGGCCGATCGGCCGGCCGTTCCAGTAGCCGACCTGAACCTCGGCCCCGGCGATCAGGAAGTTGGCCTGCTGGCCCAGGAAGTCGTCCTGCAAGGCGAACTGGTCGTAGCTCGTCAGGTCCATGAAATGATGGCCCATATCGTCGTGATACTGGTATTCGCACATGCGGTTTTCGACTTCGGCGAGTTCGATGCGCTCGGCCGAGCCGCGGAACGTGCGCTCGATGGCGCGACCGTCGATGAGGTTCTTGATCTTGATGACAACGAAGCTGCGCAGGTTGCCGGGGGTGCGCAGTTGCCAGTCGGTAACGACCCACAACTGGTCGTCGAGCACGATTTTGTTGCCCACACGCATTTTTCCGGGATCAATGGTCGGCATGGTTGATAGTCACCCTCATGGAATCATGGCCTAAGCCACACTTAGCCATCACATTTTACTTGATTCACGGCCGGAGTCAAATCCAAACGAATGTCGGCATTGGTTGCTGTGACTCGGCACGCCGGACTGATTGATTCCGCCCGCCCCAATTCTTTTTGTTGACAGTCCCGGCCGGGATTTTCTATAAAGTTGCGTTCGTGCGGTTTGCGCGGAATTGCGGGTTGGGCCGCGTCTCACGGCGGCAGTCAGTTCCAAGCGCGTGCAAACCAAGCTGAATCAGAGCTAATAAACAGGAAGCCGCAGTCATGGGTTACACCGCATCCGCCAACAGCCAGACCCTTCAAGAGAAGTGGTTCGTGGTTGACGCCGAGAATCAGATTCTCGGCCGCCTCGCCAGCGACATCGCTTACGTCCTGCGCGGCAAGCACACCCCACAGTACACGCCGCATGTCAACATGAAGACGCACGTGGTCGTGGTCAACGCCGAAAAGGTCCGCCTCACCTCGGACAAGATGAAGACCAAGACCTACCACCGTCACACCGGCTGGCCCGGGGGCCATCGCTCGATGACGGCCGAACAGCTCAACGCGCGCAAGCCCGGCGAGCTCGTCCGCATGGCCGTCCAGGGAATGATCCCCAAAAACCGGCTCGGCCGCGCGACGATGACGCGCCTGCGCATCTTCCCCGGCCCCGATCATACCCATCAGGCCCAAAAGCCCGAACAGCTGCCCGTCCGCACCGCGGCGGCCAAGTAATTTTTTTGAACTGAATCCAAGCAGGGGATAAACAATGGCAGCAGCAATGGAGCAATACCTGGGAACCGGACGGCGCAAATGCTCGGTCGCGCGCGTCTATCTTCGGCCCGGCCGCGGTCGCATCGTCATCAACGGCAAGGCCCCCGAAGTCTATTTCGCCAAGCATCCGACCATCGAGGACACCTTCCGCGCCCCGCTGCGCGAGACCCACACCATCAGCAAGTATGACGTCATCGTCAACGTCATGGGCGGCGGCGTGCGCGGCCAGGCCGACGCCATCCGCCACGGCATCAGCCGCGCCCTCCAGGTCGCCAACCCGGCGCACCGCCCCGTGCTCAAGAGCCTCGGGTTCCTCACCCGCGACCCGCGCGAGAAAGAACGTCGCAAATACGGCCTGGTCAAGGCCCGCAAGGCGTTCCAGTTCTCCAAGCGCTAGGCCGAATCCATATCCCACTTACGACGGCTCCGGTTTCGACCGGGGCCGTTTTGTATTTCCCTCGAGCTTCATCCCATTATTCCCATTGCTCCCATAATGCCAACGCCCCGGCATTCAGCCGGGGCGTTGGTGTTTGGTTAATAAAACAAGGATGGTCTCTGTTGGTCAGGCGCGGTAGAGCCGGATCGAGAATCCGGCGGCCGGCGCCGTCGGTCGCCGGGTGAGCGTCACGAGGCGGACGCCGACTCGGCTGAAGCGGTCGTTGCGAGGCACGGGCAGGATGCGCGCCGTTTGCGGCTTGGGAGCGGTCAGCGATTTGATGTAGAGCTCAATGGGCTTGGTCATGATCCCGAACCTCCATCAAGATGAACTCAGGGAAACCCCCAGGCGTCAGTAAGGGTATGCCCCAAGGATAAGCTCAATGTTCACAGTGTTCTTAACACATGATTCATCTCGCGCGCAAGGATCTTTTCTGGTGGGGCGGAATCGGGAATTTAAAAGGATTTATAACTGCGGTTGACGAGATGCCAGATGGCGTAGTATGATATGCCTTATGACAACCATGAAAACAGAACCCACGATCCTGATTGACTGGAAAGACATCAAACAAGTCGGCAAAAGCTCGTCTGCTTTCCGCAATAAACAGTATTGGATGGTGGACATACCCTCCAGTCGCCCTCTCTGGTATTCGGCCATTCTCGGCAATTTGACCGGTTATTATATCTATTCTGACCCCGCCAGCATTGATCGGGTGCGATCCACGTTGCATCAAGGATTTCCCAGGGATGCGTTTGACCGGCTTAAGTCGATGATAGGCGTGACCACGGAAGATCTCGGGCGCGCGATCAACATTCCTGTTCGGACTCTTGCCCGTAAAAAGACGTTCAAGCCGGACGAGTCCGAGCGCATCTTGCGGGTGGCTTCGTGTTTCCAAAAGGCATTGGATGTGCTTGGAGGGCGCGAGAAAGCAAGGAAATGGTTCTCATCTCCCAAGCGGGCCCTGGGAGGGAAAACGCCGCTTGAGTTTTGCGACACGAATCCGGGCGCGGAAGCGGTGGAACACCTTTTGGGAAGGATTGAACACGGGGTGTTCAGTTGACGATCCGTGCATACCGCATCACTCACAAGAAACATCTTGCAACGGCGTTCGATGGCGAAGGCGCAAGGATAAACGGGGGGCGCTGGAATTTCGTCGGCACGGGCATGGTCTATGCCTCGAGCTCGCTATCCCTGGCTACACTGGAATTGCTTGTTCACGTGGAGGACATCTCTACCATTCATGATAACTTTTCCGTGATCGCGGTGAACTTTGACGAAAGCCTTGTGAAATCGGTTTCCCCGGCATCCCTGCCCAAGGGATGGAATGCTCCGGAAACGATGGCGGAAACACAGGAAATTGGCGGGAAATGGATCGCCGATTGTTCATCGGCGGTTCTTGAAGTTCCGAGTGCCGTGACGCCTGGTGAGGTCAACTACCTGATCAATCCGGCACATCCGGATTTCCCCAAAATATCCATCGAAGCCCCCATGAATTTTGAACCGGACTCGCGACTGGCGTCCGAGAAGTAATCGCCGGTCATTAGAGTGATAAAAAAACAGGCAGACGAGCGATCGTCTGCCTGTTCGTTTCGTTTTGTCATTGGGCTCTTAAGGCGCGGTCACCTGCTGCGTGCTCGAGATGTTGCCCAGCGAGCAGGAACCCTCGATTTCAAGTGTCGCCTCTCCGGCGGGGATGTTCTTGAACTGGATTGTGCACTGCTTGCTTGCGCCGGGATTGATTGTGCCGAACAGCAGCGGCAGCGACGTCAGCGGCACCCCGCCGCCAAGGCTGATGGCGCTGATCGTGACGTTATTCACCGCGGTCGTGCCGGGGTTCGTGATCCTCACCCGGACCTGGCAGGTGCGTCCGTGCCGGACGAGCGTTGCCTCCGAGACGGGCAGCACCGACGTGGCGACTTTCGAGGCCATGTACGCGTGGCTCATTGTGTATGTGTAACCCGATACCGAAACCGGGGCCTCGCAGGTGCCCACAACCTGGCCCGCTTCGTTGATGTCGTTCAGGCAGGCATACTCGCCGTCTTCCAGGCACGGCACGGTCTCGAGCCCGCTTTGGCGGCTCCAGCTGAAACCGCACGATTCCCACTCGGCCGTCATGTAGCTGCCGGCCACGAGACCCGAGCCGGTGCCGGCGATCTTGTTCATGCTGTAGGCGGGGATCGGAATCATGTCAGTGATCGAGCCGTTTTCCCAGACCCACAGCTGCACCGAGCGGGTCTCCACGCCCGACGCCGCGTCATAGGAACTGACGGCGACTTCGCCGAACACCTGCCCCGCGTCGCTGATGCACCACGCCCTGCTGGAGACGGCCAGGCCGGGATCGTTCGCCGGATTCAGCAGCGCGTCGAACTGGGCGCCGATGTCGTTCAGCCCGGCCGGCAGGCCGCAGGCCGCCTGCGGCAGCCAGACGAACGCATGCATGCTTGACGAGCCGGGAACGCAGCCGTACCCGGCAACCTGCCCGGAAGCGTTGATGGCCGTGGGTTGGGATGCGCTCAGGGCGCCGCCGGGGTCCAGTTGCGTCAACGCACCGTTCTGCCACAGGCACGCGGCGTAGGCGTTGGTCACGCCGATGACCTGGCCCGCCTCGTTGATCGCCTGAACGTATTCCATGCCGCCGGCTGAAAGATCCGTGGCGGCCCCGTTCTGCCACAGGCACGGCCGGTAATCATACGCATACGGGTCCCCTTCCTGCGGTTTCACGCTATAGCCGATGGCCTGGCCGGCGTTGTTGATCGAGACGGGATCGGTTTCGTTGTCGCCTTGCAGCGGGTCGAGCAGGCTGAGCTGGCCGCCCTGCCAGATGTACGCGCTGACCCCCGCGGCGGTGTAGCAGTATCCAAGGACCTGTCCCTGGTCGTTGATGTCGAGCGCGCTCCCGCCCTGAATTTCAGGATACTGTGCGAACAGGTTGGTGGATTGGCCGTTTTCCCAAAGGAATCCGCACGAGTAAATCGACCCGTCGGAATACTGTCCCCACGCATAGCCAACGACCTGGCCGGATGCGTTGACGGCCTTGGCGTCGCTGAGGATGGCGTCCAGCGGAAGCAGGTCGGTGACCACGTATTCCGCCGGGCTGGGCTGTGCGAAGGCCAGCGCGAGCGCGATGGCCATCACGAGGCTCGTGCATCGCGCGGTTCTGTTCGGTCGCATCGGTGTGTTCCTTTCTGATGTGAAGCCACTGAAGCCCGGACATCGATCTTCCGGGCGGCCGAAACAACAGCCTCGAACGTTCCTGTTCGTTACCGTGCGCGCTCGCATCCTGGAGCGGTTGACAACAAGGGGGAATCAACGAAATCGCGGCAACTGCCCCTGGGGATTCGGTGAGAGAGGCGGGATCCCGCCGCGTCCGCGGCGAAGCTCGATCGGGGTGCGGCGTCTTGCCGCCATGAGGGTCCAGGGTAGATTGCTTTGGGTCGGCGTCGAAAAGTCCTTCCTTCGGTTTCTCTGAACGTTTCGACAGTCTGGGGAGGGAGATCAAGGAGTGTATAAGAAATCGAAACGGCGGCCGCGCGAAGTACAAAAAAAATGGAGCGGGAAACGAGATTCGAACTCGCGACATCCAGCTTGGGAAGCGGTCATGGACATCAAAAAAGGGCCAATAAAATCAGTGTTTTCGTGAAGCCGGCCGAGCTTTTTTTGCCCGTTTTTGACCAACAGCCTTTAAGTTGCCCCATTTATCCATCTTCTGTGACACCGCTTTCAAATCCTCGAGTCCGATCTTGCGATAGTGCGCTCCAAGAACATCGACCGGCGCATGTCCCATATACGCCTGAAGCAGTCTATCTGCAACTCCCAATCGGCCGGCCATCGTCGCGAACGAAGCGCGGAGACGATGCGGTTGGAAATCGGCCAATGCGGCGCGCCCCGTTTGAAGCACAATCATCGGCTTTCCCGATTTTTTATCCAGCTTACTCCGAAGGCGATTCCACTTCCAACCCAAGGCATTCTTTGTCCATGGATTGCCCTTTGTATTTGTGAATATCTCACCGGTCTTCGGAAACACCTTCTGATTCGCAAGCTCCGATTTCAAACAACTGCGAACCTCTTTACAGATAGGTATCAGCCGATCACTCGTGGCTGTTTTGACAGAGTGATTCGGCGTATTCGTGATCCTGATTGTCCCTTGCTTCAGGTTTACGTCCTGGCGGCGCAAAGCAGCCGTCTCCAGCATTCGTAAACCGGCCAGAGTTTGCAGCATCGCGAGAGGCCAGATATCGGGCGCATGTTTTTTAAGCCATTCCAGCAACGCGGCAACGTCATCGGCATCGAGACAGTCGATCTCTCTCTTCGGGGCCGGTTTCTGACGAATGCGCGGTAGGGGCCGAACAGTATCCGGAAAATTGTCCGCCATGTGCCTCCACGCCAATTTTATAGGGGCGATCGCCAATCTCACTGTGTCGAACGCGAGTTTATTTGATTCCAAATGCAGCACGTAGTCTTGAAGCACCGCCGGCCTCATTTGATCCCAAGTCTGAACTTGCGGGTAATTCACGGCAAGCCATTCAACAAACCGAAGCGCGAGGCGCGCACGTTCTTTGCGGACTTCGGGTAAAGTGTTCGTCAGCCTGAGTGCTTCAATAATTCCATCCTGGATAGTAGTCCCTTTCCCTTTTTCATCTCGCTCAGGTAGATACCCTTTACCCTGGTATGCTTGTGCTGTGAGATGATCAGCCGTCTTTCGTACATCGGCCAGAGACATCGCCTCATGATCGATCCGCCGCCGAATCCGACGGCCTCGATTGGGATCACCGGGGTAAGCCGCTGGGCAACGATATTCAAGGACCCAGAAACCCTTCGATTTCTGGGGGCTTACACCGGAACGAATTGTTACAATTCCAATTTTTTCTACGAGCGTGGTCGTTTCTTTTTCAGCCGACATCTTGGCGGGCTATCCTCTCAATCCAAATTCCTCGATGATTTTCTGTCCCGGAACACCGGGACTGGCCGTGATAGGCTTAATCGATCGGACCCGTTTAAATGAGTGTGCATTCGGGGCAGGGGAGCGTTCCTTTATCGGAGACGCGGTGCTCAGGGCTTCGATGAGGTCCTTGCCGTAATAAAGGGCGCGGAACACCTTGCGTGGTTTCAAGCGCTCAATGAACGCTTCGGCGCTCAATCCAACTGGCTCAAGCAAACCTTCCAAATCTTCCTTGGAGTAAAGGGCGTTTGGCTGTATCTCGATCATCTGACTTCCTCGATCTGCGTGATTCGAATATGAGCTCCTGGCCGGGGGCCGTAGATTTTCTTGATCTCGCCGGCGACTACTTGGGTGTCGTCTCGCCAGATGCCGGCGTCGGTCAGGGCATCCTCGGTCGAGCGGAGCAGTTTTGTGCGATCGGGTTTCACCGTGTGGAACATGGGTGCGTTCTCTTTCAAAGTCTCGGCGTGACGGCCGCTTCGGAAGTGAGCCTTCGGCCGGGGCATGATGAATGTGATATCGAGCCTTACCGGGCCGCTTAGTGGCTCACCGGAGTGCGCGTAGTGAGCCATAATTGAAACCACCGCCCGCCAGTCCTTGTTGTGTTTGGCGTCTTCGAGGACCACAACGCGGCCGGTCCGGGGGTTCACGAAACCCTTCTTGCTGCCGCCCGGCTGCGGGACTCCCGGAGCGAAAAACTCGATCACCATCACTTCCGCCTTACGTGTCTGACCGTCAGTTCGTATGCCGCTCCGTCTCTCGAGTAACAAAAATCGCCGGCGGTATTGGTCCAGAACTGTTCCTTGCCGCCACTGTAGAAGCGTCCGGTAGGTATGATTTGACCGATCGGGCGGCCGTGATAGGTGACCCAGTTATCGTCGCCAAATTTGATCGCCCGATTTTCCGGCCATTTCTCGGCTCGAGCCATCTGGTCAGCCCCGGCTGGTTTTGCTGCCGTTTCCGGAGCCGGAGAAGAGGTCCGGCCCTTCCTGGATCAGGATGCCAACGCCATCGAGACGGCCCTTCGTGGTCCATGCGATGCTCGTCGTGACTTGGATGCCGGCGGCACCCAGCGGCTCGAGCATGATCTTGACCCCGATGGGGAACTTGAACTTTTCGCCCTCGTGATTTTCATGGGCTTTGTCGTAAGCCGCGAGGATCTCCTTCTGTGCTTCGAGGATCAGGCCGCCGATTTGTTCAGCGGCGGCCTTCGCAATCGTGTCGAACGTCTTCCCAGTCATGAATCGCCTTCCCTGGCATGATCGAATCAATGAGTTCGGCCGTCAGCACACGGCGGGTTTCAGGCTGCCTTTCTGGCAACCACCGGAATCTCGTAAACTCGGCAGAATTCTTCGAACGAAAGCCGTCGCCAGCCGGGCCGTAGTTGCGATGCCCAGTAAACCGGCACGAAACCGCTGCCCGCGAGGTAGTGGGTGTAAATCCACTTCGTCGCCGGACGGGACGGCTCGCTGTGTTCGGCGATGGCCAGATAAGGCTTGAGCTTCTGATAGAGCGACGATGCTTGCACTGAATTGGCCATCATGCACCTGCTTTCATCGCAACGAGGCTCGGGGCGCTTTTGCGAAATTCGATCGCGCCGTCCATCGTCGAGGCGAACGCCTCAGCAGCGGCTTTGCCCTTGAGCCGCGTGGCCGTCTTGAAAACCTTCTCTAAGGACGTGATGCTCACCTTGCAGGCCGAATCGAACGCATCGGACGGAATATGCGGGAGCATCGCCGCGCGAGCACGAGACAGATCGGAAATCGTGCGGGTCGGCGAGCCTTCCTTAAGACCCCAGCGAGTGCCATCGGGCGAAACGATCTCGATACCCTGGCCTATGGCTTGTTTGGCCATGTCCTCGGCGTCGGACATCATTTTGTCGAGCAGCTTGAGCCGGTCGCGGTATTGGAGGATCTGGCCCAGCTTGGCCGGGGTGAGCGCGGTGTTCACCGGCGCCGGAAGCGTGGATGGATCGGGCTCGCTCCACGCGCGGAACTCTTCGCAGATCATCTTGGCTTTGCAGTACTGGCACTGCGCGGCACCCGGGACCGCGTTCGCATCGGGCTGGGATTGAAGGATGATTTCGCTCAGGATGCCTTCACGCTGATGCCAATCGTCATCCGAGCCACCGTAGGAAACCGATGTCTCACGGTTCTCATCCCACAGGCGTGGATGAAACCGGAACACGTGGACGCGGGTGATCTTGGCCGAAGTGTAATGATTGCGCACCGCGATCGCATACGTGAGAAGCTGCAGGTCATGGCCGGCGTCGAACTGCGGCGCGCCTCGGCCTGTTTTCCAGTCGATGACCAGGGCGAGGCCTCCGCCGCGAAGGATCACTACGTCAGGGGTGACCTCGCGCTCGACGAGCGGCTGGCTGTCCGAATCGAGAACCGGAATCGTCTGCTCTAGGATGATTAGGTCCTGCAGTGCGCCTTCGGCTTTCTCGTTCAGGAACCGAACGCAACCGGCAACCGCGCCGCGCTGTTCATCATCGAGACCGGTGAAGTCACCTCGTTTCCACGCGCGAACCACGGCGGCGTGGAGCATTCGGCCTTCCTCGGCCGCCGCGCCAGCTTCCATCTCGGGCATCTCCGATTCACGCCACACCGAAGGCGGGCAAAGCCATGCCCGCTGCAAATTGCTTGCGCGGAGCGGATTCTGTTTTATTTCAACTACTGTCGCAACTGCTGCCATCGTAAGAACTCCATTGAGAAGATATGTGGGGCGATGAACAACTCGCCCCATTCGTTCAGGCTTCATTGATCATTGCGGCGAATTCCTCGGCCCCGATGCCAAGGCGTTCGGCCGCGGCTTCGGCGCCCTGAGTGCGAATGAGCTCGCGAAGGGCGTTTTCGTTCATGTCATGGAACAGCGCGTGATCCTTGAGGACGTTCACGACGCGCTCGATGTCATGCTGCTTCTTCCCGGCCGGACGGCCGCGCTTCACGGTTTCAGGCTTGGCTGCATCCTGGGGTTTCTGGGCTTCGGGCGTGGGTGTTGAGTTGGGTGCGTCGGTGTTTTCGCCCTGGGGAGCGTTTGCGGCCTCGTTTTGGACATCCTGAGTGCTGCCGTTCCCGCCGTTGTTTTCCGGCTTTTTGAAAGCGTCGGGATCGGCCTCGGGCGGATCGCTTTTGCTGGTGTCGTGAGTGACTGCGCCCTTTTCGATCGTGATCGTGCGGACGCCCACGTCCTGCAGTTCGTCGATCATCTGCATGCCCATGAGGCACTCGGGAGCGTAGAGGCGCGCGAGGAACGTGGCCGAGCGGTAACGGAACATGAGCTCCGGCATCGTCTGCCATTTCGACCCGTCTTTTTTGAACCAGCCCTCATCCTTCACCATCTTCCAAGATATTCTCGCTTCGCAGATGTCGTTCGTCTTGCGGTGCGTGGCAAATGCCGTGCAGGTGAAATCGTCGGGGATCATCGCGGCCGGCGGGACGATCTTCGCGGGGACGCTGCCGGTTCCGTTGCATCTCGTGCAGGGGGCGTTGTCCTTTTCGCCAAGGCCGCCACACTGGTTGCATGTGCGACTGAATCGCCACTGTATTGGACCATCGAAAGGACCGCGCTCGTTGACCAGCGCGATCGCGAGCTTGGCTTCCATGCCGGGGCGGCCGTAAACCACGTATGTGTTCTGCATGAACATGAAGGGATCAACGCTCAGGCGGAAGGCCATCTGCGCGGCGATGATGCAGTCGGCGATCTTGCCGCGATACTGCGCCGGCACGAGGTTCGATTCGGCGAACACCTTCGCGATGCGCTGGATGTGCTCGAACTTGTCGCGGTTGAGCCAGAAGCTCGATGCGACTGCCGGAGTAAGCGGCAGCAGTTCGGCTTCGGGCTGAACCTTCTGTAAAGCTGTTGTCTGCGGTTGCTCATTCATTTCGTTCTTCCCGTTCTTTCGTGTTGACTTGGACGGGATGGTGCCGTAAAAAATGCACCATCGCAGTGAGATGTTGGCCTCGCCCGCTCTGAACCAGCGGACGGGGTCTTTTCTTTATTGGCGTTGCCTCCAGGCTTCCTTGCGCCAATCCTTCTTTGGAAAATCGCCGATCGACTCGACCATGCCGACCAATCGCGAGATCAAGCGGTCGGCCAGGTCCCCGGCTTCGGGCGTGCGAAGGCGCTCGGTCAGTTCCCTGCCATCGTAATTGGAAGTGAACATGATCACCTTGCACTCCTCGTGGCGGCGATTGAGGATCACGTAAAGCCGCTCCAGGACCCAGGCCGTAGGACGCTCGACCCCGAGGTCGTCGAGGACGAGCAGATCAGGTGCGACCAGCTCATCAATCAAGTCCTCTTCGCTCTCATCGCTGTCGTGTCCGTAGGTGGACCGGATGCGCATGAACAGCGCGGCCGTGTTGACCCACATCACCGAGCATCGACGCTCGATCAATCGCCGCGCGATCGCCGCGGCCAGGTGCGTCTTGCCCGCGCCTGTCACGCCGGTCAGGGCAAAACCTTTCGTTGGGTCACGCGGATCGAATTCGTTTGCCCAGGCCAGCGCTTTCCGACGCAGGAACGCGCATTCGGGAGTTCTCTCTTCGTAGGCTGCAAACCCAGGACGAAACCGTTTCGGGATGCCGGCCGCGATCATGTCGTTCTCGATCAGCCAGTTCCGCAGATATGCCGGATCGCTGAACGGATCGCGGGGTTCGGGTTCTTCTTCCAGTTCAATCACTCGTGCCGTGTTCTCCTGCATTGCTTTCACCTCCCTTCAAGTTTAGAAACTCAGATCTCCCTCGCCGGCGATGGATGATCCGACGAGCGCGGGCGGCCGCCCGCGGCATCGATAGTGTCCTTCCATAATTTTCGTGATCGAGTCGGGCCGAAGCAGGAGCCAGTCAATACTGGCGCTCCAGCCCCGGTCGTTCTGACCCATCAGGAACGGGCAATCCGCGATGGACTCGATGGCCTGTTGCCAATGGCCGCGATCTGGATACTCCTTGAGCCGAGCCCTCGCTGCCGTCTGGCGTTTTTTGGACCAGGTTGTGCAACGCGGCAAGGCGGTCGGCGCGTGAGCGTTCCAAAGCTCCATGATCCAGTGGCTTTTCGGTTGCTCAGGCTCTCTCGGTGCTTCCGGTTCGGGTTCAGGCTCATCGCTGAACAGTGTGACTTCAGCGGCAGACGCCAATGAACTGGCAAGCTCCGGTTCACTGGGTATAGCGGGTTCATCCGGTGTCGGTTCAGTGACAGAAGCGATTTCGGTATCGGCCGGAACCGTTTCATTTACTTGAACAGCCGAGGAACACACGGGAATCGGTATATCCGTGACCTGCCGACTATCTCCACAGTCCAGGGGCGTGTCGGACCAAAACGGCGCAATCCTGCTCGCCTTGGGCCGATTGATGGTTTGATGCTTGAGGAAATTTACGACATGCCCATACGGGCGGCCATTCGTGCCCGTGCAGAGGTTTATGAAGCCCGCCTCCCGAAGTTCCCCCAAGCATTCCATGATCGGCCGCGAAAGCTCACGCAGCGGTGTAAGCGCCCCATGGATCAGGCGTGCATCGGCGACGAAGTAGCCCTTGTCATCGGCGTAGTTCAGGAGGCCGACCGCGAGGATAAGAGCCGGCTCGCTGACCTTGGCCATGTCCAGCGACGTCCAGAACTCGGGCTTGATCGTGCGGATACGCATCGTGTTAGGCCACTTCCTCTTGCCTGAAAAACGAATCGAGCGAGACGCCCAGAATGTCGGCCATATTGGCCAAAGCCACGGCGCGCGGAATGCGCGCTCCGTTCTCCCACTGCCAAATCATTTCGCGCTGAACTCCGGTGGAGACCTCGCGCTCGACCAAACGGGTCGAAAGCTCGTGCTGAGTCATGCCGGCGCGTTCACGGGCCGATTTGAGGAGCGATGGATCGAACACTCGGCGGGTTCGTGGTGGCTGGTTCATTGGGGCGTCCCCTCCATAAGATGCGCATGTATATTACAGTTGAACGGTATAGTAAAGCGTGAAAAGCACGTTTTTATACTTTGTCGGTATTATTTTTGGTCCCACCTCACCCATGGCTTTACACGGCTATACAACGTTGCCCTTGCATTTCTCCGAGCGCCTGTATATTCTGCGCTCATTAGACGTGGGCTGTACAATCTCCCCGCCTAGAGGAATTTCGGCCAGCCCGGCACAGCGGAGGTTCATATGCTCGAGCGCGGTGTCTCCACAGCGGTCAAGGATCATTTCCGGTACGTGATCAAGCATTACCGGAAGGACCGCAAGCTCATGCAAAAAGACATGGCGCGCCGGTTCGCCGTGACCGTTTCGCTGTATTCTCATTGGGAAAACGGTGTGCGCTTCCCGACCGACGATAAAATCGAGCAGATCGCCAGCTCGCTCGGAATGAGCGTCAAGGACCTCATCGGCGAAGAGATCAAGGGCGAGACGACTGAAATTCCCATCATCGGCGAGATCGCGGCCGGCAAAACGCGCAGCCGTGCTGCCGACTTCGTTTCGATCAATGAAGAATCCAAGGATTCGGTATCGATCACTTGGTCGATGTATAATCTGTTCCTCTCCGGCGTCGACCGAGAAATGGTCGCTTTGCAGGTCGGTGGCAAAGCCCTCGCGCCTCACTACTAGGCCGGGGACATCGTGTTCGTCGAACCGACCACGGCGATGCCGGCGTCGGGCAAGCAGATCATCATCGAAATCCCCGGCGAGGGATATGCGATCAAGATTGTCGGGTCGACCGCCGAGATGGCGTTCTTGATCGGCCTCACGCCGTCCATCTACCCGATGCCGATGCCTAAAAAGGCAAAGCTCTACGGGCTTGTGCGTGGCGGATTGAAGTTCCACTGAGCTTACCACTCCCGCATGTGTTCGATCCCGACATAGGGCTCGCTGCGTTCGGCGGCGAGCTCTTTTGCTGTTTGCTGTGCATAGGCCCGAATAGTGGGAAGGCTCAGGGCGCCTTCGGCGGTATAGGCCGCCGAATCCAGTGGGTGATTGCCGGCGCGGTAGATTTCTAGGCCGTCCGATTCGATCCAGTAGCCGTACGCGTCGTAATGCGCGGTGATCATGAGCGACCTCCGGTTAGAAAATCCCGCAGTTGTGAAACGCCGGCGAAGGCGGCAGATGGCGGGGATCCATGCCCGCACACCGGGCCAGCGTCGCGAGTGTATTGACGGCCTGACTGATCTTGCGGCGTGAATATGGCAATCCGCTCACACGGCCGTCGATGTAAAAATCCGCAGGGCGCTGGGCGGCGAACTGGCCCAGGAATCCCCCGCCACACATCACGTAAACGGCCACTTGGTGCGCGCGAATGCTTTCGACGTTTGCAAAGTACGGCGCGGCCATTTCAGCGACTGAGTTTTGATTGAGAACTCGCATGGAAAACCTCTCGAAAAAAGAGTGCGCGTTTCATGCCAGGCCGCGCCCCCTGGGGCGGCGTTCAGGCCGCGCATGCGAGCGTGTGCCACTGGTTAGGCTCCAGTTCAAGGATCTGGCCGCCGAGCGATTCCAGTTCGGTCGCCCGGTCATAGGATTCGGAATCCTGAGACGTGCGAGTGATGGCGTTCACGAGACCGTAGCGGCTCAAATCGCCGTCCGCGATGAGGTGACGCAGGACGCCGCCGCGCTCGCCATCGGAGAGCGAGTAACGCCGGGCGGTCAGTTCGACCACTTCCAGCGGATCGCGCTCGATTTTCTGGCCGCGGGCATCGCGGAGCTTGCCGATGAGGACGTTGAAGATTTCTTCCGTCATCACGCCACGGACTACGTCGCGAACCTTGAGCCAGAACGCCCGGTCATCAGCAATTCGCGCTTCATCGCTGAAAAGCTCGAATGCTTCCTCGTTACTTGAGCCGGATCGGCCGATGTGTTTCTGGCGCAGCGAAGAATCGGGTGCGATCATGCCGTTCGTGCAGACAAGGCGGTAAATGAGGCCCTGAACGCGAAGGCTGCTGAGGCCGACCTCGCTGTTGCTCACAACGATCCCGGCCTGAACCACGTCCCCCTTGGCCACTTCGCCCTGGATCCGGTCCGTCGTGGCTTTGAGGTAAAAACGGCGTTCGGTGATCTCGGTCGAGACGATCTCGCATCCCGATTGCATCAAAATCGGCAGGACAACTTCGGCGAGGTCGAAATTATCGAGGGGGCGGTAGCGGTTCGAGAGGAACGCTCTCGCCCGGCCGTCGAGCGTGCGGACCATACGCATTTCGGGGCACTCCTCAAACCAGTGATTCACGTTCGTGGTGAGCAGGCCGGGCGCTTCGGCGAGCATCCTGTTGTAGTAGCGGTCGGGGATGCCGACTCGATCGCCAATCTGCCTGTGGCAAATCTCCGTGATCGGGAACCGCTCGGTGTGGCCGTTCGTGCCGAAGCGCAGCATCGCGCCGGCGACCGGTTCGGCTTCGTGAATTTCCATCGCGATCTTGCGCGTGTCCGCGATGAAGTCGCGTTTGGCATTTTGCTGCCGCTCAAGTTCAGCGGCGATTTCACTGAGGCTTCGTCCTGTTTTCATGACTATTTTCCTTTTGGGAGTAGTGGCCGCCATCATGCAGTGGCGGCAAGTGGGGGTTCGCTCGTTTCTTCGCCCGCCTGTTCGTCAGGCGCGGGAACATCTTCCTGCTCGGGGGTGTCATCGCTCGGCTCGGGATCGAATGCCCGGTTGGAGAACATCCACGAGCGCTTCGTGGCGCAGTCAAGAACGGGCGTGATGATCGCGGTCGCGTCGATGCTCTTCTCAAGATTCCACCCTCGAAAGAGGATCGGTTTCTGCGCGTGAATGGGCACGACCATGAGCACTTCACCATGCGTGCGCCCGACGCATCCGGAATCCTGAAAACCTTTGAGCAAGACCGCGAGCTTCTCGGCGTTCACAAGCAATGCGACCGCGTTGGCGTCCTCACCCTCGATCTGGTACTGCGGCAGGACGGAGCGGTAATCGGGATAACTCATCTCCACGGGGCGGACCTGCCGGCGCTGTTCGTTGTCGAAATCGGTCGAGCCGACTTCCAGGCGGTGATCATTGATCCGTTCGGCAATGGCCACTACCTCGAGGGCCGGCAACGTTCGCATCTTGGGAACCATCGTCGCCAGTGCCGACCAGTCCTGAGCGTCGATGCTCATTTCCATGTCGTGACGTTCGCCTTCGATCTCGCTCACGACCTGCGGCACATCGTCAGGCGACGGCTCCTTCCACTCGGTGATCATCATGATCTTGCCGTCCGTGGCGACAGCGCGAGCCTGGCCGGCACTGCGTTCCAAGCGGACAGTTTTGATCGCGCGGCGCAGGTCTTTCTTGGGAGCAAACGGGATCATGGCCTTGATCAGTTCCTTCGTGATCAACATGTCAGGCCACCTCCGGTTTCTGAATTTCCACGCCCGCGTCCCATGTCGCGGGGCCGTTGATTTCGCAGCGGAAGGCATAATCCATCGATTTCTTTTTCTTCCGGTCGTACCAGCAGACGACTTCGTAATAGGAGCCGAAATCGTGGGGGAAGCTTTTGACGGCCAGGCGCGCGCCGGGCGGCTCCTCGCCGAAATACTGCCGAAGCAAGGCAACATAGCGGCGGCATTCCGCCAGAGCCTGTTCTTCGTAGCCCGGTTGGCCGACTTGCGCACAGGGCTCTCCGGGCGGCGCGGGACCGATGCTTATGTATTCGTTCATCGTTCGGGTTCCTTTCTGAATTTTGTGCAGGGTTCTACAACCCCGTTTCCGTGTGTTTGGAATCAGGCAGTGACTCGGGTTCAAAAATGGATCGGGTTAATTTGAGTGTGCTGAATCGTGTCTTCGATCAATACTCGCTGGGCAACATCAGGACCATCGGGCTCCCAGCCTGAACCCACAGCTTGATTTCACGGAGCGGGAAATCGCTGAACTCGATCTCCTGATGAAAAGCGACATCGCCTTCGTCGCGTTCGACTTCGAGAACCCATTTCTGATCGTCGAAGCGTCTCAGGATCCAGAACTGCATTTCACGCAGCATCTCGTCGCGGCGGCACGTCGGTTGCCATGAGGCGATCGCGTCGATAAGCCAGAACGCCCCGCACATTTCCGCCATCGCCTTCACGCCGTCGGTATAGACCAGCGCACCGGTCCAGTGGCGCCAGTAGTTCTCAGTGCCGATGAACTGGGAGAGCCGCGATGCAATTTCGGGCGCTGTGAGTTTATCAGTCTTCATCATCGTCGCCCTCCTCCTCGTAATCTTCTTCCTCGTAATCGTCCTGTTCCTCGTCCTCCCACTCCTCGTCGGGTTGGCCGTCCTCCGCCATTTCATCGGGATCGGCTGATTCGGTTTCGGTGGGTTCGTCGCTCTCACTCGTGGGTTCGAAGGGATGACGGGACTCAGGGTTCGAATACAAAGCCCGCTCGGGGATCGGGCTTGGGGGCAACGACTCGGCCTGGGCACGCCAGGACTTGGGATATGGTTTCTGAACGGCCGCTTCCCGAAGCAGCGCGTCCAGCTTGATCCCGAACAGCTCCGAGAGCGCAAGCGCTTCACCCCACTTCGGTTCGTCATAGAACGAGTGCAGGCGTTTGTTGAACGACTCGGCCATCTGCAAGGCGAGGTCCATCATGAGCTCGCCCTCGGACTTGTCCAGATTGCGCTGAACGATTGGCCAGGGACTCGCATAATCCATCGTCGAGAGATGGGAATATGGCAGGCCGGTTGCGAGGATGCAGGCGAGCATTTTCTGCGGTGTCACGGCGCAAGTGGGACCCACGCCATCTTCGACAAGGTCCTTGAGCTTTGTCGCCATGAGGTCCATCACGATCCGGCGGCGGAGCTTGTCGTACTGCGCCTTTCGGGCGGCGATCCGGGTGGACTCGTCTTGCTTCTCGCCGGTTACGTTTGCAACGGCCTTGCGCGAACGTTCGCCCGAATCGACCTTCACCCAAATCATTTCCGGTGACCGGCCCTCGACAACCACGGCCGGGACGGCGCCTTCGGCTCCCTCGCGGCTGATCGTGTAGTGCTGGTATCCGAGCACGCCGGGCAAGTCGGTCTGATAATCGGAGCTGACCTTCAAGATGCCCGGATAATCGCGCTCGGCTTGAACTACGAGTTGCTCGGTGTAGAGGTCGGATTTCTTCTCCCAGCACTGCGGGTCGAGGCAGCGGTCCTCGTCCTCATCGCCCCCGAAAAGATCGGGCTGGGCTTGACTGCGCTTTGAACACTGGGCGCACACGGGACAATCGCCAAAGCATGCGTCCATCTCCCACGGCGCGGTTTTGAGATCGAGCATGAAACGGGCGACGATCATCTCGACCGTTTTCGTCGTGGCTTGCTCGATTCGCTCGACGTTCTGATTCGATTCAGCGTGTTCCAAGAATTTGCCCCAAAGGAGTTTTTGCGTGGATTCGGGCAGGCGGGCAACCAACTCCATCGCCCTCACGCTCCAGCCCGTGAGGTTGATGTTTTCATCCTCGCCCGACATCGCCGAAGCGAACTCGGGAATGAGCTTGGCCAGCTGAGCCCGGCACGAAATCCAGGCGGTCGATTTGCCGAGCCGGGCGGCCGCATCCTCGGCGGTGTAACCGGCGTCGAGCAGTTCCTTGAGACCGCGCGCTTCCTCGATCGGGTGCAGGTCCTCGCGCTGCATGTTCTCGATCACGGTGATTTCCAGGGCGGCCTTATCGTCGAGCTCGCGCACGATCGCGGGGATCGTCGGCCGGCCGGCAAGGCGCGAGGCATGCCAGCGGCGCTCCCCGGCCATGATCTCGTAATGGCTGTTCACCGGCCGGACAAGAATCGGGTGCAGGACCCCTACCGCATTGATCGACTCGGCGATCTCTCGGATTTTCGGATCGCGCACGCCGTCGCGGAAGCGGCGCGGGTTTTTGGGCGAAGGCTCGATCCTGTCCAGATCGATCATGAGGATCGATTCGGTCTCCGGCGGCGCCGGTTCTTCGGGCAGATCGTCCGCCCGATTTCTTGCTGCAATTGCCATGTCACGGTTCTCCTCTCCGTTGGCTAGTTTTCCATCCGCAGTTGCGGAGGATTTTGCGTTTAAAACATCTCAAGCTGCCCTGTGGCATCTTGCGTGGGCATTTCGATATCGGCCCACTCCATTGCGCGGTCGCGATACACGTCCTCGATTTCGGCGCTACGATTCTCGAGCAGCGTTCCGGTCTCGAAAAAGTGATCGATGCCGCGGCCCATGCGCTTGCCGCGATAGGTGTGCTTGTCCAAAGCCCAATCGGGAATCTCGCGGCGCTGAATCTGGTCATGAGCGCGGAAATGATAAATATTCGCGTGATCGACGATCCGGCATTTGCGGGCGCGGACGAGAAGCATGATCGCGTGGACGAAAAAGAGTTTCTCCGAGCCCATCGCGCCGGTCCGTTTCGGCTTGGATTCCAGGAACTGCCGAAACATCGCGTAGAGCCCGGCGATCTGGGCGGGGAGGCTCGGCTCGGCCGGTCCGATATCCTCCGAGCACATCACGCGCATTCGTTTCCAGGCGTATTCGTGAAAGCCGGACAGGTAAAGCTCCACGCCCCAGTAGAGGGCGTCGTCGAGCAGTCCCCGACGCACGGATTTTTGAAAAGCGCTCGCCACTTCGCCGAAATCGTAACCGCGTCTTGTTCTGCGTTCTTCCATCGTGAATTTTCGCCTCTTTCTCGGGTTCTTCTCCGGTGGGTTCACCGGCTTCGCTGTTCAGGCCGTCTGGACCAGGAACGCGGCGGTGAATTCGTCGATCGTGCGCTCGCTGGCCGCACCGATCTGGTCGAGCACCCCTTCGAGGCTGAGTGCCATCTCCGAGCCGGATTCATCGGCCCATTTCGTGAATTTGCGATTGAGCGGCCGAAGCAGCGACTCGGAGAACTCGGCCCGGCGAAGCGCCAGGTTCGGGAAATCGACCTTAAGCCGGGCACGGACCTGATTGCGATAGGCGGCGGCGCGGGAGCTCCGGCGGCCTTCGTCGCTTGAATCAGGCTCAAGCTCGGTCGCGGCAGCGACGGTGGGAATAACAGGCGCGGCGGGTTCGACTAGCGATTCGGTCTCGATCTGCGGGGCTTGTTCGTTGCTGGTTTCCAAAGCCGGAATTTCGGCCATGGCCGCGATCGGCTCGGTTTCGGTCGACTCAGTGGCGATCTCCGGATCAGCCGTAGCGACCATCACAGGCGCGGCGGGTTCGTTCTCGTTCATCGCCCAGTCGTCGGGATACTCGCCGCTATCCGCTCCGTTGCCCTGCTCCAGAGCTCCGGCCGCGTGCAGGTCGTCGGCGAACCGGCGCAGCGACTTCATCGTGCTCGGGTGGTGTTTCACCAGCCCGTCCTCGGCGCGGTTGATCTCGTCCTGAGCCAGGTCGTAGAGATCGGCGAGCGTGACGTGCCGCTCGGCGTCGAATCGCTCGGCCACCGGTTTCGGGGCTCGGCGCATCCAGTCTGCGATCGTGATTGTTTCGTTGCTCATCGTGTCCTCTCCTTGGGTGGTGGACTATACGCCCACCGTATGATGGCGAGTAGCTTCTTTCAGACAGGGGGCTTTTGTAAATCCCTATTTTGAAATTTTTTTTACGGCGGAAAACTTTGAGTTTGGTTGGGTTTTTAACCGCCCGCTCACAAGCAGGAATAATTTTAGATTTTTAGCTCACGCGAAATAATCGCGAAAAACTCTGCGTGAGCTTCGATCGGTTTCCCTGGGGAGGGTGTACTACTCTACCGCGTCTGTATATTCTTGGATTCGTAGAAAATATTTTCTCGGGTGAAATGGATGAAAGGAAGGGGGGCGGCGCAGCCGCCGGAGCCGCGAAAGCGGCGGTGACGACTAACATCCTTTAGGATGTACAATATATTCCCTGTTCCCTTCCCTGTTCCCTGTTCCTGCAGTGATTGATCAGTGATCGATCAGTGATTCGTCAGTGACGCGTCAGTGATCGATCAGTGACGAATCAGTGACGCGTCAGTGATCAATCAGTGATTCATCAGTGATTCGATGCGGGTCATTGTGTTTATAAGAGTTAAGCCTCCGCTCGTATCCTGAATGGTAATTGGATCGTATAAGAATGTTTATAGAAATCAGTGATCAATCAGTGACGAATCAGTGATGCGTCACTGACGCGTCAGTGATCAATCCGTGATCGATCAGTGATTCGTCAGTGACGCGTCAGTGATTGATCAGTGACGGATCACTGACGATTTTTACTTTTTGGGAACGGGAAACAACCTCGCGCGGATACCGGAATTATACGGGGTGCGGTTGCTTGACACGGCAGCGCGTTGTATAAAAACCGGCTCCAGACTGGTGTTGAGGAACGCGATCGGAAGGAAAATATTTAAGGGGCGGCCACCCAGCCTGTTGACCCCGTTTAATCAGGGATAGAGATACGGTATTAGCTCAATTATCATGCAGGTTTTGATAGACGCCGCACATGCCTATTTTGTTGACTGTTCCCGAAATCCGAAATCCAGTGTTCACGGCTGTTGTGATGTTATGCAGATTGCCCGCGTTTTGTAAGCCAGTGCCGCACGCAGGGCGAACTCGATAAATTCTAGAATAATCAGCGCGAATGCCATCACGATGATGGCAAACAACCTTGCGCCCGAGCGAGATCGGCCGGCGCGCGCGGCGCGGCGGGGCGGTGGCCTATTCAGCCTGTTCTTTTTTCATGATCTCAAGGGCTTTGTCGAGCCAGGCGCGGTACCAACCGAGAAACGTCACGCGCTCACCGCTATTAGTGACGGGAAACAGACCGCCTTCTTCGGCGCGATGATCAGCCCAGACGTGGCCGGCTTCGGGCCCTGTAACCACGAGCCAATGCCGCAGGGCGCAACCTAGATGGCAGATCGGGATGGCCCCGTCGATCGGCGCCCAATAACATTGATCGAACACCTGCATCTGGCGGTCATACTCGTCGCAATCACGCTCCAAAAGTTCGTCGGCCGGATGCTTACTGAGATCGTTCCATGGCTCGGTGAACGGGAAGGGTCTTGAAAGTGTGCCGACGAAGTCGCCGCCTTCATTCCATTTCACATGGCCGAAGCCGTTGTCCATCATGTGAAAGTCGAAAAGTCCATAGTAAGGCCCGGCGCCGCCGCGACCGCAGCGCATCAGAAAATTGCGGTATTCCTGGGGCAGTTCGATGTGATGATCCTGTACGAAACCGGCGATTTCATACTCGGGCACGGGCGGATGGAGCTTGAATTCGTGCGAATCCGCGCCGAACACTTTGGGCTTCGCGCGCTTGAGCGTTTCCACATCGGCTATGATCTGTGCATACATCGCCCTGGCCTCTTCGGTTTCCTCGTGCAAGCCCTGTTCCTCCGCCGCCGCAAACGCCTTGTCTATCCAGTTTTGATACCACGACAGGAACGTCACGCGCTCCAGACCGGGTAGCATGAGCGGACGCAACCCGCCATCTGCCGCGCGGTTATCGACCCAAATATGGCCGGCTTCGGGGCCGGTCGTTACGAGCCAATAGTAATAGCCGCAGCCGATGAGGGCGACCGGAAAAGCGCCATCGAGCGGAGCCCAGTACTTCTCCCCAAATTGATCCACCACACGGTCGCTTTCCTCTGAGTCTTTCTGCGCAAGCACCTCATATGGCACATCCATGTTCCATGGTTCCACATATGGGAAAGGTTTCGAGAGATCCCCAATCCAGGCTTCTTTAAGATACCATTCGGAATTAGGCGGCTTTTCGAGCGATCCGATTTCGAGATCTTTGAAATCAAGCAAACCATAACCGGGTCCGGCCCCGCCTCGCCCGCAACGTGTAATGAAGTTGCGGTATTCGGTGGGCAGCTTGACCGTGTATTTCGTCTCGAATGCACGCACTTCGTCTTCGGAGGCGATCGGGCGCAGCTTAAAGTCGCTCGAGCCATGCATAACCGGCTCGAGGCGCGCGAGCTTTTTTAGGTTCTCGACGATTTTGGAGTAAACCGCCTTGGTCTCGTCGGTTTCGTCGCGCAAAATTTACTCCTCCGCAGGAAGTGACTTGCCAAGCCGCTCCTCGTACTATCCCACAAACGTCACGCGTTGCGAAAGATTTCCCTTGACCGGTGCGAACCCATCTAGTTTTGGGAACAGTCAGTTTTGGCAGTTTCGCAAATTTCAGGACAGACTACCCAATAGGCCGGCTTCCCATTAGAATAACCGCGGAACATCAGGCGAAGCGGGCCGGGGTTTTGGGCAGCATTTCTGGGGTGCAAACCGCCAGTCAAAATCCGTCCTTCGATCATTGCTTCCAGAAGCGCTGCTTCTCCGCCTCCGACGCTTAAATTCTGATCCCGACAACGGTTACTGTCAACGTCGGAAGGGATAATGTTCAGATCGACGAGCCCTTGGCTAAGGTCGTGGTAGGGCAAAAGTAAAGGGCGGCCCAAAGGACCGCCCAGTCGGGATCAGCTATGAACTGTAGTCAGTTTAATTAAGATGTTCAGGCAACTTGCGGAACTGCGGCGGAGAAAGAGCGCATATCTGAGCGGGCGAGAGACCTTGGACATCTTTGAACGGGCACATTTGCTGAGGCCTGCCTTCGACCATAAAGCCGTAGGTCGCCAAGCGAGGCCTTATCTTCTCATCCAGCGTGATCGTAAAGAACAACTCTGGTTCATGTCGTTGACAGCTCGAGCCGGACATGAAAAACAACCCCCTTCTTTGACATAAATATTCCCCCGCCCGGCCGCGAGATCGGTCTGGCGACGGGGGAAATAATTGAGCGCGTGAATGGCGTCAGTTGGCTTGTTCGGGCTGCGGGTCTGGCAGTGCATACCAGCCCTCGGGCAAGTCCATGACGCCAGCCGTCCATGCGCCTGCTTGATCAGGAACCCAGACCTTGGCGCCATGCACCGATTCCCGGAGCCTCACGGGCTCGCCATCAGGAACGTAAATTGTCCGGGTCGTTTTGCAAGCTGAGGCCACGGACACGAGCAACAAGGCGAGCACGAAGCGCAGCATGTCCTTTCGAATCCTCCGACCTATCCTCAAACACATCATTCACAACCACCCAATCTAACAATTCAATGATCAGAGCGACGGCGAATTGGATCAAGCCGCTTTTAAGTGTCATTTTTGCTCACTGCCCAATTGCTGGGCCACCTTGACGTCGGTGCGCGATTTGATGTAGCCGAGATCGACGAGCATTTTGTAGATGACGCTCACGACGCTGAGCGCGCCGCCGGCCGCGATGTATGCGACCGAATTCTGGTTTGCACCCCAGAATTTATCGACGAGGCCCGGCCCGACGGCGATGATGCCGCCCAGGATGAGGCCCACAATCCCCCAGGTGTTTGCCTGCCGAGCCTGCCGGTACTCGGTGGTTTCGCTGCCAGGCTTGACCTGGCCGGCGCTGGCGCTGCTGGTGCTTTCGTCCATGAATCAGCTTCCCTTCCGTGGTATGTGGCGCGTATCAAATACCGCCTTAGTCGCGCAGAGGTATATTATACTTTTTCGTTGACTGTCAACTCCATATCGCCTATCTTCTTCATCCGTCACGAATTTGGAGCGCCGCTCCGGATTCACCTCTCCTCACCATAATCGATTGGACGGGTCCGGCTTCTCCTCGTTGTCACGCCCGCAGGGTTAAGCCTCGTTCCGAGCCCTGCACTTTCCTCGCTCGAATCATTCCTCCTCTCCTTAACCGGCGCCGGAGCCGCCGGTCCAAACAGGCAGCCGGACCCGTCCAATCCCCTGAACCGCACCATGCACGAACTCTCAAGCATCCAGGACCTTGCGGCCCATCCCGAAAACCCGCGCTCGATTGACGGCGAAAGCCGCCGTGGGCTTTCGGCGTCCATGCGGCGTTTCGGCAACATCGCCGGGATCGTGTGGAACCGGCGGACCGGCTTTCTTGTAGCCGGACACCAACGGGTGAATGTGCTGATGGAGAAGGGCGCCACGCTCGAACTTGAACCCGAGCCGCATATCACCGATCCCGAAACCGGCGAATCGTGGCCGGTTCGCGTGGTGGACTGGGATGAAACAGTTGCCGATGCTGCGATGGTCGAAGCCAACAACCCGCACATCGCGGGGGAGTTTACCGATGGGCTCGCAGGAATTTTGAGCCGCCTCGAAGACGAAGATCCACTCATGGTCGATGACGTGGGCCTGAACCGCCTGTTTTGTGATCTTGAACGCGAAGCCGACGAGACCCCTTCTGATAAGCCGCAGGATGAATCCGAAAAAGAGAATCCTATCTACCCGCTCGTGGCGCGCCTCAACGAGTCCTACAACTACGTCGTGATCTTCACGGAAAACGACCTCGACTGGACGCGGCTCAAATCCATCCTCGCTATCACGAAATGCCGCACGAACAAATCCAAGACCGTTGGCGAGGGACGGGCGATTTCATTTCAAGTATTCAAATCCGCACTGGGGCTCGAATGACTGATCGGATCCACACCGTCATTCCCACGCATGGGCGCGCCGGCCGGGTTTCTTCCCACCGGTTGTTCGTCCATCCGGTCCTGTGTGTGGCCGAGTCCCAGGAAGCGGTTTATAAAGACTACTACCCCAACGTGGAAATCGTTGTTCACCCTGACAGCGTCAAAGGTCTTCCGCCCAAGCTCCAGTGGATGTATGAACATTTCGGCAATCTGTTCCACTGTGATGATGACGTGGACGCGTTTGTAAAGATTTCGTTCGAGCCCGGCGAGCCGACGTATCCGCGGCTCTCACCAGATGAAACCCAGGACGCGATCGAGACGGCCGCGCAACTGTGCGAGGACATCGGCGCTTATTTCTTCGGATTCTCCAATATCGCCGTCTGCATGTATTACAACCCGATGAAACCGTTCTCGCTGGGCGGTTACATCAACGGCATGAGCTACGGCCTTCTGGCCGGCTCAAAGCTCTACTACCCCACACGCCTCATGGCGTGTGGAGACTTCTTCATCTCCGGCTTGAATGCCCATTTCCACCGGAAGGCATTCATCGACACCCGTTATGCCTTCGTCCAACACGAAACGATGAACAATCCCGGCGGGCAGGGGCTTTACCGCGACGCCGACAGCGAATCCCGCACAAACCGGGTCCTGCGCGAGTACTTCGGCGATGCAATTTCTGCCCGCGAGGGAGCGATCCACAAGAACCAGCGCTCCCTGCATATTCCCTGGAAGCACTGACATGGCACGGCCCAAATGGGAACCCACAGCCCAGGATTTGAAAAATGCCGAACGGCTTGCCGCGCGCGGTCTGTCGATGGACCAGATTGCGCTGTCGCTCGGGATCGTGCCGTCCACGCTTTACAAGAAAAAGAAACTGCATAGGGAGTTTACGGAGGCAATTGAGCGCGGGCGCGCGACGGGCATCGCTCAGGTCGCCAATGCTCTGTTCCAAAACGCTACAGGCTTCACCCATCCGGACAGCGGCCAATACTTCCCGCCCGATACCAAGGCGCAGGTCGCGTTCCTCTCCCGGCGTGATCCTGAAAACTGGAGCGAGCGGCGGCAACTTGAACTGACAGGTGCCGGGGGCGGCCCGGTCCGCGTGCTCCATACGCCCGAGCAGGCGGCGGACATCATGAAAAACATGCTGCCCGAATACGAGGGCGAGCATGAAGAACTTCAGCAGAAAGGAGGGGGCGCCGATGCCGACGATCACGGCGAGTAATCTCACTCAAGATCAAATCAAGCTCGACGCGTTGATGGTTGCCGCAAGGGCGAACCCCCGCCTTTTTGCTGATCTGATCACAGCGGCCTCGTTTCGCAAGGTGCGTCCGCATGCGTTTCATAAGCTCATGCAGCATTTCCTGTTTACTTGTTTTCGCGCACACAAAAACGTCCTCATTCAGGCCCCGCCCGAGCACGCGAAAACGAGCCAGATCATTCCGTCCCTCATCTGGATTCTGGCGCATGACCTCACGCGCAAGATCGGCATCGTGTCGCGGGACAAGGACCTTGCCGAGGAACACCTCATGCGAGTGCGGAAGGCGCTTACGTCCGCCACGTGCGCGAGCGTGTTTCCTCAAATCGTTCCGGATTATAACCGCAGCGCTGCCGACCAGGGCGAGTGGAGTAAACAAAAACTCTACCTCGTCGGCCAGTCCGCGCCGGCATTCGAGTGCTATTCCCTATTCGGCCAAGCCGAAGGTCACCGCCTCGACACGATCTGGCTGGATGACTGTGTCACGCGCAACTGCCTCTACAGCGAAGCCGAGCGTCGGCATGTCGCCAGCGCCATTTTCGATACGTTCGCGAACCGCCTTACTGATAATGGCATTCTGCTCGTGACGAACAACTGCTGGCACCGCGAAGACGCTGTTCACAAGATGGCCGAATCGCCCTCGTTCGCTACGCTATGGCTCGGTTACGAGAACGTGGACCGGATGTATTTCCGCATCTCGCATCCGCCCGAGGGTTGGAACGAGCCGACCGAAGGTTTCCTTCCGCTGTGGGATCAGTGGCCGAAAGAACGACTGATCAAGAAACGGGACGAACCGGGATCGGCATGGAAACGACTGTTTGAAGGCAAGGCCATCAGTCCCGAGGATGTTCGATTCCCTGGGCGCGACAAGTGGGCGCGCTGGAACTGGAACGACCTCACGCCTTCGGGCAAGATTCTGGCATTTCTCGATCCCACAGGTGGCCGGAACGCGGCTAAGGGCGATTACGGCGCTTTGATTCTGGTTCTGCGCAGGCCGGATGGAACGCACGATCTCATCGATTGCTGGGTGGATCGGCGTCCGCCGGAGGACCAGATCGCCGCTTGCTTCACCTTGCACGAAAAATGGGTTCGCCTCGGGTTCCACGGAATCCATCGGCTTGAAGTCGAGATGCTCCCGAAAGAGGAACTGTGGATTCGGAAGGTGTTCGAGGCGCGGCAGGAGCAGCTTCGTAAAGAGGGCAGCCCATATTGGCAGCTTCCCTGGGATGTGCGTCATCCGTCTGAGCCCAAGGATGCTCGCATCGAGCGGATCGGACCACCGCTCATTCAGGGATGGCTGCGTTTTCCCGCCGATCTGGAGGACCGCATTCGCGATGACTACCAGGGCGAGCACTGGCGGCGGCTCACCGAACAACTTGAAGAGTGGCCGTTCAACGATCACGACGACGCGCCTGATGCCCTCGCCGGCGCAATGACTGTGGATCAGACGGGCGGCGTTGCCATTGAGGAAGACACGTTCGCGGGGGTCGGGATTTTCTGATGTCGATTAATCTTACAATCCAACACCCCGATTTTGTCGATACCGCTCACGTTCGGCAAAAATCCCGTGATCTGTTTGATGGCCAAGGGGCGGTCAAGGCCAAGCGCGACGTTTATCTCTACCGCGAGAAGAACGAGTCGGACGACGATTACGAACTTCGCTTAAAACGCGCCGTCCTGGATCCCTGGGTTGAGAAGATCGTCACGGCCCGACAGGCGATGCTTTTTGCAAAACCGCATTTACGCGAGCTTCCGGCGCAACTTGACTCGTGGCAGGCCGACGTCGACATGCTCGGCACGCCGGCCGATGTGTTCTTTCACGATGCAGCCCGTGAGGCCCAGGTGGACGGGATCCACTGGGTTCTGGTCGATGCACCGCGTGTGCCCACGGATGAACAGGGCAAGTCGCTTCTCAAAAGCGCGCTCGACGAGAAAAACGCAGGACTTCGGCCGTTCTTTCAGCGCATACCGGCTGACGCTGTCATCGACTGGGAAGTGGGCGCGGATCGAAAACTGCTGTGGGCCGTTATCACCGAATCAAATGCCACCGGCCGGGGTGATCAGGGCTGGGGCAGTGAGCCCGGAATTCGCGAACAATGGAAAGTGTGGACCCGGTCGCAGTGGCTTGTTTACGAGGCGACGGAAGCCGAGGACAGCAATAGCGAACGCGAATCTTATGAGCTCGTTGAGCAAGGCGTAAACCCGTTCGGCGAAGTGCCGCTTGTGCCGTTCTTTGGCGTCAAGCGAACCGACCATTCGGGCTGGCCAGTTGCTCAAAGCGTTCTGGGGCACATCCTCCAGATTTACAACAAAGAATCCGATCTCGACTGGTTCGAACGGCTATCGGCCCACCCGATTCCTTACACGATTGGCAAAGACAAGCCGACCCGCCTCGACGCCGCCAAGGGGTTTCACCTCAAATCCGAGCCCGGTTATTCAACGGCTGTCGGTTACTTGGAGACCACTGGCCAAGGCTTTGCGTCCTTGCGCGAGTCGATCAAAGACTTGCGTTTCCGGATTTACTCCATTGCCCTTGCTCAAGCGCAGAAGGATTCGGCCCAGGTCCAGTCAGCCGACTCACAACGTGAGGACCGCCGGATTTTCACGTCCTCGCTCAAATCAGCCTCGATTTCGCTGGAAGCGTCGGAGCGGCGGTGCTGGGAGATCATGGCGCGCTGGGGACGCGGCGCCGATGCCGGCGCGATTAAGATTGCCTACAGCCGCGATTTCGACGACCGGATCATCGAGGCCGCGATGATCAATGCGTTCAAGGACCTGGCCGTTGCCGAAATGCTGCCGGTCGATGACGTGCTCCAACTCCTGATTGACGGCGACATCCTGCCGGCGGATTACGACATCGAAGAAGCCAAGGTGAAGATCGCGCAGGACGTGGATCGGCGCAGTCTCGGTGCAATGGACACGGGCCACGCCCAACCTGAACCGATACCACAGGACCAAATGACTTAGCCCACGCGCGGCTTGATAGCGCGGAAGGCAACGGGAACAAAGCCTCATAAACCCGGAACAAGCCCACGCGAGGCTTCATTTCGCGGGAAGGAACGATGCCCATGCCGGAACTGATGATGGACAAAAGCGGCTTCCTGATCGATGCCGAAGGCAACCAGGTGCTCATTCAGGACGAGCCGATCAAGGTCTCGGGCGTGCAGACCCAAGACCAGATCGATCGCGTGATCGAGGAGCGCCTTGCTCGCCAAAAGGAAAAGATCAAGACCTTAGAGGCCCAGGCCAACAAGACGCCCGACCTCGAGAAGATGATCGAGGACCTCAAAAAAGAACGCGACAAGATGGAGGCTGATCTCGCGGCAGCCCAACAGGCCGCCGAGGCCGAGGTTGCCAGCCAGCTTTCCAACACGGCCAAGCGCGCCGAAATCGCGGAGAGGGCCCTCGCGGACGAGCGGGTTGCTCGCATTCGTGATCAGGTGACGAATCAAATCCTGCAAAAATCGGGCGACCGTTTCATCAATCCGGCCAAGGATGTGGTTCCCGATTTGCTCACGGTCCACAAACGTGAGCCGGTTGCGGACTCGGCAGGCAGGCCGATCCCCGGCAGGTTCATCGACCTCTTCGACATTGCCTACAAAAACGAGAAGGGCGAGGAGACGCATGAACTCATGCCGGTCGACAAGGCGCTGGACGCTCTGGCCGCTCGCGAGGACTACCAACACTACGTTCGGGCCGCGGCTACGGGCGGCTCGGGCGGGGGCAACTACACTGCATTTACAGGTAACCTGCGCCGCTCGCAAATGAGCGCCGCCGAGAAGGCCGAGTTCGTGAGCAGACATGGGCTCGAAGCTTTCCAACAACTCAAGGACTGAAAGGCAATTAGATGGCAATTGGCAAGGCAAGCGACCTCAAGGTCTATAACGAGGAATTCCAGGGCGGGCTGTGGGAAGGCATCACGCAGAACACGAACGCCTTTAACGGCGCCAGCCTCAACGCAATCCGCCTCGTGACGGCCGACAAACGGGGCGACTACGAGAAGGAGGCGTTCTACAAGTCGATCAGCGGCCTGATCACCCGGCGCGACACGACGGCGGTGACTACGGCAACCGACCTCGCGCTCACGCAGGACGAGTTCATCTCGGTGAAGGTCAATCGCAAGATCGGCCCGGCAGCCCAGACGCTCGACGCGTTCCGCAAGATCGCCAAGGACCAGCGCGAGATGAGCTTCATCCTCGGCAAAATGATCGGCGTCAAAAAGGCCCAGGACCTTTTGAACACCGGTATCCTCGCCGTCGCGGCGGCGATCCAGGGTCAGACGGCGCTCAATCTCGATATCACCGGCGAGACCACCAAGACGCTCACGACCGATGCCCTCGTTCGCGGTCTTGCTCAGTTCGGCGACGCCGCAAGCCGGATCGTCGCGTGGGTCATGCACAGCAAGCCGTTCTTCAATCTGATCGGCTCGCAGATCGCCGACAAGATCGTGAACGTGGCCGACAAGGTCGTCTATGGCGGCGTGCCGGCGACGCTGGGGCGGCCGGTGATCGTGACCGACGCGCCGGGGCTCACGGATGCCAACGGTTCGGTGGCCGACACGTATAACATCATGGGTCTGGTCGAGGGCGCCGTCGTCGTTACCGAATCCGAACAAAGCGACATCATCTCGGAGATCGTCACCGGCCTCGAAAACCTCGTCTTCCGTATCCAGGGTGAATACGCGTTCAACGTGCGCGTCAAGGGGTTCAAATGGGATGTGTCGAGCGGCGGCCCCAACCCGCTCGATACCGCCTTGGGGACCACGACCAACTGGGACAAGGCCGTGACTGATGACAAGGACCTCTCGGGCGTTCGGATCGTGAGCCAGTAACCGTCTGGCGTGAGTGCCACTCTCCCTCCCTCCCGGCACTCAGATGAAATAAAAGTACACAGCAAGGAATCAGGATGAGAGCGATCGTTTACGGGCGACCGTTGCATGACAAGATGCGCGGCTCTGGGCCGCTTTCGGCTTTGGCTGAAGGCATGCAAAAGGCTGGCTGGCAAACCGTCTGGCGTAATCCAAATGTGTTTACGCCGGATCAGACGGAGCAGTGCGACGCGGTTGTCATTCACGGCCTGCACGGGCACGCGCGAATGATCCGCGATTCCTACGCTGCACATTCAATCCCTATTTTGATTTTGGAGTACGGATACTGGCGGCGCGATGAGGGCTACTGGTCTCTTGGGATCGGAAATCTAAACTGGATTCCGCAGACGAATTGCCCTGACGGCAGAGCCAAGGCCCTGGGCCTCATCGCGCCGCCCACATGCAAAAGCGAAGGAGAATACATCCTGCTGTGCGGCCAGAAATCGGGTGATGCGCAGCATGACATCCAAGACATCGCCCTGTGGGCGCGGGAGACAGCGGCCAGGATTCACGAGCACACGGATGTGCCGATCGTCTGGCGGCCTCATCCTCGGCAAGAGGAAACTCCCGCGCCCTCGGGCACCACGACTCATCTTCCATCCGAATTCCCTCTTGAAAAGAGTCTGGCCGGGGCCAAGGTGCTCGTCACGCACAATTCCACCGCGGCTTACGCAGCATTTGTGACCGGTATCCCTGTTGTCTGTGACCGATCGGCAGCCTATGCCGAAGTTGCAAACGTGGATCTTGGCCCCGTCATTTTCGAAAGGCCCGGCGCGGAAAATATTCAGGCATTCCTCAATCGTGTCGCCTACGCGCAGTGGAATCTTTCGGAACTATCGGACGGGACTGCGTTTTCGTTTTACAACCGGTTCCTTTCGGAAAAGAAGGCAGCGCCGGTTATGCCAACGCCGCGTGAAATGCAAACCATGCGCGGGCGGCTTGGCCTGCTTGAGCAGGAAGCGGCGAAGCTGGGCAGTCAAAACGAGCAGCTTCTTGCAACCATTCAGCGGTTGGAAACCGAGAAAACTGAACTTAAAACCCGGCTGGAGAATGTCAATGCACGAGCCGGCCAGCTTGAAGCCGAGAACGCGGCGCTCAAGTCACAAAACCAGGACGGGACCGTTCGTCAGAAAGGCCGGGCTCGATGATGCCGTGCGATCAGCAAGACCGACTGGAGCGGATCGAGGATGACGTTACCCGCGTGGGGCATGCGGTTTATGGCAATGGCGATCCGGGTATCCGCACGAACCTCGCCATTATGGCCCAGCAGCAAAAGGACCACCGTGAACAGGTCGACATACGCCTTACAAAGATCGAGACGAATCTGTCCCGGCTTCTCTGGCTCGTTCTCGCCTCAATCGTCTCAGCGTTAATGCAAACGATCCTCAAGTAGGCACGAAGCAATGGCCATCACGATTGACACCACCGTAAGCGGAGCAAACGCCAACAGCTACGCGAGCATAGCCGAGGCAGACGCCTATTTCGAAGCCAATGTGCCGTTCTTCCCGATTTGGTCAGCGATGACAGAGGCCGAGAAATCAGCCCGGCTGGTGCGCGCTGCTCAGGCGATCGACCGCATGACTTTCACCGGCGACAAAGCAATTGACGGGCAGTCGATGGAGTTCCCGCGAAACCAAGATGACATTTCGCTGATCTCTCCAAGGGTCAGAAACGCCCAGCTTGAAATGCTTCTTCATCACTTCGCTGACCAGGATGCCAGCACCGGCCGGACAAGCGGCAGCCGCGAAATCGCATCTGTGGACGTAAACCAGACGGCAAGCGTTGAATACAGCAACGCTCCCGATCGCGCTGTCCGGGAAGCATGTGCCGGTGGAAGCATCGAGACCGTCATCGCCCTGCTTCGTCCTTGGTTATTCGATGCCGGTGTTCAAATTGACAGCACGTTCGAGGTGGTCCGGTGAGCATCGCGAATTCAGAGACCATTCACGATCAAATCCTGCGCCGTGCTCTGGATGTTGAATCTTACGGCGCGGCAGTGGCGCGCGAGGATCTGATCCCTGCGCTCACGAGGGCAATGAACGAGCTTTCGAAACGACTTGTTGCCCAGCGGGGGACCACATTCGCCCTCACGCGCTACCAGCGAATGCAGGGCGAGATTGCGGGCGTTCTCAAGGCTTTGGGCGAGAAATACGCCGGCGTGATCGATGAAGCTCGGCTCGAAATCATCAGGACGGAATACGACCAATTCACGCGGCTTATTCGGGGCGAAGCAGGCAAGGATGTGAGCGAGGCGGCGTATAAACTCCCCGTCGCCCAGACCAAGGCCATGCTCACGGAGCCGATGGGCGGGGCGTTCCTCAATGACTGGATCGACTCCCACCTCTCCGGGATCAAGGGCCGGCTGCGGCGGGAACTTACGCAGTCGCTCATTCTTGGCGAGACGAATGCCGAAGCCGCACGCCGCTTGCGCGACACACTGGGTCTGTCCCGAAACGGGGCTGACCTACTTGCTCGGACGGCTGTGGCCCAAGCCTCCGCGCTCGCACATGACGCCGTGCTGGATAAGCACAAGGATCTGATCAGCGGTTATAGGGTTGTGGCCACCCTGGACGCGCGGACTTGTTCGGCCTGCGCCAATTACGATGGCCTCACATCAAAAAATCGCGTTGATCTGCCCAGCTTCCCGATTCATCCGCGCTGCCGGTGCCAAGTCGTTCCGGTTACAGAATTTGAAGATGATAGCGATGCCACGCGCGCGGCTGTTTTCGAACAGGAAGGTCGGACCGTCCATCACACGAAAGTGGAAAACGGAAAACGCGTCCCGGATGGGACCACATCGACCAAATGGGAGATTAAGAAAGCAGGCCAAATAAGCGCCCAGAAAACGTTTAGGAACTTCTTTGATCGCCAGCCCGAGGGGTGGAAAAGGCGCTACCTCGGGGCCGCCCGATATGACCTTTACAAGGCCGGGAAGATCACATTTCAAGACCTTGCGAGCAATAACCAGGTGCTTACGCTCGCGCAGCTCAAAGCAGGGCTCTCATGACGCTGGGCGCTGAAATCAGAGCCATCGTTGACCGAGTGTTTGAAAACAAGCTCATTCCCGGCCTTCAGATTGCCGAGCAAATCACGCTAACGCACAAATCCGATGCCCAATACAACACCGAGACCGGCAAGGTCGATACGGTCACAACAGAGGAGACACGCGATGCGATCGTGCGTCCCTATTCCGCGCGCGAGATTGCCCAGTCGGGCGGATACCTTCGATCGCTCGACGTCGAGATCCGGATCAAAAACGAGAAGGACAAGTGCGTCCCGGCATTCGGCGATTTGATCGTTGCGAACGGGCGGTCGCTGACTGTGTTCGCCACGGATGAAATGCGGATCGATGGTGAAGTCGTGATGTATGTCTGCCGGTCTCGGGGGTAACAAATGCTTGCCAAGATCACCCACAACTTTGGCGAGGCGATGCGCGATCTCACGGCACAGTTTAAGGCGCGTGATGCCCAGAACTTGCGTCTCGTCAAAACCGTCCCGATCCAGGCGATGGCCGATATTCAACGGATGTCGCCGGTCGATACTGGCCGGTTCCGCGCCTCGCACAATCTTTCGATGGACGAGATGGATGATTCAATCCAGCCGGACAAGCAAACCAGCTCCGAAAATAACGCACGAGCCAAGGAGCAATTAGTAAACGCCCAGAGCGAAATTGGAGCGATTCCCGACCTCAAACGCAAACTCACGATTTGGATTTGTAACAACCTCCCCTACGCCTACTCCCTTGAGATGGGACACAGCAAACAAGCGCCAAATGGCATCTACGCCATTGCCCGCCAGCGCGCCGAAAATCTCATCAATCGACTGAAAGACATGCCCTGATGAGCGGCTCCTACGAGGCCATCCGAAAGGCCCTCGCGACTTACATCCGAGATAACTGGACCTCCCGCACACCCGTCGCCTGGCCAAACGAGAGTTTCACTCCATCGGCCGGCATCGCTTGGGTTCGGTTCACGGTCCTGTTTTCCGAAGCGGGCCGGGCGCTCATTACCGGCAGCCGCGACAAGGGAACGATGATCCGCGGCCTCGTTGTCCTACAGGTCTTTACGCCTTCCGGGGCGGGAGACAGCGAAATATCGAGCCTGCTCGATGCGGCGAGCGATCTCTTCAAGGAACGCCGGGTCGAAGTCAGCCAGGGGAAAGCCCCGCTCATAACCAAAGTCCCTGAGCCGCAAATCGTTGGCGATTCAAGCGGTTGGTTTCAGGTCAACCTCACAACACCATTTGAATTCTTGGAAACCTAAGCAAAGGACGCCACATGGCTGAACAGGCAAAAGGATCTGCCGGCCGGATCATCATCGACACCGAGGCAAGTTGCAAAACACCCAAGACCGGCGCCGCGCGGACGCCGATCAATGTCGCGTTCAATTCGTGCGACGTGCGCCTTACGCGCCCGCTCAATCAGGCGGAGACGCTTCACGGCGATCGCAACCCGACCGATCCCAACCAAGGCAACAAAAACGTCGGCGGCAATCTGGTGATCCCGGTCGATCCGAACATCCTGGGTTACTTTCTCAAGTTTGCAATCGGTGTTCCGACCGTGGCTGAAGTGCCGATCGCGGCTCCGGACGGCTCGGACATTAAAACGCAGACCGCTTCCACAATCACGATCGCAGGCGGGACGGGCGGCTACACGTTCTCGACCTCTCAGACGGCCGCTGTTGTGGGCGACCGCGTCATTTACGAAAAGCTTGGGATTCGGTATGCCGGCTACATCACCACCAAAACCAGTGACACCGTGGGCGTGCTCCAGACGCAGAAGTCGGGCGGGGCAGCCTGCGCGGACCTCTCCGAGGCAACTGTCATCGCGATCATGCAGAACAAGGCCGATGCCGCCGAATGCAACGTTACGATCGTCTCTGGCGTTGCCACGTTCGATCAGGCACCGGCGAATCTCGCCTCGGGCCAGATGCTGATCTATGTCGATACCGGCGCCGAGAAATATGCGTGGGTCAAATCGGTCACGTCTGGGGCGACTGCGACGGTCGTGGCGGCCAACGGCTTCGCGCCGGCCGATTGCGCAACGAAGCTCGTCACTTGGCTGGGCAAGGCCTCCAAGTGGAAGCACACCTACAAGATCGATCCCAAGGCGAGTCTCTCCTCGTTCATCCTGGAGCGGGGTTTCCTCGATCTTGCCGCGCCGAAATATCAGCAGTATATCGGCTGCAAGGTGAACACATTCGAGATCAGCGTGGGCGGCGACGGCGAACTGGTCGCGACGCTTGGCATCCTGGGTGCTGATCGCTCAAATGAATCTACCGCTTACGATGCGGCCGTGGACGCGCCGGCAGCGATCGACCTCTATAACGAACGGTTCCAGATGTTCGACGCATCCGCTACCGAGGGTGGCACTGAAGTTGAAGTCCTCCAGGATTTCAAACTCAAGCTGGACAACAAGATCGACTCGAACAAATACCGGATTGGTGGCCAAGGCGCTCGCGCGTTCCTGCCCGAGGGCATTGCCGAAGTGAGCGGCTCGATCAGCGCGTTCTTCACCGATGACACAATCCTCACAAAGGCACAGAACAACACGAAGTCCTCGCTCGGGGTGACATTCACGAGCGGCGATGACTGCCTCGCGATCACCATTCCTGAACTCAAGTATTCCGAAAAGGACCCGGCCATCACCGGTCCCGCCGGCGTCATGCTCGACCTCGACTTCGAAGGCTTCAAGGCCACCTCGTCCGAAGCATCCGCCATTGTTGCCGAACTCACCACGTCCCACGCCGCGTTCTGATTAGCGGCTTCATCTATCTGAATCAGTCATTCCAAAAGGAGTCCATTGTCATGGAACAGAAGAAACTCGGCCTTGTGATCGATCTCGAAGCGGAAAATCCCGATTTCTGGGTCGATGGTGGCCATCCCGCTTTCGAGGGCACACCCTTCGAGGGCCAGCCTTTCCGCGTCCACTGCAAATGCCTGTCGCGGACCGAAATCGCTGCGCTTCAGCGCAAAGTTTCCAAGTCCGTCCGCGGCAACACGCGCACCGATGACACCGCGTTCGGGATCGAGGTTTTTAACGCCTCGGTCCTCGAGTGGGAAGGCATCGGCGACAAAAACGGCGAGCCCCTGCCGTGCAATGAGACCACGAAGCGCGGCCTCGCGAACAAGTACTGGGGCCTGGCGAGCGTCATCAGCGCGGCCGTGCTCGACGAGCAGAACCAGCGCGCGGTGGCCAAGGACGAGGAACAAAAAAACTGACCCGCGCGTGGAACTGGCGGCTCTCGGACACTCCCAAATACTGCGAGGTCTGTGAGGCAGTCCACGCAAAATCCAATTCCGACACGCCTTGCGAGGGTTGCCATAACGCGCCGCCCGAGCTCGATCCGGCGAATCACCTGTTTGACGCGGTTTATGAGAGGGCAATGAGCGCCCGCAACCCCGAGGGAGGACTCGACTGGGGAGTCCTCTCCTCCTTCATGGAACTTGAAGGGCTTACTACACCCCTCAAGCTCGACGTGCTCGAAAAGGCTGTCCTGGTCGAGCGCCTCGTCGCCCGGCGGCAGTCCGAACTGATTGAAAAGAAGATGCGAGAGAAGGGCAAGCCCTCGTGACAACTCCCATCATCATGCGCTTTGACGTCCAGGATGACGGCTCGGTCAAGGTTGCCACCATCAACTCGAACCTGCGCCAGCTGGAGACCGGGCTTAACCGTGCATCGAGCCAGTCATCCTATTTCACCCGGGCAATGGGGTTTGTAAAAACCGCGCTCGGCTCCATCCAAAGCGTGATCTTTTCGGTGCAGGGCGCGCTCGCAGGCCTCGGGATTGCCCTTACTGCCACGTCGTTCATCAAGACTGCATCCGACATGGAGACGCTCCGTGTTCGGATGCAGCTTCTCACCGGCTCGGTATCCGAAGGTGGCAAGATGTTCGACATGGCCGCTGGTTATGCCGAGAAGGTGACTTACGAATATCTCGACATCATGAACGCAGCGGTGATGCTGCGTTCGGCCTTGAATACTTCAAATGAAGAGACCATGCGTCTTGTCCAGATGGCCGGCGATCTGGCCGCAAGGTCGGGTCTCCCGATTCAGGAAGCGGCCGGGCAACTCGTTCGCATGTGGGCGGCAGGGGCAGCGTCGGCCGAGCAATTCCGCGAGCGCGGCGTCCTGGCCATGCTGGGGTTCAAAGCCGGCGTCCAGTATAGCGTCGAGGACACCCGCCAGATGCTTATTGCGGCATGGGAAGACCCATCCAAGCGCATCAAAGGTTCGGCCGAAGGGCTCTCTAGCACGTTCAAGGGCGTCCTTTCGATGCTCTCGGATGAATGGACGAAGTTCCAACTGACGTTCATGGAAGGGGGGATGTTCGAAAGCATTAAGAAGTCGCTGGGCGATCTCCGCGAGACATTCAGTTCTTGGATGAAAAACAACAAGGATCAGGTCGCCGGCTGGGGCAAATCGCTGGGCGACGGCTTTCAGAGTGCAGTCGATAGCGCCAAAGCTCTGGCCAAAAACATTGAACTAATAAAGGGGGCGCTCGACGCTCTCATTCTCGCGGTCAAGGTCCTGATCGCCCTCAAAGCTGCCGTCTGGATCATCTCGTTTGCGGACGCGGCCAAGGGTGCGATCCTTTGGATCACTGGGCTGATCGCGTCCACCGAGGGCCTGACACTTGCCAATATCCAGCTCTCGGCCGCAATACTGCTTTCCGGAAAATCGTGGAAAGCGTTCGAACTCACACTCAAAACGACCGCTGTTGCCGCGATCATCCTCGGGACGGTCGAGGCAATTCTTTACCTGCGCCGGCACTCCGAGATCACAGCCCAGGTGTGGGCGAACATCTGGTTCGGGGCACTTATCATCATTGAGAAGTTCAAGACCGGGACGATGGACATGATCATGGCCCTCGTCACCTATATCAAAGTGAAGTTCTACGAGACGGCCGATGAGATCGTGAACCTGTGGAACGGGCTGCAGGCTCGGTTCAATAAGATTTTGCCGGAGAAATATAAATTCACGGTCACCACTCAGATTACGAACACGGCCCAAATCAAGGCGGATAACGATGCCGCGACCAAACAGCGCGACACATCCAGCCAGTATTACATCGACGAGCTCATCCGCCAGCGCGAGGAGATGAAGAACCAGGCGTGGAACGCAGTCACGAAATCCGATGTCGAAAACCCAACCGTGCGCGCCGCCAAAGATGCAATCGCTCAAGCTGCTGGAACGAAAACACAGGCGGATGCCGCCACCGATGCCTTGAAACGTTGGAAGGGTGAACTCGCTCAGATCGAAGCTCTGTATCAGAGCCTTCAAGCCAGCCAGCGCATCGCGGAGGAAATCGATCAACGTCGCCAAAAACTCACGAGCTCGGTCATGATCGGCGGTACCCAATATAACCCGCTCTCCGACATTGACGCCCTCAACAAACGCTATGAGAGGGAGCGGGCGCTTCTTGAGATCGAGGCGCAACTCGTTGCCAAGGAACTCCAAGTCGAACAGGCCGCTGGCAGCCAGGAACAGGACCAGAACCGAATCGCGAAGCTGATTGCGGATCAGAAGTCGATTGAGGAAGAGCGGCTCAAGCTCCCCGTCCTGCAGCAGCTTGATCAGACGATCCTCAAGCAGGACCAGATCAACCGGATGAACCAAGCCGGGTTCGAGGCGCAGACCGCGCACCTTGAAGCCCAGTGGTCGATTTACGACAAGATTTCATCGGCACAGATCGATCTTCTGCCCGAGGACACTTTGGATGAAGTCATCAAAAAGCAGGACGCCATCACCGAGAAGCTGAAAAAGCAGCTGGATATTGAAAAGCGAAAGCTCGACATCGCCCTGGCATCGGCGCAGTCGGAACTCGCGGGACTGGGCGATAGCAAGACCGATGATGCGATGGCCCGCCGCAAAACGCTCCAAGGCCAGATCAATGACCTCGAAGCCCAGGAAAACGCTTTCGCGGAGTATCGCAACACCACGCTCGCCGCCCAGGAACTCAAAAACCGGGAAGCGGCCTTGACCGCATGGGAACGCTACATCAAGCAGCTTAAGACAGATACGGACGATCTCTCGTCGATCCTGGTTTCGACTGCCGAAGCCACGACCAGCGCATTCGCGCAGTTCCTGGACGACATTCGCACTGGCGCCAAAACCGCCAAGCAGGCGTGGATGGATTTCATCACAGGAATCCAGAACGCGTTTTACAAGGCCGCCGAGGAAATGCTCGCCAAGAAGGCAATGCTCGGGATTATGAATCTCTTCGGCGCCGGCGACGAAACCAAATCCCTGCTGGGCAGTGGCGGGGCTTCCTCTGTCGCGACCACCGCAAATACAACAGCCCTTACCGCAAATACAACTGCGCTCGGAGCGCTTACAGCCACGATGGGCGGTTCATCGGCGACTGGAGCAGTAAGCGGAATGGCCAGTGCCGCAACCGGGGCTTCACAGACAACCGAATCTGGCATTCTATCTTCGATCAAATCCATGTTTTCCGGCCTTACGAGCACGATCGGCTCAGGGCTTTCCAGTTTCGGGAACATGGTCATGAGCGGGTTGGGGTCAATTGGAGGAGGCCTGAGCAGCTTGGGCGGAATGCTCCTGAACGGGCTCTCGGGACTCCTTGGCGGGATCGGCAGCCTGGGCGGGATGGCCATGAGCGGTCTCTCCGGTGTCGGAAGCTGGGCCATGACGGGGCTGTCGGCTCTGGCCATGTTTCTCGCTACCGGCGGCGTGTTTGCGCATGGTGCACTGATCCCGTTCGCCCGTGGCGGAGCCTTCACGAATAGCATCGTGAACCGTCCCACCATTTTTCCGATGGCAAGCGGCTCGATCGGGCTCATGGGCGAGGCCGGCCCGGAAGCCGTGATGCCCCTCACGCGGATGTCCAACGGCAAGCTGGGCGTCTCAATTGCCGATTTCGCGCCCATGCCGGCCGGGCGAGCAGCAGATAACCGATCCGCCGGAAATTCGATGGTCGTCAACATCTACAACGAGAGCGGCAACGAGGTTGAGCGCAAGGAATACACGCATTCGGACGGCACACGTGAACTCATGATCCGGATCAAGCGCGAGGTCCAGGACGACATCATGCGCGGCGGCCAGATCGGGCGGGCGATCGAGGCCACCTATGGTAGCCAGCGCTCGACGGTAAAGAGGTAGGAAATGGGAACTCAAGTCTGGCCCAGCGCCCTGCCGCAGGATATGGACGCGAGCTCGTTCAACGAGTCTCCGCCATCCACGACGATTCGCACCGAGATGGATACCGGCCCGGCCAAGGTCCGGCAGCGGTTTACGGCTGCCCCGCGCCCGATCAAAGGCGACATCCTCATGACCGATGCACAGGTCGAAATCTTTGATGAGTTTTACAGCCAGACGATCGCGGGTGGATCGCTGCCGTTTGAATTCACGCATCCGCGCACGCGCCAGACCGTTGTAGTCCGGTTTGCGAACAAGCCGACATACAAACCGAACGCCGGGAGCGACATGTTCTACCTCGTAACGCTTGATCTGGAGGTCTTGCCATGAGCCGCAATGCCTCTCCGCAGATGCAGCGGGCTGTCAATGCTCAAGAGACGGATGAGGTATTCCTCATTCTCCTTACGATCAACCACGCGACGATGGATCAACCGCTTCGCGTTGTGAACAACTGGGTGAACATTACAAGCCGGAACAATGAATATCTCGCCACAGCCTTTCAGCTCGTGCTTCCGCAGGAACGCGACAATGAACCGCCCCAGGCGCAGCTTTCGATCGACAACGTGGATCGCGAAATCGTCCGGATCATTCGCTCGCTCGATTCGCCGCCTTCAGTTACGGCTGAAGTGGTGCTTGCGAGCAACCCGGACAACGTCGAAGCCTCGTTTCAGGACATGGTTTTCTCGAACATCAGCTACGACAAGCTGTCTGTCAAAGGCACGCTCTCCTTCGAAAACATTCTTGATGAACCCTACCCCGGCGACAAATTCCAGCCAGCCGGATTCCCCGCCCTGTTCGCGCATTAAGGCGACATCTTGACCGCATCTCAATCAATTCCCTCGTGGGCCGAGCATTATGTCGGCCTTCCCTGGCTCGCCGGCGGCCGTGACCGAAGCGGCGTGGACTGCTGGGGGCTCGTGCGCATGGTGCTCGACGAACAGTTTCATGTGGAACTTCCGTTGTGGAATGAATGTTCCGATCCGGAACAATCCGATTGTGCAGGAAAGGCGATCGCGTCTCATCGCGACGGGATGTGGCGGGAGATCGTTGCGGGCGAAGAGCAACTCGGCGACATCGTCCTCATGCAGGTTGCTGGGGACGTGAGTCACGTTGGTCTCGTCCTGGGCGGCGGGATGATGCTTCACGCGCACCGGGCGGCTGGATCGGTGGTGGAGAGCTATATCGGTCCGCGCTGGAGCCGACGCGTGCGCGCCTTCGTTCGGAACGAAAGGATGGTGACGAAATGAACGACCTCATCACCATCCCGAAAGCCAAGAGGCTTGAGCTACTCGGCCCCGAAGATTTGCTGAATGTGACCGTTCGCCCGAATCCGTTTGGCTTGGGAGCGCGTGTTGAAACTGTCCCTCGCGGCTATACCTGCGCCGAGATTGTGACTCAGCTCATCAAGCCCATCTACCGGGCGTTCGCTCGCGTTTATATCGGCGGCGTTCTGGTTCCGATGCGCTACTGGCCGCGCGTCCGGCCGCGCAAGGGAACCGATATCGTCGTGACAACCACTCCCGCGGGCGGGGGCGGTGGCAAAAGCAAGGGCGGGGCGATGGCGCTCATCGGCGCTCTGCTTTTCGTGGTGGGCTTCTTTATGCCTCTCACCTGGGTTGCGATGTTGGGAACAACTATCGTGAACGGGATGATGACGGTTGGCGTGGGGCTCATATGTTCCGGCGCCATGTCCTACATGATGTCGGGAACTGGCCCGACAATGAGCCAGTTGTCCTCGACGGACGGGAAAAGTTCGCCCACCTATTTCATCAGCGGGGCGCGGAATCAGTGCCGGCCGTGGGAAGTTGTGCCGCGCATCATGGGTTCGCACCGCGTTCGGCCTGCTTACGGCGCCCCGCCCTACACCGAACTCTGTGGCGATGACCAGTATCTTCGGCTGCTCTTCACGGTTGGCGACGGACCCTTAGAGATGACCGACTTCAGGATCGGCGATACGTCGATCAGTGAGTTCGATGACGTGGAAATCGAGGTTCGTAACGGTTTCCCCGGCGACCCACCGATCACGCTTTACAAAACGACGGCCATTGAGACGCAGCTTTCGATCGAACTCAGCACGACGTATCAGACGCGAACAACGCCCGAGAACGCTGAGGAAATCATCGTCGAAATCCAGTTCCCGAGGGGCCTTGCTCATATCGAAGGCGCTGACACCAAGCACAGGGCCGTCCTGTTTGACATCGATTGGCGGCCGTTCGGTTCGGATGACGACAGTTGGGAATCGTACGACGACGGGACTGGGAACCGCGTTTATGAAGCCAAGACAGAGCCGTTCCGGCAGGCGTTCCGCTGGACTGTAACGCGCGGCCAGTACGATGTTCGGGTCCGTCGCACGAACGAGCAATCAACCGATATTTCAATCAATGACCAGGCAATCTGGTCCGTTCTGCGCATCTTTAACGCCGACCCGCCGACCCGGGAGGGTCGCATCTACTACACCTGCTACGATCCCGCAGGCAAGCCCATCTACAACTACAAGGGCGCACTCGCCCAGATCGCGATGCGCATCAAGGCCACGGATCAGCTCAATAATGTGGTCGATGAATTCTCGCTCAAGGCGCGCTCGATCCTCATGGATTACGGGAAAGCGTGCCTAGAGTTTAACGGGATTGACGATTACCTCTCGGCCGGCCCTCAACCGTTCTGCGCGACGGACAGCGACCAAAACAGAGGCAAACACGAGCGCACGTTCGAGTTCATGGCCAAGCCCGAGGCGCAAAACGGCGGGCTGTTCCAAGCAGGGCGCACAGGAGTCAACGGCGGCGACTTCTCGCTTCGCATCCTCGATTATGCGGCCGAGAAATGGCGGATCAATCTGTGGGGCAACGACATCGACGTCGTCCTGCCAGGCTCGATCGGGAGTTGGCATCACTACGGCGTGACGGTCGTCGATGGTTCGATTCGTCTTTATTACGACGGCATGAGCATGGCTCTCGCGAATATCTCCGAGCTCAACGCGTTCAACACTCTAAGCAACGACTTCGAAATCGGCCGCTGGAAGGGATCCGAATATTTTAAAGGCCAGCTCCGCGAGTTCAGGGTTTGGGACAAGGGCATGCACGGGGCGGACCTCACGCCGCTCAAGGACACGTCGATCGACACGCGCCAGGATAACCTCATCAATTACTGGCGCATGAATGAAGTCAGCGGTGCGACTGCTTATGATTACGCCGGCAGCAATCATCTGGCGCTAAGCCCCAATCCGGCCGCCCTGCACTGCACGTTCCAGATGGAGCCCGCCGCCGAAGACGGCTACTACTACGTCCGGATCAAGGACATCGACAATTACACGGTCCAGTCGGGCGACGTGCTCGAATACGACATTTACTGGCCGACGACCGGGCCGACGAACAACAAGATCGCCGTCGAGCTCGAGACGGACGATGACAAGACATTGCGCGGTATGGGCGCTGTTGACCAGAACGGCATAGACGCTGACCCAGGGACCGATCTGAGTCAATACACCGACAACAAATGGTATCGGCGCCGGATTTCTCTATCGTTGCTGGTTGGCAAAGATATTGAGAAATGGTTCATCGCCTGCGAACTGAACGGTGGCGGCGAGACCGAAGCGTGGATCAAGAACATCAACGTGGTCTCGTCCGGTGGAACGGTCAGGCGCTCGGTTTGGAATTCCGGGGATGAAAAACCCCACTTGGGTGGCGACCGTTCGAGCGACGATGACAACGGCTATGACATCATGGCCCAAAACTCGGACGGCCTTATCGACGGCCCTTCATACGTGACGCTCGACCCTGTTCCCGGCCACTGGGAGCCGCGGCCCACGTCGAATCCTGCATCATGCTGGCGCGGCGTCATTCAGGGAGCCAACAACAAACGCGCGATCGCCACGACCCGCCTCGACCTTGCGCGCCTTGAAGCCTGGCATGAGCGCTGCAATACTGCCGGCCGGTCGTTCAATTTCGTTTTCGATTTCGCGAGCAATGTTCTGGACAGCCTTAACACGGTGGCCGCCGTAGGCCGCGCATCAACGACCATGCGCGACGGCCTTTATTCGGTCGTGGAGGATATTGCCCAGGACGTTCCCGTGCAGCATTTTACACCCCGAAATTCCTGGGATTTCCAAGGGACGAAGGATTTTAAGGAAGTCCCCCACGCCATGCGCGTGCGATACGCCGATGAAGACGATGACAACCAACAAGGCGAAATCTCGGCTTTTGATGACGGCTACAGCGAAGCCAACGCGCAGATCTACCAGGTCCTAGAGACCAAGGGGATCACGAACAAGACCGAGGCTTGGAAGTGGGGGCGCTACACGCTTGCGGCGATGCGGCTTCGGCCCGAGGCGTTTTCAATCATGGTCGATGTCGAATCCTTGGTCTGCCAGCGCGGCGACCTCGTCCGCCTGAGCCATGATGTTGCCTCAATCGGCGGCGGAACAGGAAGGATCAAGCAGGTCCGCCTCGACACTAATCTGGGGGGCACGTATCTCACGCTCGACGAGCCGGTCATTACCGAAACGGGCAAGGACTACTCGATTCGCATCCGCACGGCGTCTGGGGTGTCTATTCTCCAGCCGGCAACCAATACGCATATCGAGCAGGGCGAAACGCACGAATTGGTGCTTTCCGGGCTTTTTAGCGAGATCGCTGAAGGAGACCTGTGGATGTTTGGCGAGTCCACGCGCGAGACGATCGAGTGCATCGTGAGCGAGATCGTTCCCGGTGACAATTTCACGGCGCGATTGCTTCTCGTTCCTGCGGCGCCCGATATCTACGATGCCGAAAACGGCGACATCCCAACCTACGATCCGTTTATCACGTGGGACCCGGAGGTTACAAAACCCGTCCAGAAGCCGATCATTCAAGACGTAATTACCGATCAACGTGCGATGCTCATCGGTGCCGATGGTTCATACACCCCGCAAATCATTCTGGCCCTCTCCTGGGAGTCCGGCCTTTATTTCGAGCGCGCCGACTATATGCAGGTCGCGATCCGGCCGTCCGGGTCGCAGTCGCCGTATCAACAGGTTCTGTGGGCAAACGTCGGGCCGTGCGCCGTGATCGGAGGCGTGCAGACGCGAAGCTACGACGTTCGCGTCCGCGGCGTCACGCGCTTGGGCCGTGCCTCGGATTGGGTCCAAAGAACGGTTGTTGTCGTGGGGGATCAGACGCCTCCACCCGATGTGGAACAGTTCTGGGCAATCCAGCAATGGGGCGGCCGGCGCAGGTATTCATGGGTGTTTGCCGACACCCTACCGCCTGATTACGCCGGTGTTTCGATCCGTTATCGTGCCGGATCAGACGCGGCATGGGGCTGGAGCGACCTCGATCCGCTCCACAGCGGTTTGCTTTCCGGAACACAGTATGAGACCGAACGGCCGTTCGAGGCCGGCCTTTATACCTTCGGGATCAAGGCTATGGACCGCGCCGGAAACGAAAGTGTCAATGCCAAGATCATCACGGCCCAGTTTACGAGCAATGCCGGCAATTGCTGTTACATCCAGGACGAACGGGCAAATGGCTGGAACGGCACTCGGGACAACTGTTTCGTGAATGCCACACTCGGCGTGGACAAGGTCGGCGAACTCGAGTCAATCGATACTTCAACTTGGGATAATCTGGGTGATACCACATGGGATACGTGGCTCGCTTGGCACACGACACATCTGCCGCTGACCTACACGACGATTCCAATCACTCTCGCCGAAGCAAATTTCATCACTCCGCTCAAAGCCACCATCCAAGCGGCCGGCGATGGGCTGCTCACAATCCAGGCGCGCCGCTCGTTTGACAACGGAGCCACATGGGGTGAGTGGTACACCCTGCCGCCCAGCGGCGAGGACAACATTGGAGAAAACAGTGCTTGCCTGTGGCAGGCAAAGATTACGGCCTCCCCGGCGAGCGGTGAACAAATCTGCATCTTGCGCGAAATGCTCATCTATTTCGAGACGGTCTGATTTGGAGAAATTCATTTGACTACATGGCCCACCGGCAACTTTGTAACCACGAATCTCGACCAGGGGACCGACCACCCGGCTCAGGCCCGCGCCGACCTTCAGGAAGCCCTTGTCGAGCTTCTGGCCGTGATCCAGATGCTGGCCCAACCGGGCGGTCCCGCGAGTCTGGGCGTCGATGGGAAAGTTCCCCAAGCGCAGCTTCCGGTCATTCCCATCAGCAAAGGCGGAACGGGCGCAACAACGGCCGCAGCCGCCCGAACGGCGCTCGGAATCCCTTCATATTTTGGCCAGACCACCGTCGCGATCGACATGCTGTTCCCCGGCGCGGCCGAGACGATCACTGCCTCGAACAAGGCCCGTGCGATCCGTGTGTCACATGTGTTTATCGCGACGCGCATGTTCGCCGCCGAGGTGGAAGGCGTCGATTCGGTCGATCTCTATGCCCCCTCGCCCACCATCATTTGCATCAGTTCGGCCCAACCAAACGCAGACGGCTCCCCTGTCGCGGGGGCTTACGTGACGCTCAGCCTGGCGCCCGGGCAAGGCCAAAACGCGATTCTTGGCCAAACCCTCGATTGCTCAGGCGGATACGTGTTCGCCTGGATCCTCGACGCTTCCGGAAATCACACCGGCATCAAACTTCGGCTCTGGTTCCAGAGCCTTTAAAGGAAAGCCCATGGACGGGAAAAAACGGCTGCTTTGGCTTGCCGCCATGTTGACCAGTGCAATCTTGATCATGGCACAGGCGGTTTACGATTGGCCTGAAATCCATGCCAGCAAGATCGTCATGGCGAACAAGGGCGGCTCGCTGCGGGACGAATTTGTGTGGGACGATTTCTGCGCGTGGAAGATCCATGTGAACAACGAGGACCAGATCAATGGTCTCGTGAGTGTCGATGGCCAAGGGCATTACACCGAGATTCCCGACTATTCAGCGCAGTGGAACGCGGCCCAGCCGGGCGATCAGGACCTGACCGATATTGCGGGAATCTCCCGTGGGCTCGGCGTTCTCATCTACGGCGGATCGAGCGCTTGGTTGAAATTGTCGGGGAATACGACTTCGACAAAACAATTTCTCACTCAGACCGGGACGGGCACCGCCTCGTCCGCGCCGGCATGGGGGACGATCGCGGCCTCGGATATTCCCGACCTGAGCGCCACATATCAGCCGAAGAGCACGAACCTAACTGATCTTGGGGGGCTCACGGCCGCACAAGGCGATCTCGTTTTCGGCAACGGGGTCGGGGATTGGGCCAAGCTTGCCAAGAACACTACTGCAAAGCGTTATTTGGCCAACACCGGGACGAGCAACAACCCCGCATGGGATCAGGTTGACCTTGCCAGTGGCGTGACGGGGACATTGCCGGGCGGCAGCGTCCAAGCGAACTCTTCCTCATCTGCAGGCGTTGTAGCCTCAGCTGCCGGGCAAGTGAGCAAAGTCTGGATGACCGACGCGAGCGGCAATCCCGCGTGGCGAAGCACGATCACGTATGCCGAAATCAACGATTCACAAACCGCCCTAGACACGAGCGTCGATGTGAACCTCATCAACCCTGCCTGCACTTTCACGATCGACACCTCGCCCAGCGGCACAAAGACAGGCCAGCGCCTCACGCTCATCAATATCAGCTCTGCCATGAGCGCATCTGTCTATAGTGATGGGACTCACATTTGCCTCATTAGTGGCGGAATGGTCATGGGGCCCAACGACACGCTTGAAATCATTTGGACTGGCTCGCGCTGGGTCGAGCTCGGCCGATCCGACAACTAACAATTTAAAATACATCGGAGGCACTCGATGAAACGGCTCGTTTCTCTCGTTTTTGCATTGCTCGTTTTGCATCACGCCGCTTTGGCGGCGGAAGTCGGCACACTCGATAGTGACGGAGTTACCACTTCGATCACCGTCCCTGACGGCCAAAATCAAAGAGTCATTCAGCTACTTGCGACAACATCGGCCGACGATCTGGAAACCGCGACACGTTACGTGATCTTCAAGCGGTTCGATTACGCAACGGCTCAGAAAATTGAGAACTTCCTGGTGGAGCATCCCGACAAAGCAGGTTACGCCCGCGCGGCCCTGTTGATCAGACTCATTAAAGCCAGGCAAACCGGCCGTCGTGACGTGGCCACATCCGCAGCTGCAGCGCTCGAGCAACTTGCACCGGCATTCCGACCGGCCGAGCGGCTCGCAAATCAAATCCTCACGGCCAGAGGCTCTCAGAAGGAAGCGATTGCAATCAAAATGCGAGCCCTGAGCGCGGCGCAGCGGTCAGTGGTGGTCCAGGGACTCGGTATCCCGGCAGTTGACGTCACGAACACCGAGGCGTTCAGGCAGAAGTGCGTCGATTCATCGACCTCGCCAGCCCTCGCACTCGACGCGCTACAGACCTATTGGCCTTACTACAACGATATTGCCAATACAACGACACGGTCGCGCTGGCAATATTTCAAAGCCAACATGATCGGGACTTTGCTCGACAGCACGAAATGGTCAGATTATCACGATCAACTCGCAAATCAGTATGACGCCGCTGTTACCGCCTACATGAACCTCACGAAACGGCAGCTTTGGGATAGTTCCCTGAAAAGCAACCTGCTCATTCGTCAGGGCGATTATGCGACCGTCATCAAGCTCGCGACGGCTTATGTGCAGTGGGTGTGCGACACCCAGGCAGCCAATCCGAACAGCACGATGAAGAAATGGCTCGGCCAAGGCTACGTGAACCTGCTTCTGAACACGGCAACCTCTTACGAGGCCACCGACGAGCGCGGTAAGGCAAAGGCAATTTACGTCTACCTTGCCGGCGCGGACTGGCTGAATTATCCATCCGCGCGCACCAAAGGTAATTTCCAGCCGCGCGACCCCGCCTCGTACGGCAAAATCGCACGGATCAAGCTCGTCTCATTCGCAAACGACGATACCGACACCGCCACGCTCATGGCTCTCAACTCGATCATCGTCGATTAACCCGAAGCATCCTGTCGAACCACATTCCGACGCGGCCATCCCTGGTCGTGCATGGTGACCTATTTTCTAAAAAGGATTTGATGAGATGACGCGTTTCGACGAAGCATTCGACTACACATACCAGTTCGAGGTCGGCCTCGATGACGATCCCGACGATCCGGGCGGCATTACCAACGACGGCATCACAGTTGACGATCTCACTGAGCTTGGACTCGCCGGCGGCGGCGACATCGACGGCGATTACGACATCGACGCCGACGATATCCGCAAAATGAGCACGGAAGACAAGAAGCGGGCTTACAAAGAACTCTACTGGGAACGACTGGGTCTCGACGAAATCGAAAACCAAGCGATCGCGATCAAGATCTTCGACACTGCCGTAAACCTCGGCCGAGCCGGCGCCGCCAACATCGTCCAGCGCATGCTGAATGATTTCATGTTCATCGTCGGTCTCAAAAATGCTCCGCTTCTCAAAGTCGATGGTTCATTCGGCCCCAAAACTCGCGAACGACTCAACCAACTCGGTCAGCCAGCCATCCTCTGCCTCCTCTCCGCCGAACAAGCCCGCATTTACCGAGCAATCGTAACGGGCCGGCCCCAAAGTCAAAAATATCTCGCCGGTTGGTTCCGCCGCGCATACTCACGGCTGGATTGTGTTGTTGAACGGATATGATATGGGTTCGATGATGTCATTACTAATGATCGCAGTATGACTGCTTTTTGCACAGCGATTTTCTGGTAGCATCTATCAACACGCATATTGAAATAAGAGCAAATCATACTTTGTCAGTACGATTAATCCTATCGGATTGCAACGAAAGCAAATAGTTGAAACCACATAGGTGCGAGGTCCAATTTGGGCTGGTAGCAGCCTGAAAATGTGTTTCGATTTTTTTAATTCGGGTTGCTGCAAACATAGTCGATATCCCGTTCGGCGCTCATGAAATTGACGTTTTCTCCTCAAACTGCCACTGACCAATAAAAAGATCATTGCTGACAACGCTCAAGCATAGAGCGCCCTCGAGTGGGGGCGCCGTCAGTGCCGTGCTGTCGGGGCGGCAGCTCCGCGGGAGCGGTCCGGCGGCGTCCCTCTTTTTTTGCCAACTTGACCTGTTCACATTAAAGCATAAACATCTCTTTGCTTTTCGTTTTGCTATGGCCATCAGTTCTGGATGTGTACGTTCAACGCACATTGTGTGGACATCACCGAATCCTGTATTATTTACAACCCGATTAATTCATCTTGACTAATAAATATGAAGCATGTAAGACGCTTCATGAGCATATAGGAAGTAGCGAAAAATAAGCGGAGGTTTTTTTCAGGTCTTACTGTCAATACCGGGAGAAATGCAAAGCAGTATAAGTGTTGTCTGGATGCCTCACAACGCTAAGTGTAGAAGTGTACCCTCCCAAGCAGCAAGCCGAAAAAAAGAAGCTTTGCTTACGAAATAGCTCGAAAGGGAGTGCAGCTATGAATTGGTTTTTGAAATGGTCGGCTGCAATTGTGGTAGCGGTCGTGTCTGTAATTTTTTCCGCACCATCGAAGGCGGCGACTTTGGATACAGCGCGGCAATATTACGACGACAAGGATTACAAATCAGCGGCATCGGAGTATGGAGCGCTTCTGACGTTCAACTGGCCCAAGACCAAATTGGGTTTGCTCTATGATGCATATACCGAGTGTCTCGTGATCACGGGCAATTATGAGTTGGCCGAGCGGAAAATCGATGACTTCGTCAAAATTCTGCCCGGGGACTCATTAGAGGCGAAATTTGCCGCGCGCAAAGTTCGCATCGCCCATGACCGGGGTGATTCAGCCTTGGCCGAGAAACTCTCGGCAGATTTCATCACTAAATACACCGTTCAGAATCCATATTATCCCGAAGTGCAAAGATATGCCGGTGACACAACAGTCAGCTTGGGGTCACCAACAGCAGTACTCGAAGCAGCTCGCCAAAGTTATCAATTGAAGGATTACAAGAATGCGGCGACTCAATATGGCGCCTTACTGGAACAAAAGAGTTCACCAATGGATTTGGCGGCGCTCTATGACGCGGTGACCGAGTGCACGATGATCGTTGGTCAATACGAATTGGCGAATGAGAAAATCGCTGCGTATTTCGACAATCCTACCTCGGCTTCCATATCAGAAAAGCTGGTCATACGCAAAGCTCTCATGGCGCATCACGCAAGCAACTTCACGTCGGCCACGCTCATCGCAAAGGATTATCTCGCTAAGTATGACAAATTCACATCATGTGGATTACAGGCACAAAGACTGCTTGTCGATTCCTTGGGTAGAAACGGTCAAAATCAAGAAAAAGTTGATTTTATTGAACAAACACTCGTTGCCAACCCGAAGCACCCCTTATACGCCGAGCTGCGCCGGGCGCAAGCCGATACGCTTGCGCGAATTTTCAAACAGGACGAAGCGGCCCGTCTAAAGTATGCCGATGCGATGGAGCACAGCCCGTCCGACAGCGAAATCTATGAGACGAGCGCTTACCGCATCAGCGAAATCCTGCTGGCCCAGGCCAAAAGCACTGCAAAAACTGACGCGCAAAAGTCCAACGAACTGACCTCGCAAAGCCTGCAATACTTAAGTAAGTTCGTAGAGCATCCGGGGGCAGACAAGAACCATCCCGACAACGTGCTCAGGCGTATTACGGCGCTCAAACGACTTAAGCGATTTGAGGACATGGAGCGCGAGGCTGCCCAGTATTTAAGTGATGATAATGTGGTTAATTACAACACGATCGTCGCGCTGAAATCAATATTGGGCGAGTATTCTGACTTTCAGAACGTCTTTGGCGCAGCTATTAAATCCGAAGATCTTTTGGCCGTGCGCGAGATCAAAAATGCCTACTATGCCGACAATTATGCGGATGCGACGCGTCTGGCGAAGGAATACTTGGCCGTTCACGCCAATGACAGTGATTCGCGCCGGCTTGTTCAGCGGCTTTTGATCGGCACGCATGCAAAAAGACGGGCAACAAAAGAACTGGTTTCCTTCGTTGACCAGGCACTCTCTGATAATCCAAACCATCCGATGTATGCCGATTTCCGCCGGGCTCAGGCCGACGCTCTTTGGGATATGAAGCAGACATCGAATTCGCGAACGATGTTCATCGATGCCATGGCCCACGCGAGCAACGACAGCGATGTCTATGAATGGTGCTGTTACCGCGCGGGTGCGGCTGCAATGGCGGAATCGGACAGGCCCGGTATTGATGTAAATACGAGAGCCGACTTGCGGTTGAGCGGTCGCAAATATTTGCAGATGTATGTCGATCTGCCGAGCAAGGATCGAATTTATCCATCGAACGTCGTGCGCCGGATGATGGCGTATAACTGGCTCAAGCAAAATGATCAAATGGAACTCGAGGCGAATAGATACTTGGCGGAACGGTCGGATTTCAACAGCGCTACCTATGTGCATATCATGCGCATGCTCAGTTATAACCGATCGATGCGCCAAAATGGAGATCAAGCAGGTGCATTGGCCGCCTTTGAGCAATTACGACTTCATGAGAATGAACTTGGAAATTCAGCCACAAAGGTTTCCGTGGGTATTTCAATGCTGAAGTCGGCCACCAAGTTTAGCGGAAGTGGTGTGGCGAAAGACGAGATTGTAAAGCTACGCGAGACTGGCCGCAAGTATCTCCAGGAAGCGGCCAAGGACGAAAGTCTCAAGGTCTCCAGACGCATGGATGCCTATTATTTCCTGCAAGACTGGGCGGCAGTAAAAAACCTGGCGACAGCGACTCTTGAGAAAACCAACACCGATGACAGCTCGACGCGGGCTGAAATGCTCAATTGGATCGGAGTTGCTCTGGGGCAGCAACAACCACAGGATCTGGAGGGCGCAGTGGCATCCTTCGACAAGGTTCTTTTAGAGTATGACAAGAATCCGCAACTAGTTAAGGAACGCGCGGCACTAGCCGCCTACTGGGCTTTATGGCTCAGAATGTCGCAGAAGGACGAGACCAAGGCGCGGGTGTACCTGAATAAAATTACGTCCATGCCCGATTGCGATATGAAGACCAAGGCGATGACAGATTTTAAGGATCTGTTGACCAAGTAGATAAGGGAACACTTCAAGCAGATTCATAGAACAAGGAGAAAGTGATATGAACTCGCTATGCCGGATGATGCAGGTGGCGGGAGTGATTTTGGGAATTGGCTGCGGTTTTGCTTTTGCCCAGTCAAGCGCGATGAAAATGAAGGGCAACATTGTGTCCGTTGGCGAGGTGCAGGCATCCAGCGTGTCAACCACGGGCACTGTAAGTGCTGGAAATGTGACTGCTTCCGGTAGCGTGAGCGGCGGTAGCATTACCACCGATGGCAATGTTAGCGCCGGCAGTTTAAATGCAGGCAGCGCAAATGCGGCAGCCGTGAGAATTCCCAATGGTGGTTTGGGAGCGGAAATGCCTTTCGGTACCACGGAGGTAGGCCAAATAACATATGGCCTGATGGCAACCGATGGCTCTTTTTATCCAAACACTCTGGGGCTCACATTCCAAGCTCTCCATGATAATGAATTGAAATTTGTTAACGACGGACACAGTGGTTTCAAAGGAATCAAGATCGACAAGAATGGATCCGTCGGCATTGGCGATATGGCAATTTTCGGGAATCAAGATCCTGGTGTTCAGGATCACAGTTTATTGTACTCATCTTTTCAAATCTATAATGTGGAACCGATCACTTTTTTCAATGCCGGCAACGGGAAGCGCATGCTGTTTAATGCTACTTATACCTATGATCCCAGCACGAGCATCTGCACGCCTCAATACATCAGCAATTATCACGATTATCCTGTTAATTGGGAGAATCCCGAAGTTCTAAACGATCCAAGAGATGCGCCTGCTGCATCTTTTTACATTGATGGAAATGCAAAAGCGGTGATGCTGGAAGTCGCTCCAGCCGGCGCGGCTGGTGATGCCGTTCCATTCCAAGCCGCGCTGAATGTCAGCACGGAAACAAACTCATTCACATCTATCGGCAACGTGGGGATTAAGCTTCCTCCCGGATACAGACCGTTCAATGCGCTTGATGTGTGTGGACGAATCATGTTCCGCGATCCAGCCACTTCCTACACAATGCGGGGCGGATTATATGCCGATGCCAACGGTGTGCATGGGCAAGACGCGAATGGGAATCATACCCAATTATCGTCGCACTTCAATCCGTCCGATATTGATCCGCAAGCCGTAACCTCGTTCGCCGACGGCGACGTCGCCCTTCCGTTCTCGTTCCACCATGAAAATGAATATATTGGCAAAGGCGAGGTCATAGACATGGCAAAAGCCATGCGGTATTTGGAACGGAAAATGAAAGCTGAGCTTGGCGAAAAAGAGGGAAGGCTCATTTATGATTACGATCTGAAGCCGGAAAAAACGAAGACACTAGATGACCGCCGCGTCGATTTAGTGCTCAGCGAGCTCGGCTCGATGCCGATGATCAAGGTTCCGATTCCGGATAATGGGCATCTGCCGGCCGAAGCTGTCGAAATGGTAGATGATTTTAAAGTGATTCGCGAGACCAAGAAGATCAAAACGAGGGAATTGGATCTTGCGTCCGGCAAGGTGATTCCCATTGAAAATGAAGTCGTTACGCAAACGAAGGTCAAGACCGGGAAAAAAGTGAAGAAGCTGAAAGACGGATGGATCTTCAAGGATGGCGATCTATACCGTGAACCCACGGTCGCCGATGTGGACTTCGGCAAGATTGAACAGAAGTATCCCGATCTCCCCAATTGGGTCAAATCCAGAATGAAACATGGGCAGAAAACCAGCATGAAACTGCCTCAACTGATCAGTGAGATCAAGGCTCATCGCGAAGCCAAAGCACCCGATCAGGGAAACGCCGTCAAATTGTAATCGCGGATATTCCATGAGTCCCTCGGCATTCCCGTCAACAGGTATGCCGAGGGTTTCAGGCAGACCGTAAGATTGATTTTATTAAGTGTGGACAGAGTCTTGCGCCCGAAACACTCGATTGAGGCGAAAACCATGAAGATTTCTTCCTGTTCGGCGAATATTTGGCGGCTTGTGCTGCTGGTAAGTCTGTTTGGGTGCGTGGCCAAAGATTTAACAGTACAGGCATGCCCGCCTCCGACTGTCTATGTTTCAATCGCATCGAGTTCGGGCAGCGAGAGTGTAACGACAAAGTATATCACGGTCTCGCTTTCCATGTCATCGGCTCAAACAATCACCGTGCCGTTTAGTGTAAATGCTTCCAGCACGGCAACTGGAGGTGGTACTGATTATTCGATCAGCTCAAGCCCACTGATTTTCAATCCTGGCCAGACGACTCATGATATCACGTTGACGATCTATGATGATGCTCTCGATGAAAATGACGAAACCATCGTGATCGATCTCGGGACACCGACAAATGCGACTCTCGGCTCACCCTCGAGTTCGACGTACACGATTCAGGATAACGACAATCCACCCACAATTTCGATTTCATCAAGCAGTTCGGGCAACGAAAGCACCGCGCTTAAAACGGTGACCGCTACGTTGTCGGCCGTTTCGGGCAAATCAGTTACGGTGCCATTCACCATCACAGGCGGGACGGCCACAAATGGAACTGATTACGCGCCTAGCTATCCGGGGGACAATCCGATCACGATACCAGCCGGCCAGCTGAGTGGTAGCATGCAACTATGGATCATCGATGATGCACTGGACGAGGATGATGAAACGATCATTGTTGGTCTGGGAACCCCAACGAATGCGACACTTGGATCGCCTTCGTCTTTTACTTATACGATCCAGGACAACGACAATCCGCCAACAGTCAGCATAACCCCAGCGACCAGTTCGGGCAGCGAGAGCACGTTAACCAAAGTCTTTACAGTTTCACTCTCGGCAGCTTCGGGGAAAGCGATCAGTGTGCCTTACAGCGTGAGTGGCACGGCAACATCAGGGAGCGATTATTCTTCAATCAGTCCTGCCAGCCCGCTTTCATTTGCGGCCAACGAGACAAGCAAGCAAATCACATTAACAATTACAAATGACAGCGTGGACGAGGACGACGAAACTGTCGTCATAAGCCTGGGGACGCCAACGAATGCCACGATGGGCTCGCCAAGCAGCGCCACGTATACAATCCAGGATGATGACGACCCGCCGACGGTATCGATATCACCCGCAACCAGTTCCGGCAGCGAGAGTTCGACAAGCAAGATGTTCACTGTTTCGCTGTCGGCGGCATCGGGCAAGACGATCACGGTGCCATTTAGCGCGGGTGGAACGCTCGGTACCGGTGAATATACGATCAACACTGCAACTCCATTGACATTTAGCTCGGGACAGACGTCCCAGAACATTAACGTGACTTTCACGCCCGATGGCGTGGATGAGCCGGACGAAACGCTCATAATTACTTTGGGCGCTCCGACCAACGCCAACTTGGGCAGCCCGTATATCGCCACTTACACAGTCATCGATGACGATGATCCGCCCAGCGTGACGATTACATCAAACAGCTCCGGCAATGAAGACGTTACGACCAAAGTTCTGACGGTGACATTATCGGCACCCTCCGGGATGCCCATCACTGTGCCATTTAATTTCAACGGATCAACAGCAACCGGTGGCGGGATCGATTATTCATCAAGTCCCAGCAGTCCGCTATCGTTTGGCATGGGTGAGACAAGTAAACAGATCACGCTCACGATCAATGACGACACGATGGATGAGCCGGACGAGACTGTTGTGGTCAACCTGACGGACCCCGTCAACGTGTCGCTCGGGACGCCTTCATCTTCCACTTACACGATCCAGGATAATGACGATCCGCCGACAGTGACGATCGAATCGCAATCGTGGGTGGCCGAGGGGCATGGCAGGACAGTTATTGTGAGGTTATCCGCGGCCAGTGGTTATGATATTTCGATTCCATTTACGGTAACTCTGGGGCCGGGAACAAGCGCGGGTGACTATAATATCGCCGCAAGTCCCCTGGTAATACCGGCGGGGCAAACACAAGGAGCCATTGTTATTCAAGGCACAACGGACGGTGTGCGTGAAAATGAGGAGTCGATTCAGATTACGATTGGAACACCTGATCATGCACAGCTTGGGTCAAACACAACGTCCGTCGTTTCAATCTGGGACAACAACGAGCCGCTATACGATCCATCATCCACGTTGGCATCGTTCAATGACATTTATTCGGGATATCCATTTGTAGAGTTTGATACCGCCGGCAATTTGCGAACGCATGGTTATCTCAGCGAGCATGTGCCGGAATCGATTCTGAATACGCTCGCCGCGGACCAGAACCAGGAATGGTGGATTCTCTATAATGGGGATCGGATCATTTCACTGATCGATCTGGGTGGTAAAAATATTCCCGACACGATAGGTAACATATATCTGAAAGGCGAAGTCGCCAGATTGACTCAACCTCTCGATAGCGATCTTTTTACGATCGATAACCTGGGGCAGGTCGTATCCAGTATCGACCTGAATGGCAATTTGTTCTTAAAAGGAGATGTTCAGTCCCGCTCAAATCCAGTCCAATTGTCGGCCCAGGCTGTATCCGACACCCGCATCGACCTGACCTGGACATACTCCGAGAATCTGGCTACAGCTTGGGAGATATGGTATCGACTGGCAACTTCCGAATCGTATCAGTTTTACGAGACGCTTCAGAATCGTTTGGACCGGAAGTATGAATTCAATGGATTGCAGCCTGGAACAGAATATCGGTTCGTGGTTCGGCCCAGGTTGTCAACTGGTGTTGGCATTTTCTCAAATGAAGCCAGCGCCTCAACCGGGGCGGCTTCGGGCATGCATGTCAGTCTGGTGGTGCCTCCGCAAAATGATCCGGATACCAGTGCAACATCCAGATTGGACATTATGGCACGGTTCAACAGAGAAGTTCGGGCCGAAAATGTCTCAACAGGGACTTTGAGTATCCAAAGATCATATCAAGGTGCTCTGATTCTCAATCCGAATGTTAATCTGGCAGAGATCTCGAGTTCAGTTACAGGCTTAAAGCCCGGAGAAATGGCCGAGGTTACAATCACTTCAAGCGTTTTGAGTACTGGAGGATTGGCTTTACAAAAACCGTTCGTTTGGCGATTCACTAATCAGACGGGCAGCGCCTCTGCTTATTATGACAGGGATATGGATACTTTTGGTTCCGGTTATAATATGGCCCGGCAAACAGCGGTTGGCGATCTAAACGGTGATGGGAAGATCGATGTGGTGGTCGCCTGTGCGTATGATCCATTACGGGTATATTTGAACGATGGCGCAGGTAAATTGGACGATGACACCTCAAGCAATGTGATCAAGCTCGAATTGAAAGAGATTATGCCGTCAGGCCTTCAGCTTGCCGATATCGATCGCGATAACCGGCTTGATATCGTCGTTCTCGATTCGGCGGGAATTGTCTGGGTAATGAGGAATCTAGGAGGGACGCCTGTATCGTTCTCAACTGCTTACCGAGTTGATTTGGGATTATCAGCAGGATACGTGAGTTCGCTTGATTGCGGCGATATCAACGGAGACGGCTGGATTGATCTGGCTGTGGGCTGTGCAGGCGGACGCAATATGATTTTGATCAATGACGCCTCTGGCTTAATTGCATTCAGCCAAATACGTTATGTTGGAGGAACAGATGCGCAAACCTCAACACTTAAGCTGGGCGATCTGAACGGTGACGGCAGCCTCGACGTTCTTACAGGCAATCAGAACGGAACTATCATTTACCTGAACAACGGAAGTGGTGTTTTCCCACAGGATGAAATATCGGCAGGCGTGATTAAATTCGGACCAGAGACCGCAACGGCCGCTCTCGCGCTTGGCGATCTCAACCACGATGAGTATCTGGATATTGTTTGCAGTTCGGGTGCAGGTAACATCGTATATTTGAATGACCATGCGGCCGGATTCGGTGGTGAAGGCTCAACGACCCATACTTTGGGGACGAATAGTTCGATTTTAACGAAGATTATCCTGGGAGATGTTGATGGCGATGGCGACCTTGACGCCGCAGCCTTGCCGTATGGTAATCGTGGCGTAGTGTACCTCAACGGTGGATTCGGCGAGTTTAATGAGGGTGTGCGTGAATTCGGGAGCGCTGATGATTCCACCCCTGACATTGCTCTGGCTGATATGGGCGAGGACCAGAACAGGGACTTGGATGTCGTCGAGGTGAATTTCGGCGGTTACAATGCGATTTATTACAATCTGGCGTTGAACCTGGGATTCGGGAAGGCATTTGTTCTTAATACGAATGCCGAGACCGATACAGGCGAAGATGAGCATCCGGCGATTGCAACGGATAATGCCGGTCATTGGATGGCGGCATGGAATTCGAATCATCTTGCTTCCTCAAGCGATGAAAATGACTACGAAATTTTAATGGCCGGCTCTCAGGAAGGCGCCCCGCTGCGCTGGAATGCGCCTCGTGTGATTAACAGCACGGCTGAGGTTGACAACAGTGCGAGTCCAAATTCGGACACCGAACCTCATCTTGCTGCTGATGGCCACGGCGGCTGGCTTGTGACTTGGAAGTCGTACTATCATATTTATAACGGCACTCCCACGCCGGGAACCGATGCAGATCTGCTTGCTTCGTATTCTTCCGATAATGGGACTACTTGGTCAACGGCCAGGACCGTCAATACCAATGCGCATACCGACAACCGTACCGATTCCCCCGAATCGATTGCAACAGATGGTGCCGGAAGATGGATTGTTGTTTGGCGATCTGCATCAATGGATCCAACCGGACCTGTTCAGGATGAATATGGTCCGGATATGGACCTGTTCTATTCGATTTCGATAAATAATGGGACATCATGGACAACAACGACTGCGCTCAGCTCCACGGCACAAACGGACCTGATCGACCGTCATACAACGGCATCTCTTTGGCTGAGCAATGGCGAGGTCATGCGCAGCAGGGATGAAAATCCAACACTAAAGTATTCTCGGACCGGGACATGGTTATGCGCTTGGGACTCAAACACGACGAGAACCGAAACGAATAATCTTGGACTGGACTTTGATATTTTATTCAGTCGCTCAACAGACGGCGGGGCAACATGGTCACCGGCAGCTCCGCTCAATACAAACGCCGCCTATGATGAACAGCCACCCATCGAAAATCCGGAGAATGTAATCGATGCGGATTTGACTGTAGGTGCAGATACCAGACCTTCCATTGCGACTAATCAAAATGGGGTATGGGTCGCCACATGGTCCACATGTCAGTCCACTTTTGGAATCTTAAACAAGGGTCACGACTCGGACATCGTGGCTGCTACCTCACTGGATGATGGTCAGACTTGGTCCAATCCAGTGTTGGTTAATTCCGACGCTGCTACTGATGATATCAATTCGCTCGATTCCAAACCCACGGTCGAAACCGATGGCAACGGCAATTGGTTTGTGATTTGGACAAATTGCACCTCTGCGACAACCGAGACGCTCAAGTGTAGCCAATCCATTGATAACGGGCTCACCTGGACCCCCGCACAAAAATTGTATGATGCAACAGTTGATACTACCCAATCGCTTGATCTGGCTCCGATTGCACTGGACCAATCAGGACACTGGGCAGTTGCTTGGGCAGCACACACGACAAGTGCTTTGATGTACACAGTGGTGGGCGATCATCTCGAGACAAAAACCGTTACCGTGGGACCTGACTCGGAAATCTTCTATGGGACCGCAGATGCATCGATTGTTCAGAACCTAACGCCGATCGAACATCCACTGCCGGATATGGTTCTAACGTTAAAATCAAATGTGGCGACTTCCGTTCAGATTACGAGTGGAACCGCGGCGCCTGTGAGTGTCACCTTAAGCGCGAACGTCGCGACGAGTGTTACGTATCCGATGAATTCCGAGTTGAGGCTGACGGCTGACTTCTCAGTCACCGGCGGAGTCTTCAAGCGCTGGTATGTGGATGGCAAGGAGGGGCCAACCACAAATACGTTAAGAATCACAATGGACGATTATCATAGTGTCGAATTGAGTTACAAAGGTTTTTGGGTGACCTCAGTGAACCCTGCTGAGGAATCAACACAAGTAGTCCGTGATGCCAATGTTACGGCTGATCTAAACAAAAATGTGGATCCCGCAGATCCAGCCATTCCGCTTATTGCTTATGGTTCAATGACTGGGCGGTTCCGGGTGGATCCCACCGTAACCAACGGACAGATTTCACTCAATCCTGAAAGAGATTATGAGCGTCACGAAACGATTCAAGCCACCGTTCCTGCAGCAGTCAAGGTGGCTGGGGAATCTACCAGGCTTGAAACGCCTTATACTTGGCACTTCACGGCAAAAAATGCCGACAAAAGATCGTCCGCGACATTTGATCAGGGAACGTACATCGGCGATACGGCGAGTTCGGTCAGTGCAATCGCCATCGCCAATGTCCGCCGGCTGGACCAGCAAACCACCGAACGACTGGCCCTGCTTGTTGGCTTCAATGGTGCGGCGAATAAACTGTTCTATCCCAAACTCACTACACTCCCGGGTGGAGTTGCCTCCATCACGTATCCGGTCGATAAATCATATACATTCGACTCGCTTGATTATATTGATGATCCGATACCGCATACCCACACAAGAGCGATAGCAGTCGCAGATCTCAACAGTACGGATTCGGCAACAGCATCATCTGATGCATTGGATGTGGTCGTCGGCAACTATGGCGAATACAGCTACGTTTATCGCACATCCATTACACTGACCGTTCCTTATTATCGTTTTGAAGGTGTCTATCGAATCGGCTCGGGACATGATCGGACGACGGCAATTGCCATTGGTGATCTGGATGGTAACGGCCACAACGACATTGTTATGGGCAATGAGGGCCAGTGCGATGTGATTTACTTCAATGATGGTTGGGGCGCTTTCGGCCACAACACGGGGAGACCTGAAACGACGATCAATAACCTTGATGTGACAACCACAGGCACATTCGGCCTCGGCGCGGGCCAGACTCGCGCTTTGTGCCTGGCCGATATCGACCTTGACGGCAGTCTCGATATCGTTGCCGGCTACTATGGTCGTGGAGTGAGAATTTATCGCAACGACGGCATAGGCGGTTTCGCGAAAGACGAACCGTCTTCGAAAACGACCGTTCTATCGGCGACCGGAATGGTGACCGCGCTCGCGGTAGGAGATTTTGACGGCAACGGTTACACTGACATTGCTGTCGGACACGATGGCGCAGCCAATATGGTGTGGATGAATGATGGACAGGGCAATTGGACATCTACACCGTTGCTCGGGAACAACAGTGAGAGCGTAGCGTTTGCGACTACTTCCATTGTCGCGGCGGACCTCAATGGCGATGGCGCGCTTGATCTGGCCATCGCAACAGAGGGTGTCGCGGGGAATTTGATTTATCTGAATGATGGACATGGTGTTTTCAGATACAATTCCACGATTGGCGCTAATTTCGGAACCTATTGCGAGACGAAGGCCTTGGCGGCTGCCGATGTCAGTCAGGATGGCCGGATCGACCTCGTTACCGGTAATTTCGATCAGCCGAGTCAACTATGGATTCAAGACGCAGCATCGGGTTTCTCATTCCTGCGCGGCGATATGCCATCATTTGTATATGATTGGGTGACGCCGTATATTGAAGAATATTTAATCAATTCATCGGTTCCAGAATACATAAATGAGTATGAGCTCGATTATGGATTTAGTGGTGCGGATGACATTTATCCAAAGGTGGCAACCGATGGCCAGGGTCATTGGTTGCTGGCATGGTCAACACAGCAGCAATTGAAATATAATAACCATTCATCTAATAAGCCTCCATTGCAGGACTTCAATCTGGGTTCTGATTACGACATAGTTTACACAATGTACTACGATGGCCGAAACGGTACTGGTGATTCGTGGCATGAGATCAGTATCGATCCGGATACACAATGGACGATGCCAGTGCCGGTTGCCTCTTCATTCGAAACCGATGGAATAAACGACAACGATGTGATGCCTTCTGTTGCCACAGATGGAAATGGTAATTGGGCAATGTGTTGGCAGAAACTAAACAGTGCAAGCAACACTATTTCAATATATGTCTCAGCAACTACAACCGTCAGGTTGGCTGGAGCGAATGCGTGGGATGCGCCCACTCTCGTGGCAACTAGGCCTTATCCTGCAAATGTTAGTATGCTCACTCCCAAGATCATTTGCGCAAGTTCAGACAACGGGAGCAAAAGCCATTGGATGATACTTTGGACAGCGCGCGAGGATAACACTGGAGACGATACTGAAATTTTGATCTCGCGTGGTACCTGCACAAAGTATTCGGAAGAAAATCTGGAGTGGTGGGAGTGGGACGGGGATTCATGGACTGAGACAAAACCGCTCACGGACACTATGAGCATCACGGATACGACCAAAAACAATGATGGCTATCAGGGTTCCAATTTGGCGAACGATGGCTATGTTACCGGCGATAACAATACCATGGCTTATGCGGCCGATGTGGCTACGGACGGCGACGGGAAATGGATCGCCGTGTGGCAATCGGAAACGCCTATTATTCCATTTGACGGTTCGCCGAAGGAACTCGGTTATGATATTGATATCTTGTTTAGCTATTCTACAAATAACGGGCAAACCTGGACAAAGCCGTGCTATGTGAATGTGAATGCATCCAATGATTCGGAATGGAGAGATATCGATCCCAAAGTACTTTATAGTGGCGAAGGTAATTGGCAAATATTCTGGAGCAAATCTCAGTATTATGCTTCACGCCTCGATTACTGCTGCGTGACGACGAACACGACCACCATTTTCGATCCCGCCAATTTGAATGCAAATGGCGAATGGAAAAAATGTCCATGGGGTACGCCGCAGATATTGAACGGTCAAGAACTGCCGCCCGAGAGCGGGTATGAATTCATGATCCATTACCCAATCGAGGTTGCGAGCGATGGAAACGGAAACATCACCGCGTTATATAGCGCCGGCGTGGCCTATGATTGGTTCTGGGATTTCCACAACAACGATCCCGCCATCTCCACTTACCAGATTTTCTCCAATGACAACGGGAAGACATGGTCGGTTCCCCAGCGTATGCCGCAACCAATAACTTATGAGTTCTCGATTTTTTATGGTTCCTATTACGATACCGGCACGCCCGCGTTGTGCATGGACTCGAGCGGCCAGGCAATGGCTGTTTACTCTTCGCTCTTTTCTTATAGCTTTGATGCCAATTTACTGAATCTGCGGACGTCCGGCCTGTGGCCGAAGAATTACAACCCGCCAAAACTTGTGCCCGAATGGGAATGGGGCATTCCGACCTCCATCGAGGTCGAGTTCACCTCTGACACGCTCAAGGGCAAGGCATTCCCCGGCTCGATCTGCCGCATCCCCACATTCCCGTTCGAAGCCGGCCAGATCAATCCTCTTTATCCTTACCGCGTCTTTCCGGATCCTGATATTGATAAAGTGAATTCAGATCCACCCGAGCCGGAGTTCCAATCCGATGCCGATCTACACATGTTGGCAGATGACGACGGCCGGTGCTGGAATATATTCAATGTCAATACGAACAGAACATGCGATCCAATCACTGCTCCGCTTGGAACTGTTGTTTATTTCCATACGCCGGTTTTTGGGGGCGATGGGATCACGACGATTACTAAGCCGGGTGATATCGGGCGGATCGATCTGACGTGGAGAGGCTTTCGTTTGGATACACCTCAACGCGATTGGCCGACGAGTGTGAGCCTTTGGGTATTCAAGGGTGGGCAGAATGGCGCTGATAAATGGGCCGATCCGGCCGCATGGGAGATGGTCGGGCCGACCAGCGAGTGGCCCAGGGCACTCACGAACGGCACGACGCAAACGGCTTCGATCACGTCCAATTTCAGCCGCTACATTTCGCTCACGACCGATACGACGCATCGCTTCGGCTACTGCAGCGAGACTCACACGGGCATTGCCCGGCCTGCCGGAACGCTTACTTGGGCTGTCTTCGCCAATAATCTGGATAGCACCGATACGCATTGGCTCAGCAATGACTATGCCGCCGTCAAAATTACCAAGGCCCTGGCGATCAATACGCAGAATAAATCGAAGCCATACCTGAACACCTGGGGCACGACCGATACGTTACAGACGACTGGCACGCTACCGTGCATCGCCAAGCCGGGCCCGTTTAACGGTCAGGTGCGGCTCGATCTGATTACGACGTCCACTGTGGAGGCCGCCGCCATCTTCCGGATCTATGTTGAACGGGCGGAAGTCGGGATGCTGGTCAACGTGATTTCCGCGTCACTGGAGCAGGTGCGTTCGATTGAATGCACTGAAGTTAATGATGGCATTTGGCAGGAAACTGTTGTATGGGATTATCGTACGCAGCTCGGCACGACCAATGCGCGGATATTCGAGAACGAATTGATCTCCGGTGATGTATCGTTGGAAATGGTGCGCGAAAGCATCAATATCGGCGAGAGCAAGGCATTCAAGCCTGATTGGGACCGGGACGGCCTTAGTGATTATGATGAGCAAACAACGTATCATACCGATCCGCGAGACCGCGATAGCGACGACGACGGTCTGCGTGACGGCGAGGAAATCGGCATGGGCACCGATCCGCTAAAAGTCGATACCGACGGCGATCACCTGGCCGACAGTCTTGAGGTCGGCATGACAACCGATACGCTCCACACCCGCGTCGGAGACTACAAAACCGTCGTCACGTTCGCCGATACCGGTACCACCGAAGCCGAATGTGTCGCCACCGACGGACCGATCAACGAAAACACCCACACCGCCTCCGGCCTGCTGCTGGTCGATATGGACTATTCCACGCGAACCGATCCGCTAAAAACCGACACCGATGGCGATGGATTCTGGGACGGCCCGACTCTTTGGGTATCTATGGGAGAAGGACTTGGTAATCAACTCCGCGTGGGCGAAGACAAAAATGGCAATGGAAAATATAAGGACGAAGCTGTCGGCAGAGATGGTGAATATGAGACTGTCGATGATGAAACTGATCCGAATGATATCGCATCTTGCAGCAAGGGAGATTTTATTGCGGCCGCAGATCTTGATGGGAATTTGATTCCCGACTTTTTTGAGGATTATGCGGATGAGATCGGAGACATCGTCGAGCAACTCTATGGCCAGGATGCTGCTGAAGTGAAGGCGAACATCATTGCCGACGCGGAACAGGCCTACGGTGACGGTTCAATTCAAGCAACAGCAATGATACATTTCTACGATCCAGAGGAAGCCAGGGAGCAATTCCTAGAGCCTAAGCCGAGCATGGCGCCCGCCAGCGGTGGTTCCGGTGGGATGAGTGCCGCTGCCGCGGCAGGAGTTACGTCCGCTGAGTATGCAAAAATTATATCGGAAATACAGGATGAATTTCATGAGATCATGCGGTTGCTATATGATCGCCAGACGCCGCGCACAATCTTGGGGGAGGCGTTTACGAAGATTCTTTTGGATTGCCGATTCTTCAGGCTCCTGTCAGACAATGACCTTACTACTAATTCATTGGATACGTATGGAAATGGCGGTGAAACAAAAACAATAACAAGTGAAATGCTTAATCCTAATGTCGCCATGTACCACGGCACGTTTATCAATGGCCAATTGCAAACCAAGGACGATGTCTCAACCATTACAAGGAACTTAAGTGAAGCCTATGGGATACCAGTTATGTATTCGCTGAATCCAAGTCAGGGTGGACTGCTAACAGATTTTACCCAAAGTGTGGCTCAGACAGCTTTTATTGCGATGCCTTATCTATTGCGAATATTGAATAAACCATTGGGTGCCGAAGTGGCGTATGGCGCGTATCGCGGTTATGTCTGCCGCGAAAAATCCGTGGGATCATTGGTTCAGGAGTGGGATAGAATAATCAATTTAGCACCGACGCATCAGATTCTTCATTTTGCTTATAGTCAGGGTAACATCCAATCTAGAATGGCTTTGGATCTTTTCCTGGCGAATCATCCACGAGGCGCGAAAAAAAGAATGCATATGATTGTCATGGGATCAGGATATTGCTGGATAACTCATCGCTGCTTGCCGAAGGATACACATTTCACATTTGTTAAAGGTGATCCTGTTTTCCTAAGTGTGGGAGGACGTTATTGGTGTCCATTGAACTATTTCAATAAAGATAAATGGTCCGACGTATCCAATTCTGCTGGAGCACCTTTCAGCGTTCAGCATCACCTCCATACCCATTGCGACGGCATGTCGAATACTTACGCGTGGTGGTATTATTATGTTGGTGGACCAATATTTCAACTCAACGATTGCAACTTCAGCATCGATGGAGAAAAGAGGTGGCTGCATAATCGTGAAGAGGTGGGTTGGTGGAATAATCATAACGTCACAGTTACGGCGAAGTATGGTAATGACCAGGGAATTCCTGTCGAATCAGAACTTCTTGAATGGGTTCGCACGGAATATAATCCAATGTGGCCGTTCAGTGATGACTCACGCGAGTTTAATCCGAGAGATGCGTTGCGGAATCAATTTGGGCAGTAATGGTCAACGAGCGTTGAAAAGGAGAATGGTTATGAAATTAAATTTTTGTAAGCACGCCATGATTATGGTGGCTCTTTTGATCCTAACGGGATGCCAACTTCCTGATAATGAAGCCGAATCATTCGACGACGTTTACGATAAATTGGAAGAAAAAGCCAAAGAGGCACAACGAATTCAAGATTATCAGGCCGCAGAGAAATATTATTTGATAAAAATAGACGAGGTCCGAAAAAGACAATTAGACGAAGGTTATTATAACTCACCCGATTATGAGCGGTTGGCTAGGTTTGTTTACCTTCCACAAGGTCGATACGACGAAGCTGCGGATGCCGAAAACAAGTTTTACGAGCTTTTCAAAAACAAGATGGTGCGTCATGAGGTTTTTTGGCATTATGGATATTTGTCGCAGATATATGGGAGTAAAGGTCAATATGACGATGCGCGTCATGCGGTTGAGTGGCTAATTACCAATGCGGATAATGATGTGAAAGTCGCCATGGAAGATAAAAAGAATAAAAACGACCATATTCCCTTAATGAATGCCAAGGCGGTCAAGTTCACAAACGCTTATCCGAATATCGCAAACTATTACAACACAATTGGAGATCCGGAAAAGTCGATCAAGTTGCTTCAGGGTCTTGTGGAACATTCGAATAGCGTGCGCCTCATGCCGCAAAACAGGGCAAAGGTTAACAATTATCTGGCAACCGCGTATTATTATGCAGGCGACGATGTAAAAGCCGAAAAGCTGTTCGCCGACGCTGCAGGATTAAATTCGAGCGCAGCGGTTGGTTTTCCGCAGGATCTTTCGTATAGCTATATGATGTTGGGCCGGATTGCGGAGCACAAAAACGACTATGTGGCAGCGCTGAAATCGTATCGGACTGCGATTGCTGCGCTAAACATGTATACCAAGTTACTTTATAAAGTCGAACAGGCCGATGTATGCAACGAGATCGGTCGTTGTCAACTTCGTCAGGGCAAGACGGCCGAAGCGCGTGCGGCATATACGGAAGCAATCGAATTGCGTAAAAAGACAACAACCACCACGCATCCCAATTATGCCGATGCGTTGAGAGGATTGGCTGGCGTGACATTATGTGAAGGGAATATTGCCAGTGCAACGCTTCAAGCCGAGGAATCACTAAAAATACTGGATGCCGCACTTGTCCCAACGCACCCACGCATTACCGCAACGCTAATCGCCCTTACTTCGATTTACGAGCAGACCGGGAAATCTGAGCAAGCCGCTCCGCTTAAGGCTCGTATCGAAACGATACTTCAAAAACCGCTCGGCCCGTGGAAAGAAGATTTCATGGAAACCGCCGCCTTCTATACCGAGCAACTCAAGAAGGCCAACAAACCCGCCGCGGCACAATATCTCGAACAACTCCATGCCCGGCAAAAGGATAAAAGATAACGAGATATTTCATTATCAATTTTCCGCTTGGCAGCGTGGTTTATTTCCACACGCCTGTATTCGGCGCCGATGGGCGGACGGCGATCAAGAAGGTAAGGTAGCAGGCGGACCGCCACGAGCATCGCGCGCTCTTGCCGTCGGGGAACGCCCCGACGACGCGCGTGCGCCGGCGGAACTCGAAGAAAGGACCACCTCGAATGCAAGATGCCAAAGATTCCCAAATCGCCCTGCGCCGGCTTAGAAACCAGTTCTAACATTTTAATGCCGCGTAAATGGTAGCGCTAAAAAGCAAGAAACCTGCAACCCAGCTTGACGTTGCAAAACATCGAGTATTGAATACGTGTGTCTCAGTGAGTCAGGAGATGACGGGAATGAGTTATTACGCACGTCCAGGTCAGTATCTATTCGATCATCTCGAACATGTTTCGCAAAAGGCTGCCAGTTTTTGTTCCAAGTTCGGCTCGGCCGAGTGGGGACGAGTGGCCGGGCTATGGCATGACATTGGCAAGTATCAGGGTGCGTTCCAGCAGCGACTAACTAATAATTCCATCCATTGTGAACACTCAGGGGCTGGCGCAGCCTTGGCCGTGGAGCGAAGCAAAGAACTCGGAATTCCGCTGGCATTCGTGATTGCGGGCCATCACACCGGTTTATCCAACTGGATTACCAGCGAGACTGGAACAGCGGATTCCATAAAACCTCTCCGCGAACGTCTTGAGCTGAACCGTGCGATTTTGGACTCCATTCGCGATGTGATCCAGCCTGAGATTGTCAACGCACCGTTGCCGGATGGATTGCCAACGTTTTTCCAACTATCGAAAACGAGCGCTGTTGGCAATGAAGCCCTCCGGTCTAGAGAATTCTGGGTCCGTTTTCTTTTCTCGGCTTTAGTCGATGCGGACTGGTTGGACAGCGAGGCGGCGGGCGAGCCCACAAAAGCTGCCCTGCGTAGAAAATACGCTCTGATCCCGGATCTGCGTACGCGTTTGGATGAAGCCATCAACGCTAAGGTAGCTGAACTGACCGAGGAGGATCGCGCGCGGCCAGTAAATCATGCACGCGCCATCGTCCTGCAAGCCTGCCGAGATGCGGCAAACGAACCGCACGGCCTTTTTTCGCTGACCGTTCCCACGGGCGGAGGCAAGACCCTCTCCGCAATGAGTTTTGCCCTGCGTCATGCTGAACGCCACGGCCTCGATCGCGTCATCGTCGTTATCCCCTTCACCAGCATCATTGAGCAGAACGCCGCCGTTTATCGTAGCACGTTGGGTGCGGAGAACGTGGTCGAGCACCACAGCAATCTTGACCCGGAACGCCAGCGCGAGCGATATGGCGAGGAATCGGCCATGCGCGAGGAACTGGCCGCTGAAAACTGGGATGCTCCGGTCATCGTTACAACCACGGTTCAATTCTTTGAGTCGCTTTTTACGAACCATCCTGGCCGGGCACGCAAGATTCACAACATTGCCCGGTCGGTTGTGATCCTGGACGAGGTCCAAACGCTGCCGCCCGAGCTTCTTTTGCCCATTTTGGACGCACTCCGCGAACTGGCGGCGCATTATGGGTCAACCGTCGTGCTTTCAACGGCCACGCCGCCGGCTTTGCAAAAACGCGATCGTCTCCCACAAGGCCTGGAACAAATACGACCGATCATCGCGCCGGAAAACTTGACGGTCAAGGATACGGGTCTGGCGAGGCGACTTTCACGCGTGCGGTATGAGTGGCCCAATCCGGATGCGTCTGCCATCGAATGGGAACAATTGGCCGACGTTTTGGCGCGTCCCGAGAATGCTCGCTCGATGGCGATCGTGCATCGACGCGCAGACGCGCGTAAATTGGCCCAAATGGTCAAGGAACGTGTATCCGAGCGCGATCCGGTGTTCCACCTTTCCGCCCTCATGTGCCCGGCGCACCGCACCCAGCGACTGCAAGAGATCGGCGATGCACTGAAGGGCGGCGGCCCATGCCGCCTGGTGAGCACGCAACTTGTTGAAGCGGGTGTGGACCTGGATTTTCCTGTCGTTTGGCGGGCCCTGGGCGGATTGGATTCGATGGTACAGGCGGCGGGCCGGTGCAATCGCGAGGGCAAGCTCCCGGGCCCCGGCCGTGTTGTGGTTTTTCGGGCGCCAACGCCGCCGCCGTCCGGGACGCCGCGAAAAGCTTTGGATTCGGTCCTGGCCATGCTGAACGCCAATGGAGGCTCATTGGGCGAGGATGACGCCGGCGTCGCCGAAAAGATCGAGGAATACTTCAGAAGGCTGTATGTTAGCGGCGATCTTGACGGCAAGAACATCCAGCGCGAGCGGGCCATTTTTAATTTTGCCGCGGTCGGCCGCTTGTTCCGGATGATCGATGATTTCTCGGAAACGGTTGTCGTCGGCTGGGGCGAAAAGGGCAAGTCGGCTCTGTTGCGGCTTCAAGCCGAAGGGCCTTCAAGGGACGCACTCAGGGCGGTTCAGCCATTCACGGTGAAAGTCTATCATCAGGTATTCGATAAATGGCTGAAGAACAATGTGATCACGGAAGTAACGGGCTTCGAGGAGCGTTCGACCGGCATTTATACTCTTCAATCTTGCTATACCCAGATTTATGATCAGGTTTTTGGATTATTTGACGGTGATGAGCCTGTCGCAAACCCAAGTGCGCTATTCTGTGACAAATGAAAAGGGGTGCCTTGGAAGACACCCCCATCATAGGATGCATACAACTCTAACATTTGCAATATTTCAATCCACGCTCCCAGAAGAGCGAACGCAAAAAATAAATATAAATATTTACTCTTACATTTGCAATGAATATTATTCTTGACTTAACCGCCATCTGACAATAATATTCCAAGTCATAATTGATCGGGAGGGGTTGTGCATAGGAATAAATAAAAAGGCCCGATTGTTGGTGCAACAACAACCAAGCCTTTAAAATCCTTGGGCTGGCACACCCAAGGTTACCGCGAGCACCTGAGGATTTGAGCATCCAGATAGGCACCCACTTGTGTACAACTCAAGAATCCTTAAATGTTGCCTTGCGGTCAAATTAAAACAGCCTATTTTCGGATGCTCCGGCTACTTTAGATGCCGAAAACCTTTGCATCAAGGATACAACATGAGTATCACGATTGACTCTTACGCGTTTGAAGGACCATTCTTGTTTGACGAGACATGGCGTATCAAGAATGCATCCGGCGTTTACGCCATCCTAACGCTCGAAGTTGAAAAGCGTTACAAGCTGTTGGACATCGGTGAAAGTGAAAACGTTCGCGAACGCGTCGAGAACCATGACCGAATTGATTGTTGGAAACGTAATAACAAACAGGGTCTGTATGTGGCTGTATATTATTGCAACGAGCAGGATCGAATGATCATCGAAGCTCAGCTTCGTGCGATCTTCAATCCTGTTTGTGGTGTGCGTTGAGCGATATGGGGAGGGCAGTTATATCCACTGCCCTCCCGCGTATATCAGAAAAGGAATAAAGATTTATGGCATCCACACGAAGTCCCGTTTTGCGTGTTCGAGCGAGTGGGCCGCTCGCTTGTTTTACCCGGCCCGAGCTGAAAGTCGAGCGCGTCAGCTATCCGGTCATGACGCCGTCGGCGGCGCGGGGACTGCTTGAGGCGATCCTTTGGAAGCCGGCCATCCGATGGCACATCGCGCGCATTCATGTCCTCAAGGAAATCTCGTTCATGGCGTTCCGGCGCAACGAGGTCAACAACCGGGCCAGCACGCCGGCGAAAGCCATTGTCGAACATGGTGGCGTGGCGCCTGTCCTGTTCGCGGACGATGACCGTGCCCAGCGCAACACGATCGCCCTCTCCGGTGTGGATTATCTGATCGATGCGTGGTTCGAGATGACTCCCAAGGCCGGACCGGAAGACAATGTGACCAAGTTCGTCGAGATGTTCACACGGCGGCTGGAGAAGGGCCAGCATTATCATCAACCCTATCTCGGCTGCCGCGAGTTCATTGCCGAGGTGGAACCGGTGACCGATCCACCACCGCAGGCAATCGATGACGACCGGGACTTGGGACTGATGTTGTGGGACATCGAGTTCGACGGTCTATCGGGCAACCGGCCGATCTTCTTCCCGGCCAGGCTGGAATCGGGGGTCTTGAACGTGCCCGCGGATCCACGTGAGGCATTGAGGCTCTGGCGGGAGCAGTCGGCCGTCGCCAAAGGAGTCGCGCCATGATCCTGCAAGCCCTTTACGCTCTGGCCCAACGTGAAAACCTCGTGGCCGACCCGGATTTTGAGCCAAAACCGCTATGCTGGGTTATTGAGGTCAATCCCGAAGGTCGGTTGATTAAGATTCATGACTGGCGGCAAGCGCCCACCGTTGAAGCTGCTGACTCTAAACGCAAGCGCAGCATCAAGCCTAAACCAAAGCCATATCCACTGCCGCGAGAAGGCGCACGCACAAGTGGCGATCGGGCCTTTCTGCTCCATGACAAAGCCGAATACATCTTCGGAATCGATCCGGCGGCTGGTTTCAAGCCCGGCCGCCGCAGTAAGGATCGCTGTGCACTCTTCAAACAGCGTGTCGCCGACTGTTACGCCGCCACTCAGGACGAAGCGATCGGGGCGATTTTAAAGCTGCTAGAGGATTTGGAATCCGGTCAGCAGACGGTGGAACTGGCACACGACGTCGGAACAAGCGATCTGTTTGGATTTCTCTATACGCCCGACGTCGAAATTCTGGTCACGGATCGGCCGGCCTTCCGTGAATACTGGCACGCCCAACGTGGCGATGGCGTTCAATCGAATGGGTACACGCATGAATGCCTGATCACGGGTGAGCCCTGCGTCCCGGTCGATTTGTTCCCAGGGACAAAACGAGTGCCGGGTGGGACCACCAGCGGTGTATCGCTCGTTTCATTCAACGCAAGTGCATTTGACTCGCAGGGCTGGAAGAGCGGCGCGAATGCTCCCATCTCCCGCCCGGCTGCCGAGGCTTGCGGAACAGCGCTCAACAGGTTGATGGACCCGGCCTATCCCGACCCCATGGAGCAGGGCGTAACCCTGCCCCGGCGCAATTTGCGGCTCTCGGCCGATACTGTCGTCGCTTATTGGGCTGCGGATTCCGGGGACGACCACCTCTGTTCTTCCTTTGGCGCCCTTTTTGAAGTGCATCCCGAAGAAGTCGAAGAAATGTACCGCTCGATCTGGAATGGCAAACCTCCCCTGATTGAAAACCCGAGCGCTTTTTACGCACTCGTGCTCTCGGGCTCTCAAGGCCGGGCGATCGTTCGCGGCTGGATCGAAACGACTGTGAGTCGGGTGCTGGCTCGGTTGGCTCGGTGGTTCGATGACCTGACCATCGTTCGCAACGCTCCGCTTCCGAAAAATGGGCATCATCCGCCGGCGTTTTCGATGCGATCGCTTCTGGAATCGATAGCGCCGCTAGGCGACAGCTCACAGATACCCGCCAACCTGACGGCGGCCCTGGCGCGCTCGGCTTTGGAGGGATTGCCTCTCCCAGAGACAGTGCTCGCGAGAGCGGTTGAACGCCATCGGGCTGAAATGGGCCAGGACGACTGGCCAGCGCTTCAGAGGAAGGACGCCCGTGCTGCGCTGCTCAAGGCGGTTTTCCGCCGCAACTCACAACACATTCATTTAAAGGAGATAAAACCTGAAATGAATCCCATGGACAACCAAATGCAAGACAGGCCTGGCTATTTGCTGGGTAAACTCATGGCTGTGCTCGAACGTCTCCAGCAGGAAGCCTTGGGCGATGTGAACGCATCCGTTGTAGACCGGTATTTTAGTGGTGCGTCGGCATGCCCAAAGTCGGTCTTCTCACGACTCCTCAAAAACGCCCGCCATCACGCCAGTAAAGCAAAGGACGAAACGGGCAAGGGCGGCATTGCCTTCCTGCTCGAGCGTTTAATCGATACGTTGGCCGATCCATTCGATCCGAAGAATAACGGTTTCCCATCCTCGCTGTCGCTGGAGAATCAGGGCCTGTTCATTCTTGGTTATCACCATATGCGCAAGTGGCTCTGGATGAACAAAGACGAACGCGCCGCATGGGAAGCGGAGTATCCGGCCGCCCCGCGTGCGTATATATGGTCGGCCGATGCAAAATCGGTAGTTACCGCATCGAAATAATCGAAACATATTCAAAAACACAGGAGAAAAGTCCAATGTCGCAACCGATCTCTCATCGTTACGATTTCGTGTTGTTGTTCGATGTCAAAAACGGGAACCCCAATGGCGATCCGGATGCCGGCAATTCTCCCCGGATCGATCCCGAAACCGGCCATGGGCTCGTCAGCGACGTCTGCCTGAAGCGGAAGATTCGCAATTACGTGACAATCGCGCGCCGTTATGCCTCGGGCGCACCACTACCCGGATACGACATTTACGTCAAGGAAAAGGCCGTACTCAACCAGCAACACCCGAAGGCCTACGATGCGCTCGAGCTCAAACCCGATGCCAAGGGGAAGGAGAAGGCCGGCCAGGTCGATTTGGCGCGCGGCTGGATGTGCCAGACCTTCTTTGATATCCGCATGTTCGGCGCGGTGATGTCCACCGAGATTAATTGCGGTCAGGTCCGCGGCCCCGTGCAGTTTGCGTTCGCCAGTTCTGTCGAGCCGATTACTGCTTTGGAGCAGGCACTGACGCGCATGGCCGTCACCAATGAAAGGGACTTGGAGAAAGAACGCACGATGGGGCGCAAGGAAATCGTCCCTTACGCGCTTTACGAGACGCACGGCTTCGTTTCGCCGCACCTGGCCGCTGACACCGGCTTCAACGACGCCGACCTGGCGCTCCTGTGGGATTCGCTAAAGGGAATGTTCGAGATTGACCGATCGGCAGCCCGCGGCGAAATGGCCTCGCGCAAACTCATCGTTTTCGAACATGAGAGCACGCTGGGCAATGCCCCCGCCCACGCCCTGTTCAAGCGGGTTGCCGTTCAGCGTTCGGGCAACGGAAACGGATCGGATGCGAATTGCCCGCCAGCCCGCGCCTTTGAAGACTATGAAGTGACGATCGATCGTGACAATCTGCCGTCGGGCATCACGATCCACGAACTTCTGTGACCGAAACTCCTGCGTCGGTGATGTGGAATGCCATATGCCGAAGACGATCTGTTGCCCTTGTCCGGTCTGCAGCACCTGGCTTTTTGCGAGCGGCAGTGGGGATTGATCCATATCGAGCAAGTTTGGAGCGAAAACCCGCTGACCGCCGAAGGCCGGGTGCTGCATGACCGCGCTCACGAGGGTGGATCCGAGCTGCGCGGCGGCGTGTTGACGGCACGCGCCGTGCGGCTTCGGTCGCTCAGGCTCGGGCTGGCGGGCGTGGCCGATGTCGTCGAGTTCCACCGGGTGGACTCGGCGGCTGAAACCGGCCCGCCGACCCTTGCCACATCCTTGCCTGGTCGGCGTGGGCTGTGGCGCCCGTTTCCCGTCGAATACAAGCACGGTCGGCCCAAGGCCAACCGCTGCGATGAAATCCAGATTTGCGCGCAGGCGATGTGCCTCGAGGAAATGCTGGGCATCACGATCCAGTCCGGAGCGCTGTTCTACGGCCAAATCAAGCATCGCAAAGAGGTCGCGTTCGATCGCACGCTGCGCGACCTGACCGAGTTTCTGGCCGGTCGTGTGCACTCTCTTTTCGAAACAGGCGCAACCCCAGCGGCCGTTTACGAATCCAGAAAGTGCAAGTCGTGTTCGCTATTGGATGTTTGTCGCCCCGAGAAAACCGCTTCGCGCCGCGATGCCTCGCGCTACCTTGCTCGTGAGCTCGAAGAATTGGAGCGTGAAGACCCATGAAACGCCTGCTAAACACCCTCTTTGTCACGACCCAGGGTGCTTATCTGGCGCGCGAAGGCGACAACCTGCTCGTGCGTGTCGAGCAGGAGACTCGCCTCCGTGTGCCGATCCACACACTGGGATCGGTGGTTTGCTTCGGCGTCGTGAACGCCAGTCCGCAGCTGATGCAGCTTTGCGGCGAGCATGGCGTTGTGCTTGCATTCTTTGCCGAGAATGGTCGGTTCATGGCGCGAGTTGAGGGTCCCGTCAGCGGCAATGTGCTACTCAGGGTGGAGCAATACCGACGCGCTGCCGATCCTGCCGCATCCGCTTCGATCGCACGTTCCATTGTCGCGGCAAAAACCATCAATTCCCGCGCCGTTTTATTACGGGCGGCGCGAGAGACACCCCTCGATTCGCCAGTTCGGCTACCATTAACCAACGCCGCCAGACAGCTCGGCCAGATCGCCCGGAAACACGCACCGCAATTGCCGCTCGACGATATTCGCGGTCTGGAAGGTGATGCCGCGCGGACGTATTTTGGTGTTTTTGATTATCTCATCGTGTCGCAAAAAGATGCCTTTTCTTTTACTGTTCGTAGCCGCCGGCCACCGCTCGATCCGGTCAACGCCCTTCTGTCGTTCCTCTACACGATGCTGGCCCACGATGTTCGAGCCGCGCTCGAAGGGGTTGGCATCGATCCGCAAGTCGGATTCTTGCATCGGCTTCGGCCCGGCCGCCCCAGTCTGGCGCTGGATTTGATGGAGGAGCTTCGTGCACCGCTCGCCGATCGGCTTGTACTAACACTTATTAATCGCCAGCAGGTGAAGCCGTCGGATTTCTCAATCGGTGAGAGCGGCGAGGTTCGGATGCACGACACCATACGCAAAGAGGTCCTACTTGCCTGGCAGCGGCGCAAACAGGATGAAATCCGTCATCCGTTTCTCGAAGAGACGATCCCGATTGGTTTGGTGCCGCATGCCCAGGCGCTGCTGCTGTCGAGGCATCTGCGGGGCGACTTGGACGCCTACCCGCCGATGATCTGGAAGTGAGGGGATGTTACGTGTTGTTTGTAGTCCCGCCTTCAGGCGGAATCTTCTTGAGCGCGCGGGGAAAGGCTGATGCGTATGCTGGTGGTCGTGAGCTATGACGTAAATACCGAGACCGTTGCCGGACGAAAGCGGCTGCGACAGGTCTCCAAAGCATGTGTGGACTGCGGCCAGCGCGTTCAATTTTCGGTGTTCGAATGTTTGTTGGAACCGGCGCAATGGACGATGCTGCGTGCTCGATTGATCGGGTTGATCGATCCGCAGACCGACAGTCTTCGGTTTTATTTTCTGGGTTCGAATTGGCAACGGCGCGTTGAGCATATAGGCGCCAAAGCCGGCTATGACCCGGAAGGTCCGTTGATTGTCTGATTTTTGTGTGAGAAACGGGTGCGCGAACCTTAAGCACCCATCAAGTCCTGGGAGGCATCGCGCTTATTGATAATGCTCAACATTGGTTCGGAATGAATGGTTCCAAGCGTCCACGAGTTCGATCCTCTTGTAGGGGTCCGCGCAGACAGGGTCGCAAGGGATTGTATGTT
>JAJFUE010000049.1 GCA_021372575.1 bacterium | reverse complement strand
TGGAACGTGTAGGCCAGGCCGTCGGTGCCGACGCCGATGCCGAAGCTGATGCAGATGATGTTGCCCAAGTGCACCTGCGACACGAGGCGCGGCGCGAGCTTGGCGCGCGTCGGTTCCTGGTGGAACGAGATCGCCTCGATGAGCGGCTCGGGCAGGTTCCAGTGGCGCGCGACGTGCGTACCGGCCTCGGTGTTCGAGAACCCGAGCACGCGACGCTCCGCCTCACAGAACGAAAGCTGCTCGGCCTCGACGATCTTGAGGATCGACGGCAGCTCCTTATCGACATACGAATTCAGGATGATCTTGCCGATGTCGTGCAGCAGGCCGGCGGTGAAGGCCTGGCCCGAGACGTCCTCGGACGAGTGCGCGGCGATGCGCTGGCTGGCGATCGCGCAGCCGACGCTATGGCGCCACAGCTCGCCTTTTTCGAGGCCGTAACCGCCCTGCGCCTGTTGGTAGAAACTGGAGAGGCAGCCGGCGAGGACGAAGTTCACGAGCGTGTCGGTGCCGATATAGACAAGGGCTTCCTGGATCGAATTGATTTTGCGCGGCAGGCCGTAATAGGTCGAGTTGCACAGGCGCAGGACCTTGATCGTGAGCGCGGGGTCGTGCTTGATCAGCTCGACCATTTCGCGCGTCGAGACGTTGGGGTCGCGGCTGGCGTGCAGGAGCTTGACCACGATGTCCGGCAGCGCCGGAATATCCTCGATGCGGCTGACAAGTTTTTCCAGGTCGATCATAGGGTGACTTCTTCTCCGTTGGATTTGACCGCGCGGACCTGGCCGTTCGACAGGTTCAGGCAAATGCTCATCGAGGCCGTCCCGCCGAAGCATTCGCCGGCCAGCTTGACTCCGTTGGCTGCCAAAATTTTATGGATCGCATCAATGTTTTCCGATCCGACGTTGAATCCGCCGTTGATCGTTTCGCCACCGCCGGCCGCCTTGCACACCAGCCGCTCCTTGACGGCGCCCAGCTTGTAGGTGCGCCGAAACAGCATCGGGATCCCGGTGTCGGCGAAAATATATGGGTTCGCCAGCGCCTTCTGGCGGTTGAGCATCGAGTTGGGAAGCATGAAATGCAGCACGCCGCCGACATGCAGCTCGGGGTCGTAAATCGTCAGCCCCATGCCGGCGCCCAGGCCGCCCGTGCCGATCACGGCCGCCGTGTTGTTCGAGGTTTTCATGTCGGCCAGGTCCACGACGATCTGCGTCAGGGCCGGCCCGAATTTAGTTAAGGCCACAGCTGTCCTCGTCAGGCACGATTGACTGCCGGAAATTTCGTTCCGGATCAGCGGAGCCCACCACTCCATCATACGTATCGGCACGACAAACTCCACAGCAAAGCCAAAATTTTCATGCGGTTGCACGACAAATGAACGGTTTTTCACCGTGAACGCGCCACGCCGTGGCGTTTGCACCACTTGGTCAGTGGGCACTGCGAGCACCACGGCGACACCGGCTGGCACATCTTCTGCCCAAACACGACCATCCACGTGTTGATCGGGATCCAGTATTTCCCGGGCAGGTTCTTGCGCAGCCACATCTCGGTCTGTTCGGGGTTCTTCGTATCGATCGCCCACAACCGGTTGCTGATGCGGTGCACGTGCGTATCGACGCAGATGCCCGGCTTGTTATAGGCCAGCGTGACGACGAGGTTGGCCGTCTTGCGCCCCACGCCCTTGAGCTTGAGCAGCTCGGCGATTTCGTCCGGGACGCGACCGCCGTAGTCTTCGACAAGCGTGCGGCTGATCTCGCGGATCGTCCGCGCCTTGTTGTTGTAATACATCGCGGGCTGGATCGCCTCGGCGATGCTTTCAACCGGCAGCTTCATCATTTCGCGCGGCGTTTTGGCGATCTTGAACAACGCGTCCGAGGCCTGCTGCGTCGCGGCGTCGCGCGTGCGAAGGCTGAGGATCGTCGAGATCAAAACCTGAAACGGATCGCGCGTGTCGTCGGCGCACCCGGTCACGTACGGCACGACGCCCCAGCTTTCCACGCTCGCGCGCAACGTTTCGATGAGTTCGTCGTAAATCAAAGTTCATCCTTTTGCCTGGGTTAGTCGTGCAGGACGTCCTTCATCGCGCAGCGGGTGTCGATGCAGTAGCGGGGAAACTTGCCGTTGATCAGGCGGCGGCGGAAATCGCAATACGCCTTGCTTTTCCAGATTTGGTTGAACGCTTGCTGCCGCACGTTGCCCATCAGCTCGTTGCTGAAACAGCACGGCAGCACGTCGCCCATCGAGGTGATGAACGCCTGGTCGAAACCGACCGAACAACGATTGGCGGGCCGGAACGTGCCCGTGCCGGGGCTCAGCAGCGTCCGCTCGGCATTCAGGTCCGCGAGAATCGACTCGCGGTTCCACGGGATTGCAAACCCTGCGTCGAAATTCGCGAGCGATTCGATCGCGCGGCTGAGTTCGGCCTCGCTCAGGCTCTCGCCGGGTTCGTAGGTGATGAGTTTCTCGAACACGATCTCGTCGGCGCCGACGTCGGCGGCCATCGCGAACAGCCGGTCGATTGAATCGATGTTCGCCCGCTGGATGACATGAAAAATGATCAGCTGCGGCCGGGCGCCGCCGCTCTCGCGCCGCAACCGGCTTAAGGTTTTCAGATTCCGGATCAGCGTGTCGTAATGATCGACGCCCTGAACGAGGCGATAGGTCTCGCGGTCGCCGGCGTGGACCGACACGCGCACCTGGTCCCAGCCGATTTCGACCAACCTTCTTGCAATGGGCTCCTTGAGGAGCGTGCCGTTGGTGATGATCGAGCCGCGCCAGCCGCGGGCCTTGATCGACTCCAGAATGCCGAGCGCCTCGGGGTGGACGAGCGGCTCGCCTCCCCCGACGACGTTGACCTCCTCGAGCCCCGGCGGCATGCCGCGAAACAGCGCCTCGTAGTCGGCGAGGCGCATCGCGCGCTCGAGGTCGTCCTTTTTCTGGCGCGCGATCTGCTCGGGCGGCGTGTGCCTGATCCAGCACATCGGGCACGCGTGGTTGCAGATCGTGCCCATTGGGTTGATGCGGATCGACGCCGGCCCAACCATGGCGCGCCCGGTCGCCGCGCCGGTCCGCCGCAGCGCATGCAGCAGCGCGCCCTTCACCCCGCGCCGACGCAAACCGCCGATCCACTTGGAAGGATTGAGAAATCCGAGCATCGCCGAACGGGCCATCAAAGCGGGCCTCCCGCCGCGTGCTCATCATATCAGGGTCGCAACGGGTGGTCAGTCCTGAAATTTGAACCACTGAGACACGGAGAAGTTGATCAAATATGAGTTTGAATTGGAAGGGCAAGACATTTCTTGGCGTCCTTGGCGTCTTGGCGTAAAGTTTGAATGTGATGTGAACTTACTCGGCATCTCCGCCATACTCTGCACCTCTGCGATAAAACTCCCTCATGCCCGCACCTCTTCACCTCTCCGATTTTCAATACGAGCTTCCGCCGCGTTTGATCGCGACGCATCCGGCGGAGCGGCGCGACGCTTCGCGGCTGCTGCATTTGAACCGCGGGGAGAGAACGCTCGCGCATCATGTCTTTTCCGATTTGCCGGCGCTGCTCAGGCCGGGCGATTGCCTCGTGATCAACGACAGCCGCGTGCTGCCGGCGCGCGTGTGGGCCGAGCGTCCCGGCGGCGGCCGGGCCGAGCTGCTCCTGATCGGCCCGCGCGGCGAAGGCGTGTGGGAGGCGCTCGCGCGGCCGGCGCGCAAGCTCGCGGCGGGCACGCGGCTCAAGCTCGCCGGAGGCGGCGAGGCCGAAGTCGTCGGCGGCGAAGGGCGCTCGCGGCTGGTTCGGTTTCATGTCAGCGGCGCGGTCGAGGATTTTCTGAACCGCGCCGGCGAGATGCCGCTGCCGCCTTACATCCTGCGCGAGCGGCAGGCGCGCGGCGAATCGCTGCACGCGGGCGCGGAAGATATCGAACGCTACCAGACCGTGTATGCCCGCGAGCACGGCTCGATCGCCGCGCCGACGGCTGGCCTGCATTTCACCCCCGAATTGATGCGCGAGCTCGAAGCGCGCGGGATCGAGATCCGCCGCGTCACGCTCCACGTCGGCATCGGCACGTTCGAGCCGATCGAGGAGGACGACATCGACGCGCACGTGATGCATTCGGAAGACTACGAGATCGACGCGGAGAACGCGGCGGCGATCGAGGCCGCGCGGCTCGATCCGAACCGCCGCGTGGTGGCCGTCGGCACGACAGCGATTCGGACGCTTGAGTCTTCAATGGCGGCCCACGGCGAGATCCGTGCGGGGCGCGCCTCGACGAACCTGTTCATCAGCCCCGGTTTCGAGTTCAAGGCCGTCGGCGCGATGGTGACGAATTTTCATTTGCCGGGATCGACGTTGCTCGTGCTGGTCGCGGCGTTCGCCGGCCGCGAAACGATCCTGAACGCCTACCATGAAGCGATCGCGGCCGAATACCGCTTCTACAGCTACGGCGACGCAATGCTGATCGAATGAAACAAAGGCGATAAATCGATGATCGAACCGATAAATCGGTTCCGGATATTACCCAATCTGACCGTGGGTGGGTTTGTCGAACAAGTTCTCCAAACCAACCCACGGCTTTGAGATCGAACCGCTACGCGGTTCAAA